>NZ_JBHXNB010000021.1:0-72603 GCF_042720095.1 Rhodococcus sp. NPDC058505
GAGGCCGTCGAAATCAGCTAGCATTCAGCATGACTCGTTGATCACTACGCGATCTCGCGCCTGATCCGAAGTCCACCACTTCACGGGGCTCTGTCGCCCGTCGACCACGTACGCGACGATGTCGCCGCGCCGACGGCCGAGCAGCGCGGCACCCAACGGGGTATGCGGCGGGCACGGTTCGATCGTCTCGTCGTGGCTGTGGCGGGCGACGATCATCCGGCACGGTTCGTCGTCACCGAACCGCAGCGTGACGACAGACCCGCACCGGACGGCGAACTGCGGCAGGTAGGTCGGCATGGCCGTGTGGCGCAGCAGGTCCCGGAGTTCGTCGATGCGCGCAGCGTTGGTGTTGTACGCCGTGAGCGCCAGCCGGGATCCCTCACTCTCGGCGGGGTCGAAGCCGCATCGTTCGTCCCGGACCCGCGCGGACAGCGCCGCACGCCGCGCGCGGCACTGCGCCAGTTCGGCTTCCCACCGTTCGCGCTGCAGGTCAATCCGCCGGTTCACCTCGTGACGCGCACGCAACCCCGACGGGATGGAACCCACGTCGCGGATCCGTGCCGCGGCCGCCCGGCCGAGGCGACTCAGCATGCCGACCGCGCCTGCGGGCGCCCGGTCACGAGCAGTCCCCCGGCTCGCCGACCTTGACGACCGACAGCACCGCGTCGCCCTCGCCGATGAGGCTCCCGGCGGGCGGGGTCTGGCCGACGACCACCCAGTTGCGGTCGACGACCTGGTTGCGACCCTGCCCGGTCGCGTCCGCGCTGCGGGAGTAGAAGACGCCCGCCGCCTGGATCGTGTCCTGGGCGTCCTGCAGGTTCATGCACGCCACGTTCGGCATGGTCGCCGTCGCCGCCGCGGCCTGCGCCACCGGGGCAGGCTGGGCTGCCGCGGACGCGGCGGGTGCTGCCGCAGGTTCGGCGGGCGTGGCCGCAGGCGGCGGCGTGGCGGCGGGTGTCGGCTGCGCGGTTGTGGTGTCCGTGTCGGATTCGACGTCGAGGCCGTCACCGATGTCGCCGACGATCCCGATCAGCACGAACACCGCGGCAACGGCGATCGCGACGAGGACGCCGCGGCGCATCGGCTTCGTCGGCTGCGGCTCCGGCGGCGGGGCGAACGCCGCCGGGTCACCGGCGAGGAACGCCTCGTGGCCGGCCTGCGCGCGGGCGGCGAGGCCAGCCTTCTCCGCCCTGACCCGGGCCAGATGGTCACGGATCGGCCTTCCGACAGCGAGGTAGCCGAGGCCGGCGGCGAACAGCACCTGCGCCAGCGCCTGCCCGACGTTGCCGTTGATCAACTCCACGAACGCCAGCCACAAGCAGATCGCGGCGAGCATCCCCGCGAAGACGCGGAGGTAAGGGGCGTAGCGGGTCATGGATGGCTCCGGTGATGAGGGGACGCGGCCGATGACCGCGGGTTCGGCGGGGAGGCGACAGTCATGCACTCCCCGCGTGTCGGCGCGAAGTCCAGGAGGCGCACCAACAGCTTTGGGAGCGCGCCGTCCTCGAACGCCTCCGCCACCGTGCCATCACTGAACCGGTCCTGCCGGAGCAGCAACGTGAGCAGTCCGACGGTCTGCGGCCAGGTCAGGGTGTCCGGGTCGAAGGTCGCCGGGGCAAGCAGCCGCTGCGCGTCCTCCCACTGCGGCCACGCGAACGGGACGACCAGGCCCAGGTCGTACACCGCGCGCACCACCTCCCCCGCCAACGAACCCCAGGATGAGTAGCCGATCTCGAAAGAGTTGTCGCCTATGCGCTTCGGCGGCACCCACTCCGCGAACGGACCGGCATGCGCCGTGACCCGCTCAGTGATCTCACGCAAGGTCGCCCAGTCGGACGGGGTCAGCGAGGCACGCTTCGCCTCCGCCAGCTCGACGAGTTCCCTCGCGACCTCGTCCGTCACAGGGCAGCCTCCACCTGCTTCTCGGCGTCGCGGACGCGGAGTTCGCCCGACATGAGGCGTGGGAGGAGGGTGTCGCGGAGGGTGGTGAGCTGCAGCGACTCCCGCTCTGCGAGCAGTGCACGATCCCACAACGCGGTCATCGTTGCTTCGAGGCGCTCGACCTGTGCCGGTGATGGAACCAGCACCGGTTCGTCTAGGTGCTTGCGCTGAATATGCCCCATCGTTGTCGCCTTGTCGGCTGCAATGTCCTTGAATCTGGGCAGCTTCTCCTGGATCAGCTGGAACAGTAGCCACGGCGAGTATCCGTCAGCCGGGATCACCTTGAAGATGTGCTGGTTCACGATCGCTTCATCCCGGAACCAGCGATGGAGCGTGAGTGAACCCGACCATGCGAACAACAGGTCGCCAGGACGAGCCACGAACTGATCGTCCACCTCGATGTCACTGAACACCGTCGATCCGCCGATACCCGAATTGAGTTCGGCGATCCTGATGACTACCCGCCCCGTTCCACTCGCGCCCTTGGTGAACGCCTTCCCGTTCACGAACTGGGCAGTCGCAGAAAGAGGCACCGACTGGGAGTCAGCAAGCATCGAAGTGAACTGAGCCTTAGCCAGCAAGTCCGCGGTCTCGGCCAGCTTCCGGTTCGCGGCGATCTTGTCGTCGAGGGCGCCGAGGACTTCGGCCATGGCGCATTGTTGGCCAAAATCTGGCGCAGGGATCTTCGCTTGAAGTAGCGCGGATTGCCGAATTCCGACGACCGTGGTGCCGGTCGCCCGGCCTTCGAGCTCAGCCTGGACCTTTGACGACTGGAGCGCGTAGTACAGAAAGCCGGTATCAAGTACGCCCTCGCGACCACGCAGGCCGAATACTCGTTGCGCCAGACATATCTCGTCGTCCGATCGAACCCTAGCTACACGACCGAGAGGCGCCTCGCTGGTCATGACGACATCGCCCCTCCTGATCGGCTGGGGCATCCATGTCTCGTAGATATCACGGGTAACCCGGCGCGCGTCATTCAGATCAAGCACACCGTTCGCGACATTCATCGCCGAAACTGCGGGCACACCGTCCGCCACAAAGGGAGGATTCTTGCCGCGATTGTCAATCAGTAACTCGAGCGAGTCGCCAAGAACCAACTCCCTCACAGCACCCTCCCCAACTGCTCCCGAACCACTTCCTGCAGCCGACTGCTCTCGTCGAACTGGGCATACAGCTCCCCCGTGAGCCTCGCGATCTTCTCCTCGATCGGCTCCCCGTCGTCCTCGATCGGCGCGGCACCGACATAGCGACCCGGGGTGAGTGCGTAGTCGGCTTCCTTGATCTCGGACAGCTCAGCCGAGTAGCAGAAGCCGGGCTCGTCCTCGTAGGTTGCGCCGCCAGCGGATTCGGTTCCGCGCCAGGCGTGCACGGTGCCGGCGATCTTCGCGATGTCGTCGTCGCTCAGCGCGCGTTCGGCGCGGTCCACCATGTAGCCGAGGTTTCTCGCGTCGATGAACAGCACCTGGCCCTGGCGGTCGATGCTGCCCTTCGGGCCCACCGACTTGTCCTTCGCGAGGAACCACACGCACACCGGGATGCCGGTGGAGCGGAACAGCTGCGTCGGCAACGCCACCATGCACGACACCAGGTCGGCCTCGACGAGTTGGGCGCGGATGTCGCCCTCCCCACCGGAATTCGAGGACATCGACCCGTTGGCCATCACAATGCCCGCGCTGCCGCGTTCGGCGAGCTTCGCGACGATGTGCTGGATCCACGCATAGTTCGCGTTGCCGGCCGGGGGGACGCCGTAACGCCAGCGCTTGTCGTCCTCGCGGCGGGTCCAGTCCTTGATGTTGAACGGCGGGTTCGCGAGTACATAGTCGGCGAGCAGGTCGGGATGCTTGTCCTGCGCGAAGGTGTCCTCCCAGCGGTCACCGAGGTTGCCGGTGACACCGTGGATCGCGAGGTTCATCTTCGCCATCTGCCAGGTGCGCTGATTCAGTTCCTGGCCGTACACGGCGGCGTCGGTGGCGTTGCCGCCGTGATGCTCGATGAACTTCTCCGTCTGCACGAACATGCCGCCGGAACCGCAGCACGGGTCGTACACGCGGCCGCCGAACGGTTCGAGCACCTCCACCAGCACCCGGACCACACCGGCGGGGGTGTAGAACTCGCCGCCCCGCTTGCCCTCGGCGCGGGCGAACTTCTCCAGGAAGTACTCGTACACCTCGCCGAGCAGGTCCCGTGCCTTCGTCGCACCCTCACCGGTGAACCGGGTGTCGCCGAGCAGGTCGATCAGTTCCCCGAGGCGGCGCTGGTCGACGCTGTCGCCGTTGAAGATCGTCGGCAGGGTGCCGCGCAGGCTCTCGTTGGCGTCCATCAGCTGGCGCATCGCGGCGTCGATCAGTTCCCCGACCGTCCGGCCCGCGACGCCGGCGGCCGGGGCGGTGCCCTTCGCGTTGGCGGACAGGAACTCCCAGCGGGCCTCGCCGGGAACCCAGAACACGCCGCCCGCGCGGTACTCGTCCTCGTCGTCGATCAGCTGCGCGATCTGGTTCTCGTCCAGCCCGTCCGCGACGAGTTCGGCGTGGATCTGCTCACGGCGCTCGGTGAACGCGTCCGAAATGTACTTGAGGAACACCAGGCCGAGGATCACGTCCTTGTACTGGGACGCGTCCATCGAGCCGCGCAGCTTGTCCGCGGCCTTCCACAGCGTGTCCTTCAGTTCCTTCATCGTCGACGGCGCCGCGTCGACGGACTTCTTCCTGGGGGGCATCCTCAGCCTTTCTCCGGTTCCAACACAGTGTCCTCGGCGATCACCAGCGCGCCCCGACCCACCCCGTCGACCAGGGTGTCGGTGAGGCGGTCGATCGTCGCCACCAGCTCGGCCGCCGCCTGCCTGCGGCGACGCAGATCCGCCAGCGCGGCGGTCACGGCGGGCACCCGACTCGGGTCGATGCGGGGAATCTCCCACGCCCGCCATGGTTTCCCCCTCCGCACCGCACCGGTAGCGCGGTCCCCGACGCCAGCGGCGCGCAGGTGCCCGGCGATCAGCTCCGGCACCAGCCCGGAGGCGAGCGGGTCCGTGACCCGCATGATTCGGGCCGGGGCGAGCACCACCGACGACCCCTCGACGTCGACGATCGCCCCGAACTCTGGGCTGGTGCAGTAGACGATGTCGCCGGGCTCGGTGTAGCGGCCGCTGGGATGCCGCGTCGTAAACCGCAGGCGGTCGATTCCCCGCTCCCCCACGATCCTCCGCCCGAGGACCTCATCGGTGCCGATCACCCGCACCACACCGGCCGCGTCCTCGGCGCCGGACTCCAGCAGGTCCGCGGCGTCGATCCGGTTGCCCGGCACCGCCGCCAGTTCCCGCGACGCCGCCAACCGGCCTGCCGACTCCGTCGGCGCGGTGGCAGGACGGTACTCGACCGGCACCGTCAGCTGCGTGTCGATCCGGGTCGTGCCGTCCCGGTACTCCCCCACCAGCTGGACCACCCGCGCGGCGGCCTCGGCGCCGGGACGGCGCGGACGTGGCAGGCGGTGCGGGCGTGGCGGCGCCAACGAGCCCGACGCCAGCAGCGTCGCCGTCCGGTACCTCCTGCCGACGCGGAAGGCATGGGCCCGCACCGTGTCCCGCGATCCCATCGCGGCGAGGACATCGGCGAGCACCGCCTCGGCGGCGAGGTCATCGAGGTCGACGCCCCCGAGGTCCGCGAGGACCGTCCACCGGTCCGCTGGCTTCACCGAGGCGTCCGCGGAGCCGAGCACCCACAGCGCCGTCGACAACCCGGGCCGCGACACCCGCAACCCCTCCGGCAGTCGCACCACAGCACGCACCCGATCTGACCGCAGCAGCGCCGACCGGATGGCCTCGGCGTCCCGGTCGGCCAGCGGGTCGACGAGCGCGCTCGCTGGCCCGACGATCACCGCCGACTGGCCGTCCCACATCTGCAACGCCACGTCGTCGATCGCGGACAGGATCTGCGTGTCGGACAGGTGCGGGGCGCCGGGTCCGGGGAACTGAGTCAGGAACGTCGCCGGGCCGGGCACGCCGTCGTCCCCGCCGCCGGGCCGGAGCCGCCACTGGTGCACGACGAGCCTGCGCCGGGCCAGCCGCGTCGCCGCGGTGTCGGCCGGACCGGTGACCGCGACCGCGTCCGTGTACTCCGGCAGCAGTGATCGCAGCGTCACCAACAGGTCGCTGCCGTCCGTGGACGGGTCGACGAACACCGCGCGCTCCCCGTCCGACAGGGCCAACGCGATCCGGGCCGCCAGCGTGAGGGCGGCGGGGCGCAGCGCGGTCTCACCCAGTTCCCGGGGGCCGATCCGAAACCGTTGCCGCATCAGCGTTTCGAATGCCGCCGCGGGCGTGTACGCGGCATCCGACATGGTGTCGACGTGCCGGGCGAGCAGGTCCACCTCGGCGCCGAGCGCGGCCACCTCGCGGAACAGGAACCGGTCGTCGGGGTCGAGGCCGTCGACCTCGTCCAGCAGATCCTCGGCGTCGAGGTCGGCGAGCTGGTCGCCGAGCAGAACCTTCACGCACAGCAGCGCGGTGACCCCGTCCAGGACGACCTGCGCGGGCAGCGCCGACTCGTGTCCGAGCACCGCGTGCAGGGCGAGATCCTCGACGAGGGTGTCGCTGTTGCCGAGGCCGCGGGCCCGGATCCACCGGACCACCTCGTCCGCCGCATAGTGGTCGACCCGGTTCCGCGTCGCGACCGGTCCCGGGAATGGGTGCGCGGTCGCCCGGTAGCGGTTGATCCACATGGTTACCACGGGCCGCCGCACGCGGGCGAGCTCGGCGATGGCCGGCTTCGACAGCAGCAGCGGTGACGCCGCATCGCTACTCATCCGTGTCCGACCCCTTCCCTACCGTGACCCTGCCGCTCCCACGGAGGCAGTGAGGCGACGGTAGCCCACCGCACCGACACCCTCGCCGCGCAGATCGATAACCCTGGTTATCAGTGATCGAGTTCTCCACACACACCGCCGTCGGTGACTGTTGTCGCCACCACCGGAACAGACAGGAGCAGCCCGATGACCCTCGCCGTGATCCACTCCCGCCACACCGCGGGAACCGACACCGACCACTCGCTCACCGCCGAAGTGATCCTCGACGACACCGGCATCCGCACCCGCGTCTTCACCCGCGACGGCGCCAGCGATCTCCACCGCCGGGCCACCACGCTCGACGCATTCGAGCACGTCCACCAGTGGGCGGCCACGGTGCCCACACCGGTGCCGGTCTACGTCGGCGACACCGAGGTTCGCGGCGAACTCCGCCGCGTCGCGGGCGCATTCCCCACCCTCGACCTCACCCCGACGCCCCGCGGCCGGATGCCCGCCCTGCTCCTTGCCCGCCGACGCGATGTCCGCGCACGTCGCCGCCCTCGCCGCGGCGGTACCTCTGCCGGAACTCGTCATCGCCACCGATGCCTCCAAGAACAGCAGGCGACGCGGCGTCGGGGTGGCCTGCGTTCGAGCGGACGGGGTGCGCCGCCAGAAGATGGTCCCCGATGTCGGCTCGGTACTCGCCGGTGAACTGGTCGCCATCGAACTCGCCGTCTCCAGTTTCCGGAACCACCCGCTGCACATCCTCACCGACAGCCGCGCCGCACTCACCTGTCTCGGCAGCGGCCATCCGAACCGCGGCACCATCGCCACCACGGTGGACCGTATCCACCACCTCAGTCACGGTCGGCGCGTGCGCTTCTCGTGGGTCCGCGGACACGACGGACACCCCCTCAACGAGGCGGCGCACCGGCTCGCCGTTGCCGCGCGGCGCGGGCACGAGGCGGACATCGCTCCCGGCGTCCGCGCCGCCGTCGCCGACAACATCGTCGCGCCGCTCCTCGCGACCGCATGACCCCGATCGCCCCAGCACGATCCGGCCCCGTCCCACCCGGCACGGGGCCCACCCACCACCCTGAAGGAATCCCCATGAGCATCCGCACCACCGCACTCACCGTGTCCGTCCTCGCCGCCGCCGCCGTCGTCGTCAGCGCAGGCACCGCGCACGCGGCAGGCACCACGATGCCGGCGGACAGCACCTACATCGTCGGCGTCGACATCGAGCCCGGCCTCTACGTCTCACCCGGGCCGATCGACGGCGACTACAACTGCTGGGGCACCCGGCTTTCCGGCTTCACCGGCGAGGGTGACGACGTCATCGCGTACGCCTACGGCACGGGCCGCGTCGTCGTGGACATCACACCCACCGACGCCGCGTTCAGAAGCCTGAACTGCCTGCCGTGGACTCGGATCGGTGACTCGCCCTCCGCGGCGCCGGTGCAGGCACCCGACCTCACCGCGCCGGTCGCCGGGGCTGCCGCGATCGGCAGCGCGGTCGTCGGCAGCGCGGTACTGCCCGCCCTCGTCCCGCTGCTCGCCGCCGGCTCCACCGGCCTGTGACCCGCACCACCGACAGGAGACCCGCCATGACCACCCCGATGCCGCGCCGCCGACTCCGCCGCACCCTGCTGACCGCCGCGGCGGCGGCCACCGCATTCGCCGCCCTCACCGGCTGCTCCGCACCGCAGGACTCCCCACCCGCCGCACCCGCCGCCACCACCCCGACCGAAACCCCCGAGCAGGCCGAGGCCCGCAGGCAGGCCGATGCCGCCGCGACCCGGGCCCGGCAGGAGGCGGCCGCCGCGGAGGCCGCGCGCCGCCAGGCCGAGGAGGCCGCGAAGAAGGACCCCGCCAGCTACGAGCAGCTCACCGACCGCGACTTCGCGCTGATCGCCAAGGATCCCGCCGCCGCGGTCGGTCGCAAGGTCGTCGTCTACGGCCGGGTGACGCAGTTCGATTCCGCCACCGGGGCGACGCAGTTCCTCGCCCGTACCGCGCCGTCCGTGCCCGACCGCGTGTACGACTACGAACAGAACACCTTCGTCGTCGGCGACACCGCCGCACTGATCCGGGACGTCGTCGAGGACGACCTGGTGACCATGCACGCGGAGGTGCTCGGCTCGTTCACCTACGACACCCAGGCCGGCGGCAGCACCACCGTCCCGAAGCTGCAGGTCAACCTGATCGAGGTCACCGGGTCGGCCCAGTAGCGGCGGGCACTGCGACACTGATCGACATGTTCCTGCTGCTACTGACCGGGCCGCCCGGCGCGGGGAAGACGTCCGTGCTCACCGAACTGCACGACGGCCTCGGTGACGCGGGCGTCGCCAACGCCCTGATCGAACTCGACGAGCTCGAACGGTGCTATCCGCCGCTCGACCACGGGCGGCTGATGCGGCACGTGGCGGCGCTCGCCGGCTCCTACCGGGCGGCCGGGTATCCGCTGCTGCTGGTCACCGCGACCGTCGAGGAGGACGGGTACGGCCGGGACGTCGTTGCCGCGACCGGCGCCGAAGCCCACCTGCTGGTGCGGCTCGATGCCGCACCGGGCACCGTCCGCGGGCGGGTGCTCGATCGGGAACCCGAAACCTGGTCCGGCCGCATCGAACTCGCCGAGGCCGCGCACCGGCTCGCGGTGACGATGCGGGAACTGAGCGACGTCGATCTGGTGCTGAGCACCGAGGGCGCCGACCCCGTCGACGTCGCCGCCCGCCTCGAGGCCGCGCTGCGGGAGCACCCGGCGGCGCCGCGGCACGGGTTCGACCGGGTCCTCGGCTGACGGCCGCTACCGCACCCCGGACCAGGGGTCGGCGCCGAGGATCGCGTCCAGCGTGAGGGCCCAACAGCGGGTGCTGCGGTCGAGGAAGGCGTTGTGTCCCTCCCCCGGCACCTCCCACAGCGCGGCGCGGTCCCCGGCCGCACGGGCCGCGTCCACGTAGGCGCGACTCGCCGCCACCGGCACCTGCACGTCCTCGACCCCGTGTAGACACACCGTCGGAACGCCGGTCGGGACGCGGTGGATCGGGGACGCGTCGCGGTACAGCTGGGGGTCGTCGGCGTAGGGCACCCCGAACAGCGCCTCCAGCGCCGACCCGCCGCTGCGCGTCGCGGCCCGGGACGCGAGGTCGAGGGCACCGGCCTGGGAGACCACCCTGCTCGGCCGCACCGGGCACTCACGTTGCCCCGCAACCCACACCGCGAGCTGCGCGCCCGCGGAGTGGCCGACAACGCGAACGTCACCGGGGTCGAGCGGAACCGGCGAACGGTCCGGCAGCAGCGTCGCGGTCGCCGCCAACGCCGCCTCGACGTCCGCGCTGGTCTCGGCCCAGCCGCCGCCCGCCCCGACCCGGCGGTACTCGACGTTCCACGCCGCCACCCCGCGCCGGGCCAGCTCGGATGCCAGGGTCGTCGCCAGGTTGAGGTGGAAGTCGGCGGACCAGTAGCCGCCGTGCAGCAGCATCACCACCGGCACCGGCCCCGCCGCCGCCGTCGGGGTGTACAGGTGCCCGAACTGGGCGGGGTGCGGGCCGTAGTCGATTCGGGTGCGGGGCATGACTCTCCTGTCGATAGTGGGCGCTGCGCGCCTGTGAGTCTTTCTGGCGCCCTCCGGCACCAGAAAGACTCACGGGCGCGGAGCGCCTACTGCAGCGGCGCCGCGGCCCACCGGTCGGTGAGCACCCCCAGCGCACCGAGCGCAACCGCGGCGGCGGTGGAGGTGCGCAGCACGGTCGGGCCGAGCCGGACCGCGGTCGCGCCCGCACCGGTGAGCGCGGCGACCTCGTCGTCAGCGAGGCCCCCCTCGGGACCGACAACGAGCACGATCTCCGGCGCCGCCCGCAGGTCCAGCGACGCCAGTTCCGCGGTCGCGGACTCATGCAGCACCAGGACGACGCCGCCGCACCCGACGGCCGTCTGCACCCGGTCGAGCACCCGCGCGGTCCGGTGCAGCTCGACGACCTCCGGAATGTGCGCTCGCCGTGACTGTTTCGCGGCCGCGACGGCGACCGCCTGCCAGCGCGCGACACCCTTGACGGCCTTCGGCCCCTCCCATTTGGCGACGCACCGCGCCGACTGCCAGGGCACGATTTCGTCGATCCCCGCCTCGGTCGCCAGCTCCACCGCGAGCTCGGACCGCTCCGCCTTCGGCAGGGCCTGCACGAGGGTCACGGCGGGGGTCGCGGCGGGCAGGTCGTCGCGGGCGGTGATCGTCAGGTCCAGCCGGTCCTTGCCGACGGCGACGACCTCGGCACGGGCGATGCCGCCGCGGCCGTCGGCGAGCACCAACTGCTCACCGACCCGGGTCCGGCGCACCGTCGCGGCATGCCTGCCCTCCTTGCCGTCAAGGACCGCGACCTGCCCGACGTCGGGCAGCGGGTCGAGGTAGAAAACCGTGGCGGCCATCGCTGTTCGACCCGACCGTCAGCGGCCGCTGAACGCGTCGCGCAGCCGCGAAAACAGCCCGCCGCTCTGCTGCGAGCTGCTGCTGACCACCTCCGCGTAGTCACGGTCGCGCAGGTTCTTGAAGTCCCGCAGCGCCGCCGTCTGCTTGCCGTCGAGCTTGGCCGGGACCACCACCTCGAGGTGGGCGTGCACGTCGCCGCGGACCCCGGACCGCAGCTTCGGCATGCCATGCCCGCGCAGGGTCGCGACCGACCCGGGCTGGGTGCCCGCGTCGACGGTGATCTCGGTGGGGCCGTCGATGATGGTGTCGACGGTGACGGTGGTGCCGAGCGCGGCGTCCACCATCGGCACCCGGATCGTGCAGTGCAGGTCGTCGCCGTCGCGGACGAACACGTCATGCTGCTGCTCGATGACCTCGACGTACAGGTCGCCCGCCGGCCCGCCGCCGGGGCCGACCTCGCCCTGCGCGGACAGCCGGATCCGCATGCCGTTGCTCACCCCGACCGGGACCTTGACGGCGATGTCGCGGCGGGCCCGCACCCGGCCGTCGCCGCCGCACTTGTGGCACGGGTCGGGGATGGTCTCGCCCGCGCCGCGGCAGGTGGGGCACGGGCGCGAGGTCATCACCTGACCAAGGAAGGAGCGCTGCACGGACTGCACCTCGCCTGCGCCGCCGCAGGTTTCGCAGGTGACGGGCTTCGAGTCGCCGTTGGTTCCGGAGCCGGTGCACAGGTCGCAGAGGATCGCGGTGTCGACGGTGATGTGCTTGGTGACGCCGGTCGCGCACTCCTCGAGGGTCAGCTTGGTGCGCAGCAGCGAGTCCGCGCCCGGCTGCACGCGACCGCGGGGGCCGCGGCGGGTGCCGCCCGCGCTGCCGAAGAAGGCCTCGAAGACATCGCCGAGGCCGCCGCCGCCGAAGCCTGCGCCGCCGAAGCCGCCCGCTCCGCCGCCGCCCTGCTGCAGCGGGTCGCCGCCGAGGTCGACGATGCGCCGCTTCTCCGGGTCGGAGAGCACCTCGTATGCGGTGGAAATGTCCTTGAACCGGGCCTGCGCGTCCTCGTCCGGGTTGACGTCCGGGTGCAGTTCCCTGGCGAGCTTGCGGTAGGCCCGCTTGATCTCCTGATCGGTCGCCTTGGGTGAGACACCCAGCAGTCCGTAGTAATCCCGTGCCACGTTACGTCTCTCGTCCTGTTGTCAATTCGGAAAATCGGGTCCACATGTCGAAGGGCAGGCCGCTCGCCCGGCCGCCGCGGGGGTGCCTCAGCGCTCGGCGAGCACCTCACCGATGTACCGGGCCACCGCCGCGACGGACGCGATGGTTCCCGGGTAGTCCATCCGGGTGGGGCCCAGCACACCCACGCCGCCGAAGAGTTTGCCGCCCGCGCCGTAGCCGGTGGTGATCACCGAGGTGCCGCGGATCTGCTCGACCTGCGTCTCCTCGCCGATCCGGACCGTCACCGAGCCGGGTGCACCGGTCGCGGCAAGCAGTTTGAGGACCACCACCTGCTCCTCGAGTGCCTCAAGCACCGACCGCAGCGAGCCGGGGAAGTCCGCCGCGTTGCGGGTCAGGTTCGCGGTTCCGCCGAGCACCAGACGGTCCTCGGGGTGTTCGACGAGCGTCTCGATCAGCACCGTCGAGGTCCGCACCACCGCATCCCGCAACCCGTCCGGGGCGGCATCGGCGAGCTCCGAGACCGCCACCGACGCGGCAGCGAGCCGCTTGCCCTCGAGGGCGCCGCCGAGCAGGTCCCGCAGCCGGGACAGGTCGTCGTCGTCGAGCACGTCGCCGAGTTCGACGATCCGCTGATCGACCCGACCGGAATCGAGGATCAGCACGAGCAGCAGCCGCGCAGGCGTCAACGCCACCACCTCGAGATGCCGCACCGACGATGCCGACAGCGTCGGATACTGCACGACCGCGACCTGCCGGGTCAGCTGGGCGAGCAGGCGGGTTCCGCGCCGCAGCACGTCGTCGAGATCGACCCCGGACTCGAGGAACTCGAGGATCGCGCGACGCTCCGCCGACGACAGCGGCTTCACCTCCGCGATCCGGTCGACGAACTCGCGGTACCCCTTATCGGTGGGCACCCTGCCGGAACTGGTGTGCGGCTGCGCGATGTAGCCCTCGGCCTCAAGGACGGCCATGTCGTTGCGGATGGTGGCGCTGGAGACCCCCAGGTTGTGCCGCTCCACGAGCGCCTTCGACCCGATCGGTTCCTGGGTGGCGACATAGTCGGCGACGATCGCGCGCAGCACCTCGAATCGTCGTTCCTCGGTACTTGCCATTGCCGTCACCTCCGTCGCGCCACCCCGGGCGGACCCGTGTCACCCCGGCTGTCCGCATTCTAGTCGTCTCGTGACCACCGGCCGTGCAGGCCTTAGTGTGGGGGCGCCTTCACCGACATTCAGTGCCGACGCACTGCCCGACTACTCCGACGGATGCGCAGATGATTTTCAAGGGTGTGCGGGACGGAAAGCCGTACCCGGACCACGGCCTGTCGATCCGCGACTGGTCGAAGATCCCGCCCCGGCAGGTCCGCCTCGACGAGATCGTCACCACCACCAAGGTGCTCGAACTCGACCGGCTGCTGTCCGAGGACAGCACCTTCTACGGCGACCTGTTCCCGCACGCGGTCCAGTGGGGCGGGA
Source organism: Rhodococcus sp. NPDC058505 (assembly GCF_042720095.1). Classification (NCBI taxonomy): domain Bacteria; kingdom Bacillati; phylum Actinomycetota; class Actinomycetes; order Mycobacteriales; family Nocardiaceae; genus Rhodococcus; species Rhodococcus sp. NPDC058505. The sequence continues at coordinate 13,792 of NZ_JBHXNB010000021.1, forward strand.
TCATCTACCTCGAGGACGGCCTGCACCGGGCGGTGCGGGCCGCGCTGCGCAACCGCGTCGTCCTGCACGCCCGGGTCTTCGACTACGACGCGCTGACCTAGCTGCGCTGCGCGCCCGTGCGCGCTTTTCACCCCGACCGGGGTAAGAATCACGCACAGTTCGTCAGCTGAGGATGTCCCGGATGACGCCGTCCGCGAGCAGCCTGCCCCGATCGGTCAGCGCCAACCGGTCCCCGACCCGCTCGAGCAGGCCGTCCGCCGCCACCCGTTCCGCCGCCAGGCGCTCGTCGGGCCGCAGGTCCGACAGCGGCATCCCGGTCCGCAGCCGCAGCACCAGCATCACCCGCTCCACGTGCCGGTCCTCGGCGGTGAGGACCTCGCTGTCCGCGACGGGAAGCACGCCGGACGCCAGCCGGTCGGCGTAGCGGGCGGGGTGCTTGACGTTCCACCAGCGCACCCCGCCGACGTGGCTGTGCGCGCCCGGCCCGGCGCCCCACCAGTCGCCGCCGTCCCAGTAGCCGATGTTGTGCCTGCACTCGGCGCCGGGCAGGGACCAGTTCGACACCTCGTACCAGCCGAGGCCCGCCGCGGCGAGCCGCGCGTCGATGCGCTCGTAGCGGGCGGCAAGGACGTCGTCGTCGGGGGCGGGCAGTTCGCCGCGGCGCACCCGGCGGGCCAGCGCGGTGCCGTCCTCGACGATCAGCGAGTACGCGGACACGTGGTCGACGCCCGCGTCGAGGACGGCGTCGAGGGTCGCGTCGAGGTCCTCGTCCCGTTCGCCGGGGGTGCCGTAGATCATGTCGAGGTTGACGTGCCCGAACCCGGCGGTGCGGGCCTCGCGGGCCGCGGCGACCGCCCGGCCCGGGGTGTGGGTGCGGTCCAGGACCTTCAGCACGTGCTGCGCCGCCGACTGCATGCCGAGGGACACCCGGGTGTAGCCGGCGGCGCGGATGGCCGCGAAGAACTCCGGCGACGTCGACTCCGGGTTGGACTCGGTGGTGACCTCGGCACCCGGGGTGAGACCAAAACTCGATCGGACGGCGGCGAGCACGTCGGCGAGCCCGTCCCCGCCGAGCAGCGACGGGGTGCCGCCGCCGACGAACACCGTCTGCGCGGGGGGCACCGTCCGCCCATCCCGGCCCAGCAGCGCGGCGCCGGCGTCCAGTTCGCGGCGCAGCCCCTCAAGCCACGATTGCGGCGACGCCGACGTCCCCAGCTCGCCAGCCGTGTAGGTGTTGAAGTCGCAGTATCCGCACCGGGTGGCGCAGAACGGGACGTGGACGTAGATGCCGAACGGCCGCGACCCGACCCCGTCGAGGGCATGGTCGGGCAGGTCGAACGCTGCCACGGACGGCTCGCTCAGGGGTGTACTCACCGCTCCAGTGTCCCACCGCGGCCAGAGTGACCCATCGCACACCGGCCGCTGCCCTGCGCATTTCCCCCGAAATCGGGGGAAATACCCGGCGGGGGTCGGAATCGGCGATGTGATCTGGCACAATCGTCGGCGTGACCGGACTTGGGATTGTGCTCGTGGCGCGACGCCACGTCGATCTCAAGCGTGTCTGCAGCTCTTGCTGTCTCCCCTGTTGCGCGTAGACGCATTCTCTTTCAGCCCGCCAGTCAAGGCCGGTCTCGAATGTGGGCACGCGGGGACAGCCCTCCCCGTCTCGATCATGCCCCCGGTAGACCGGCGCCCCCAGAAGATCCCCCTGAAGCAGATCTTGGAGCGCCCCGATGTCGCAGACCGTCGACACCCCCGCCGCCGCACCCCCGGCGCGTGCCGCCCGCCCGAAGAAGCGGGCGTCCGAGGGCCAGTGGGCCCTCGGCTACCGCGAGCCGCTCAACGCGAACGAGCAGAACAAGAAGGACGACAACCCGCTCAACGTCCGCGCCCGCATCCTCGACGTCTACTCGAAGCAGGGTTTCGACAGCATCGACAAGTCGGACCTGCGCGGCCGGTTCCGGTGGATGGGGCTCTACACCCAGCGTGAGCAGGGCTACGACGGCACCTACACCGGCGACGACAACATCGACCTGCTCGAGGCCCGCTACTTCATGATGCGGGTGCGCACCGACGGCGGGCAGCTGACCGTCGCGCAGGTCCGCACGCTGGCAGGCATCTCCCGGGACTTCGCCCGCGGCACCGCCGACATCTCCGACCGGCAGAACATCCAGTACCACTGGATCGAGATCGAGAACATCCCCGAGATCTGGCGCAGGCTCGACGAGGTGGGCCTGCAGACCACCGAGGCGTGCGGCGACTGCCCCCGCGGCATGCTGGGGTCCCCGCTCGCAGGCCTGTCCCCGAACGAGGTGCTCGACGCGACCCCGGCGATCGAGGAGATCAAGCGGCGGTACATCGGCAACCCCGAGTACTCGAACCTGCCCCGCAAGTTCAAGACCGCGATCTCCGGTCAGCAGGACGTGGTCCACGAGATCAACGACGTCGCGTTCGTCGGTGTCGAGCATCCCGAGTACGGGCCCGGCCTCGATCTGTGGGTCGGCGGCGGCCTGTCCACCAATCCGATGATGGCGCAACGTCTCGGGGCCTGGATCCCGCTCGACGAGGTCGCGGACGTCTGGGAGGGTGTCGTCGCGATCTTCCGCGACTACGGCTACCGTCGGCTGCGTTCCAAGGCCCGGCTGAAGTTCCTCGTCAAGGACTGGGGCGTGGAGAAGTTCCGTCAGGTCCTCGAGGACGAGTACCTGCACCGGAAGCTCGTCGACGGTCCGGCGCCGGTCCCGCCGAAGCACCCAATCGACCATGTCGGTCTCACCCGACTCACCAACGGGCTCACCGCCGTCGGATACTCCGCGGTGTCGGGGCGGTTGACCGCGGACGTGTTGTTCACGATCGCGGACGCGATGGAGCGGGCGGGCACGGACATCCTGCGCCTGACGCCCTACCAGAAGCTGGTCGTGGTCAACGTGCCCGAGGACAAGGTCGCCGGGCTCGACACCGACCTCGAGGCGGTCGGCCTGACGTCGCGGCCGTCCCGGTGGCGCCGGAACCTGATCGCCTGCACCGGACTCGAGTACTGCAAGCTCTCCTTCACCGAGACCCGCAGCCGTTCGCAGGCCCTCGTCCCGATCCTCGAGGAGCGGCTCGCGGACCTCAACAACCAGCTCGACGTGCCGATCACGATCAACTTCAACGGCTGCCCGAACTCGTGCGCCCGCGTGCAGGTCGCGGACATCGGGTTCAAGGGTCAGCTGATCGCCGACGAGGACGGCACCCCGATCGAGGGGTTCCAGGTGCATCTGGGCGGCAGCCTCGGCCTCGACAGCGCCTTCGGCCGGAAACTGCGCCAGCACAAGATTTTCGCGCACGAGGCCACCGACTACATCGACCGGCTGGTGCGCAACTTCATCAAGAACAAGCATGCCGACGAGCGGTTCGCGGAGTGGGTCGTGCGGGCCGAAGAGGAGGATCTGCGATGAGCTCCGGCGAAGAGCATTCGACGCCGATGACCACACCCGTGGACGTGGCGAACGCAACGGAGTCCGAACTCCGCGACCTTGCCGCGCAGGGGGCGGCAAGTCTCGACGGTGCGTCCGCCGCGGACCTGCTGCGCTGGACCGAGGACACGTTCGGCACCAACTACATCGTCGCGTCGAACATGCAGGACGGGGTGCTGGTGCACCTCGCGGCGCAGGTGCACCCGGGTGTCGACGTGCTGTTCCTCGACACCGGCTTCCACTTCGCGGAGACGATCGGGACCCGTGACGCCGTCGAGGCGGTGTACGGGGTGAACGTGATCAACGCCCGCGCCGAGGAGACGGTCGCCGAGCAGGAGGCCCGGCTGGGCAAGGACCTGTTCGCCCGCGACCCGAACGAGTGCTGCCGGCTGCGGAAGGTGGTGCCGCTCAAGCGGTCCCTCGCCGGATACCAGGCGTGGGTGACCGGCATCCGCCGGGTCGAGTCCCCCACCAGGGCCAACGCCCCGCTGATCTCGTTCGACGAGGCGTTTGGTCTGGTGAAGATCAACCCGATCGCCGCCTGGTCCGACGACGACATGCAGAACTACATCGACAAGCACGGGATCCTCGTCAATCCGCTTGTCGACGAGGGCTATCCGTCCATCGGGTGCGCGCCCTGCACCGCCAAGCCAGCTCCCGGCTCCGATCCGCGCAGCGGACGGTGGGCCGGCAACTCCAAGACAGAATGCGGGTTGCACGCGTCATGACTGCTGAACTGACCGACATCCGGCCGCTGCTGCGCGGCGACGACTTCGACACCCTCGCCGCCCTCGAAAGCGAGGCCATCCACATTTTCCGTGAGGTGGCAGGCGAATTCGAGCGCCCGGTGATCCTGTTCTCCGGCGGCAAGGACTCCACGGTGCTGCTGCACCTGGCGATCAAGGCGTTCTGGCCGGCGCCGGTGCCGTTCGCGCTGTTGCACGTCGACACCGGGCACAATCTGCCCGAGGTGCTCGCGTTCCGCGACCACGTCGTCGAGAAGTACAACCTGCGCCTGCACGTGGCGAAGGTCGAGGACTACCTCGCCGACGGCCGACTCACCGAGCGGCCCGACGGCATCCGCAACCCGCTGCAGACGGTGCCGCTGCTCGACGCGATCGCCGAGCACCGGTTCGACGCCGTGTTCGGCGGCGCCCGCCGCGACGAGGAGCGGGCCCGAGCCAAGGAGCGGATCTTCTCCCTGCGCGACGCGTTCGGCCGCTGGGATCCCAAGCGGCAGCGCCCCGAGCTGTGGAACCTGTACAACGGCAAGCACAACCCCGGCGAGCAGGTGCGGGTGTTCCCGCTCAGCAACTTCACCGAGCTGGACATCTGGCGGTACATCGCCCGCGACAACGTCGAACTGGCAAGCATCTACTACGCCCACGAGCGTGAGGTGTACCAGCGCGACGGCATGTGGATGACGTCCGGCGTGTGGGGCGGACCGCGCGAGGACGAGCAGGTGCAGACCCTGTCGGTGCGCTACCGCACCGTCGGCGACGGCTCCACCACCGGCGCGGTGCTGTCCGAGGCCGCCGACAACGACGCCATCCTGGCCGAGGTCGCGGCGTCCCGCCTGACCGAGCGCGGCGCGACCCGCGGTGATGACCGAGTTTCCGAGGCGGCCATGGAAGACCGCAAGCGAGAGGGCTACTTCTGATGAGTGATCTGCTGCGCCTGGCGACGGCGGGCAGCGTCGACGACGGCAAGTCCACCCTGGTGGGTCGGCTGCTGTACGACACGAAATCCGTTCTCGCCGACCAGATCGACGCCGTGACCCGCGCGTCCGTCGACAAGGGGCTCGACACCCCGGACCTCTCGCTGCTGGTGGACGGCCTGCGCGCCGAGCGCGAGCAGGGCATCACGATCGACGTCGCGTACCGGTACTTCGCGACACCGAAGCGCAGCTTCGTGCTCGCGGACACCCCCGGTCACGTCCAGTACACCCGCAACACCGTGTCCGGAGCGTCCACCGCGCAACTGGTGGTGCTGCTGGTCGACGCCCGCAAGGGGGTCATCTCGCAGACCCGCAAGCATGCCGCGGTGCTCGCGCTGCTCGGGGTGCCGCGACTGGTGTTGGCGGTGAACAAGATCGACCTGGTCGAGGATCCGGCGACCGTGTTCGCCGACATCTCCCGCGAGTTCGGCGAGCTGACCTCGTCGCTGGGCTGGGCCGCCGAGGACGTCGTGGAGATCCCGGTGTCCGCGCTGCACGGCGACAACGTCGCGGTGCGGTCGGAGAACACGCCCTACTACGACGGCCCGACGCTGATCGAGCACCTGGAGTCGGTGCCGGTCGACGCGGAGCCGCACCGGGTGGGGCTGCGCTTCCCGGTGCAGTACGTGATCCGGCCCCGCACCGCCGACTTCCCCGACTACCGCGGCTACGCCGGTCAGGTCGCCGCCGGCGAGGTCCGTCCCGGTGACGAGGTCGTCGTGCTGCCGTCCGGCATCCGCACCACCGTCAGCCGGGTCGACACCGCGGACGGCGAGTTGGACGTCGCGCATGCCGGTCGCAGCGTGACGCTCGTGCTCGAGGACGACGTCGACATCTCCCGCGGTGACACCATCGCGTCGGTGGGGGACGCGCCGGAGCCGCTCGGCGAGTTCGAGGCGACCGTGTGCTGGCTGGCCGAGAAGCCGCTGCACCCCGGCGCCCGGCTGCTGCTTAAGCACGGCACCCGCACCACGCAGGCCATCGTCGGCGCGATCGTGGAGCGGTTCGATGAGCAGGAGCTGACCACCGAGCCGAGCCCGGCGTCGCTGGCGCTCAACGAGATCGGCAAGATCTCGGTGCGGGTCGCGGAGCCGATCGTCGCGGACGACTACCGCGTCAACCGGCACACCGGCAGCTTCCTGCTGATCGATCCCGCGGGCGGCAACACCCTGGCGGCGGGCCTGGTCGGCGACGCGATCGCGGCGATCGAACTCGGCGAGCGGGTCTAGGTCGATGAGCACGCCCCTGGTCCTCGTCGCGCACGGCAGCCGCGACCCGCGTTCCGCGCGGGCGATGGCGGCTGCCGCGGCGGCGGTCCGGGGCGCGCGGCCGGATCTCGACGTCCGGCTCTGCTTCCTCGACCTGTCCGCGCCGTCGGTGGACCAGGTCGTCGACGCCGTTGCCGCGGAGGGGCACTCGTCCGCGGTGGTGGTCCCGTTGCTGCTCGGCAGCGCGTTCCACGCCCGGGTGGACCTGCCTGCCCTGCTCGCGGCCGGTCGCGCGCGGAACCCCGGGCTCGATCTCGTGCAGGCCGACGTGCTCGGCGACGACGAGCGTCTGGTGGCCGCGGTTCGGGACCGAGTGCGGGCCACCGGCGTCACCCTCGACGACGCCGAGATCGGAGTGGTACTCGCCGCGGTGGGCTCGTCCTGCGCGGCGGCCAACGCCCGCACCGCCAACATCGCGCCGCGCCTGCTTGCCGGAACCGCCTGGTCCGGCGCCGAGACCTGCTTCGCCACCACCGCACCGTCACTGCCGCAGACCGTCTTCCGCCTCCGCGCGGGCGGCGCCCGGCGGATCGTCGTCGCGCCGTGGTTCCTGGCGCCCGGTCTACTCACCGACCGGCTCAAACTCCAGGCCACCGAGCACGCGCCCGATGCTCTCTTCGCAGACGCGATCGGCGCCCACCCCCTGCTCGCGGAGGTCGCCTTGGACCGCTACCGCGGAGGCCTCGAACTGCTCTCCGACACCCGAATCGAGTTGTCCGCGTAAGGACTCCCGCCGTTGTGCACTACGCGTACTTGACGGTGCGCGGCACTCCCACCCTGCTCCGTCGCCGTGCGGGTTCGGACAACCAGCCATGTTCTTCCGAGAATGGGAAACCCTCGCCGAGGCTCCACCCGCACCTACCGACGGTTCTGCATCGGCACCGCTGCACTCGCTGCCACCGTCTCCCTGGACCTGACCATGACCTCACCCGCATCCGCAGCGGATGTCGCCGGACCCAACGAGGTGGGTGGGCGTTCGAGTGGAAGTGGGACGGGCAACGCGCGATCGCCGTCGTCCGAGACAGCCAGTGCCACCTGTACAGCCGCAGCCGCAACGGCAACGACGTCACCAACTCCGTCCCCGAACTTGCCGAAGCGCTCCCCGGGGCGGTCAGCGACCGGGACGGCATCGTGGACGGTGAGATCGTGGCCCTCGACGAAGGGGGCCGACCATCGTTCGCCCGGCTGCAACGCCGGATGCACGCGCAGCGGCCCACCGCGCAGCTCCTCGCCGCGGCGCCCGTGTCGTACTTCGTGTTTGACGTCCTCGAGGTCGACGGCCAGTCGACGACCGGCCTGCCCTACCTCGAGCGCCGGGCGACGCTCGCTGATCTCGTGCAGCCGGGCCCGAGGGTGCAGGTTCCCCGCACCAGACCGACGTCGACGGTCGGAAGATGCTCGACCTCGCTCGTGAGCACGGGCTCGAGGGTGTGGTGGCCAAACGCATCGACTCGACCTACCGGCCCGGCCGCCACTCCCCCGTCTGGCTCAAAACCCCGCTCCGAAACAACACCGAGGTCATCGTCATCGGTTGGGTGGGCGGCGCCGGCGCCGCCCACGGCGGGGTCGGGTCGCTCCTGCTCGGCGCAGACGACGACGACGACGACCGCAGCCTGGTCTACATCGGCCACGTCGGAACAGGATTCACCACCGCCGACCGCCGAGCGCTCCGACAGCAGCTCGCTGCGATCGAGCGGCCGACCAGCCCACTCGCTACGGCCGCGCCCGCGCGCGATGTTCGCGGTGCGCACTGGGTGGAGCCGTTGCTGGTCGGCGATGTCGAGTACCGCGAGTACACCGGCTGCAGCCTGCGACATCCGAGCTGGAAGGGCCTGCGCGACGACAAGGCGCCCGACGAGGTCGATATGCCGGGCCTGCACTGAGCAACGGCAACCAACCGCGGGCTGTCGCCACCCCCTCGACGCCTGCAGCTCTGCCCGCGGGACTCACGGTCGTCGACGAAGGGGAATGGGTCGACCTGCGCCCCGGTACGGACGGAACGTCCCCACTGGTCAAGAATCTCGTCAGCGATGAGGAATGGCTCGAGCTGTATCGGCGGCTCGACCAGTACGCCGGCGAGCACGACCCCCCGCTGCTATCCGCCAGCCTCGACGAGTCCCGCATCTTGCAGAGTGAGCGACGAGGGGCTGCCTACGTCCGGGATGCGGCCCGCCTCGTGGGGATGGACGAGGTCGCCGACCGCCTCGACCGCGCGAGCTGGTGTACCTCGACAAGATCGGTGGGCGCCTGGCCATCTCGATGCCGTCCCGGGTGGGCGGCCGGGTGCTGGCGAACTCCACCGCGGGCGGCAAGGCAATGCTGGCGTGGCTCGCCCCCGAATGCGTCGGCGCCGCGATCCGCGGTCCCGAGTGCCCGGTCGCGGCCGTCTCCCTGTGCGGCGACAACCGGACGGCACCCCTCGAACGGGTCTCGCCGCTGGTCCTCGACGCGACCCGTAAGATCGCCCTGGCCCTCCATCCGGAGCTCAGCACCGGGCGGCCGGCCCCGCGGCCCGCCCCGGCCGAGACCTGGTCGCCGGGGGCCCAGGCGCTCCAGATGCCCGGACAGCGCTCGGGCTGGATCTGACTCGACCTGCGACGGCAGACGAGGTCGCCCGCGCCCACCACCGGCGCACCGAAGATGACCGGCCTCACCGCATTTCCCGATCGTGACGGCTGTGAGCTCGGCGGCCGGTTGGTGGCTTTCGATCTCGTCTCAGCGAGGGTCCGTCGTTGCGGAGACCGCACCGTCCCCGGACCGTAGACGCACCGGGATCCCGGCGGGATCCTGCGGCACCTCGATGGTGCTTGTCCCCGTCGCCGACACGGCGTCCACCGCGTAACCGCCCGGGCCCGCGACCAGCGTGACGTCACCGTAGCGGGAATTCAGATCGAGGGCGCCACGGGTGTCGGTCACCGTCAGATCACCGAACTTCGAGTTCCCTCGGACGACGGTCCCGTACGGGACAGCGATCTCGTATCGGGCGACGCAGGTAGGGCTGCCGACAGCAAATCTGTCGGGGCAACTCGCGCTGATCATCAGACCGGACCCGTCGGTGTCGATGCGTTCAACCGGCTTGTCGCCGTCGGTGAACTCGAAGGTGCGCCGGATCTCGATGTCGTCGCGGTCGGAGCCGATCACCTGGGCGCTCAGGGCCGCGGTGGTGACACCGAACTGTTTCGCACCCGCATCATCGAAATCGAGTGTGACGGAGGCGGCGCCGCTGTAGCTGTCATTCCGCTGTTCGTGACTCGTGGAATCGGAGGTGCAGCCGGCGACTGCCACAGACGAGAGTGCCAGTGCCGCAACACCGACGGAGAGGTGGATCTTCCTGAGTGCAGTGTCAACGACGGGCATGGCGAATCTCCTGAACGAGTACGGTGGCGGCGATCAGTACGGCGCTGACGCCGAAGGACAACAGTGGAGACGGGCCGCTGAGCGACCCATCGGTGCGAAGCACGCCCATGACGTCGACCGCTGCGACCCCGTTGAGCACGGCGTACCAGATCACCAGGTAGACAGCCTGGAACACGCGTGCGCCCCGGCCGATCGACCCGATCAGCAACGCAAGGGCAGGAATCATCGTCGCGGCCGCAACCCACGCGGCGACTCCGGTTGCGTCCGATGCCAGGAGCATCTTCACCAGCGGGCCGACACCGGCGATGACCGCAATGAGCACACCCGCACCCCACTCGGCGATGAGTCTGATGCGAGACGAGACACCGCACTCCACAAGGGGAGCGACGCCTTGTTCATAGGTGAGTGTCCCGAGACGTGACCACAACAACACCGGCAACAACCACCCGAAGAGCAGTGCGGTGCCGACGCGATCAGCGGGAACAGCGAGCGCCGCGACCGTCACGATCGCGAGTGTGAGCCACCACCACCGCGACACGCTTCCCAGATGAATGCGCACCTCGCCGAGCAGCAACCCCAGGAACGCGTGTCCACGCTCGGCCGGCGACAGCGTTCGCGGACCGTGCGAGAACGCCGGTGCAACGGGAGCCTCGGTCGCAGGTACTGCAGACGTGTTCGAGGGAGAGCGCTGCTGCCGTGCGGGGTCGAACCGGCCGAACCAGAGGGCGGGAAGGATGGCGACGAGCGTGGAGGCCGCGATCACCCCCGCACTCGCGGCGACGAGAGTCGCGTCGATGTCCAACCCGGACCACGTGAACTGCCCGAGCGCGCCCGGTTCCGCGGTGAGCCCGATCGAGATCTCGTCGTCCATGCCGGGGTGCTGCGCCGCCAGGTCGGCCTGGAACCCTGCGATAGCCGACCCGTGGACCAGCGGAATCCCGGCGAGGAACATCGACGGATACACGAAGAACCACAGAATGTTTCCCGCACCACCTCGCAAGAACGGGACCGTTTCGAGGACGACGGCGGCTGCTGCGGCCACGGTCAGGACAGGAAGACAGAACAGCACGATCGGAAGCCAGAGCGCCGTCATGTCGAGCCTCGTGGATTCCCCGCGGAGAAGCTGCATCACGGGTGCGATCAGGGCGAGTGCGGTGGCCATCGCCGCGAGCACCGCCAGGTTGCTCAGATACTTGCCCAGCAGATATGTCGGCGTGCGCAACGGCGAGGCGGAAAGCGTTTCGCCCACGCCAGTGGAGATGTCGCGCGCGACGTTGCCGCGAACGACATAGAACCCGAACAGCGGCAACCACAGGCTGCCGATCATGGCGAGCAACATGCCGATGTACGCGCTGTCGTACAGTCCCCGGAACGATCCGACCTTGACCATCGCGTACGTTGCAGAGACAGGCGGGACGGCCACATATCCGAGTGCGACCGCGCCGAGCACCGTCACCAGGAACGCGGGACGCCGCGAACGATCCCGGAAGTCTGCCATCGCGACGGCAGCGGTGGCGCCTGTCATCGGGTCACCCCGGCCGGCGCCATCGGGCTGTGGACCGCGTTGACGTACGCGTCTTCGAGGTCGGGTTCGACAGGACGAGCCCCCGGCATCGGCGGTGTATGGGCGACCGCACGGACCCGAACACCCTGTCCTGTTCGGACCGTGCGGGTTATCGTCGCTCGTTGCCGGATCTCGGCCACGGCATCGAGGGGGACCATCGCTTCCCACACCAGACCGTCCGCGGAACGGAGCAGTTCCTCGGGGGTGCCGCGCCGACGTAGTTCGCCGGCGGTGAGGATCGCGATGTCGTCGGCGATCGCCTCGATGTCCGACACGATGTGAGTGGACAGGATGACGATCCGGTCGTTCGCCAGATCCCCGAGCAGGTTGCGGAACCGCATGCGTTCCTCGGGGTCCAACCCGACCGTCGGTTCGTCGACGATGAGAAGCTCGGGGTCGCCCAGGAGCGCCTGCGCGATACCGACACGCTGGCGCATTCCGCCGGAAAACCTGCCCACCGGCCGCGATCCCGTGTCCGTCAGGTTGACGAGTTCGAGCAGCTCGTCGACCCGCTGCTTGGCCGACCGCGCCGTCAGACCTTTGACTGCGGCGAGATACCGGAGGAACTCCCCGGCACTGAGATTCGGGTACACACCGAAATCCTGTGGGAGGTAACCGAGGACGCGTCGGAGCGGCCCCGGCCGAGCGACGATGTCGGTACCGTTCCACGTGACCGTACCGGTGGTCGGGCGGGTGATCGTGGAGAGAATGCGCATCAGCGACGACTTACCGGCTCCATTGGGGCCGAGGAGGCCGAGCACCCCGGGCCCGATCCGCAGGCTGACGTCGGTGACGGCCGGTTTGCCCCGATAGGTTTTGGTGACGTTGTTCAGCTCCAGTTGCATGACTTCAGCTGACCATTCGACCGGTGGTGCGGTCACTGGGTCCATGCGGCGGATCGAAGGTGGTGTCAGCACCACCTTTCGGCTGCACTCCGCCTCATCCTGAAGCATTGGCCGCGCCGATAGGCTCACTCGGTGTCCTCCGATGAACCGGCCACGGTGCTCACCGCGATCACACGGCGGCGCTTCCTGCTGACCGGGTGGCCGTGGCGGTCGCTGGGTCATGTGCTGACCACCGTCCCGGTGGTGTGTGTGGTGGCGTTGCCGTTCGCAGCGTTCTGCGTCCCGTGGCTCGTGCTGGCCGTATGGGCCGGCGGCGGCATGTATCCGCAACCGCTCGGCAGAGTGCTGTTCCTCGGTGTCCTCGGCGCAGCGCTGGTGTTCGGGCTCGGCCCGTTGGTGGCGATACCGCTGGCAGCCCTGGAACGAACACGCCTGCGCCTGGTGAGCCTCGACCGGGCACTCTCGGCTCACCGTTGCCCTCCGGCAACGGGCCTGTGGGCGTGGGTGCGCACCCGCTACACCGAGGCCGCAACGTGGAGGGAGCTCGGCTACACATTCCTGCTGCTCACTCTGGTGCCGACCCTGTGGCTCTCGGGTGCGGTGATCGTCGGGCTCATCGTGGTGATGGTGGTGAGCCCCCTGATGGTGGGTGACGGAGACGAGGCAGTGGCGCTCGGTTTCAGCCAGATCACGGCGGTCGACCAGGCCGTTCCGTACGCGATCGCAGGTCTGCTGTTGTTGCCAGCGATCCCGTATCTGCTGGCGCTGATCGCGGGACTGCACGGTGCGTTCGCCCGGTCGTTGTTGTGCGGCGACGACCCGGACGCGCTTCGCGCACGACTTGTGGAGGTGTCCCGGTCCCGTGCCCGTCTGGTCGATTCCTTCGAGGCGGAACGTCGCAGGATCGAGCGGGATCTGCACGACGGCGCGCAATCGCTGCTCGTCAACCTCACCTTGCAGTTGGGTATGGCCAAACTTGACCTCCCACCGGATTCTGCAGCCGCGAAAAGCGTGTCGCAGGCGCATGATCAGGCCAAGGAGTTGATGGCGGAACTGAGGCAACTCATTCGGGGAATCCACCCCCGGGTCCTCACCGACCGTGGCCTGCCCGACGCGTTGCGTGCACTGGCCGAAGACTTCGTGGCCGCGGTCGGCGTCACCGCGGACATCCCATCCCGCCCGGCCCCGGATGTCGAGGTCGCGGCGTACTTCGTAGTGGTCGAGGCGCTCAACAACGTCGCCAAGCATGCGAATGCGACGGCCGTCGATGTGGCTGTCCGACGCGCCGGGGACCTGCTGGTCGTCGAGGTCATGGACGACGGCTGCGGCGGTGCGGATCCGGAACGAGGGAGCGGTCTGACGGGCCTGGCCGACCGGGTCGCGGCGGTCGACGGCAGAATGCTGCTGTCCAGCCCGCCTGGCGGGCCCACCGTTGTCCGTGTGGAGTTGCCGTGGATCGAGAACTGACTGCCGTGCGAGTGGTGCTCGCCGAGGATGGGGCCCTGCTGCGCGAAAGCCTCGCTGCGATGCTCGAGCGATTCGGGTTCGAGGTCGTGGCCGCGGTCTCGGATGCCGTGGAATTGGAATCGGCTGTCGCCGAGCACTGTCCGGATCTGGTTGTGACCGATGTGCGGATGCCACCGGGTTTCACCGACGAGGGGTTGCGCGCAGCAGTGAAACTGCGACGAACCTGTCCGGGGCTTGCCGTCGTCGCGCTGAGCCAGTATGTCGAACTGAGTTACGCCGACGAACTGATGGGCGCGGAAGGTGGCCGGGTCGGTTATCTGCTGAAGGATCGCATCGTCGATGTCGAGGAGTTCGTCTCCACCCTGCGGCATGTGGTTGCCGGCGGCACTGTGATCGACCCGATGGTGATACAGCAGTTGTTCCGTCGTCGGCGGGATCCGTTGGCGCAGTTGTCGCCGCGCGAACGCGAGGTGCTCGCCTCGATCGCGGAGGGGCATTCGAATGCGGCGGTCGCCGCTCAGTTGTTCATCACGGAATCGGCTGTGGGCAAACATGTCGGCAACATCTTCAACAAACTGGTGCTGCCGCCGACCGACGACACGAATCGTCGGGTGCTGGCCGTGCTCGCATATCTGCGTCGGGACGAGCTCGGCTGAGACATTTGCAGAACCTGCACGGTGCACGCACCGACCACGGGAGTGGTTGCCGGCTTCTCAGGCGTCGGGATCGGGGATCTCGTGCGGCCAGTAGTCGGGTAGGCGGGTGGCGGGGATGATGGCGGTCACGCTGATCGCGGCCAGGATCAGCAGGCCGATTTTGAGGGTGCGGAGCCGCGTGTCCTCGTTGACAGCGACGGCGGCGTCGACCTGGTCGGGTGTGGCATCGGTGCCGTCGAGAACCTCCCGGATTCGGTCGTTGCTGACGAAGTTGACGTCGTCGGCACCGTGAACCGCCGGGCGGGCAGTGACGTCAGGTACTCGGTCAGGCGGCGATCCAGAGGCACAGGCTGTGCATCGGGCCGCGACGAATCTGCTCAGCAAGAAGTTCCCCGGGTTGGCCTTCGCGATCGTCAAACCCGACCCGAGCACCCCCGGGGCCTCGCTCACCACCACATACCACGACGGACACGCCAGCCTCGACCCGAGCATCCCGGTCGGCCCGCAGACGCAGTTCGAGATCGGATCCGAAACCAAACTGTTCACCGCGGCGCTGCTCGCCAAGCAGGTGGCCGAGGGGGACGTGGGTCTCGACCATCTGGCCTCGTCCTACTCCGACTGCCACCCACTGCCGAGTCGTGACGGGGCGCAGATCACGCTGCGCGAGTTGGTGACCCACACGTCGGGCCTCGCGGACGACCCCCCGAACCTGGACGCCGGGTGCCACGGACAGAACCCGTGTCCGGAAGAAAAGGCCTGGGACACCGAGGGCCTGCTGTGGGCAGGTCTGCAGGACAATGGCGCCCTCGTGAGCACGCCCGGCACACAATGGCTGTACTCGTATCTCGGCTTCGGACTACTCGGTCACCATCCTGTCCAACGGAGGGGGGAGCCTCTCCGTGCCAGGGACGCCCGCACACCAGATCGTGCCTGCCGCCAAGCGGCTCATGAACGAGCTCATGTTCGGAACGCTGTTGTCGCACGGCTCGACGGGTTCGTCGATCTTCGGGAGCTGCGGGCGCGGGGAAGGGTCGGGCGCTTTCTACCCCGCGCTGCGGACTCCTGCCGCACAGACGAATGCGGTCGGGGTGCGGCCGATCCGGGTGAGCACGACACTCAGCGACGCGCTGCCCCGCAGCTTGAGCCGGGGCCGCAGCGTCGCAGGGTCGACGTCGACGCCGCGGACCAGGATCTCGACGACCCCGCAGTCATGCCGGGCCAGTTCCTGCCGCAGCGCCTTCTCGGAGTACTTGAGCCGCGCCAGGACTCGGAAGCCGCGCACGCCTGCGGGCACCGCATCGCCGGTGAGGTAGGCGATCCGGGGGTCGAGCTGCCAGAGCCCGTGCCGGGCCGCGTAGTGCCGCACCAGCCCGGCCCGGACCACGGCGCCGTCGGGGTCGACGATCCACTCCCCCGGCTCGCGTTCCGGGATGTCGTCGGGTTCGGCGTCGGTAATCTCCCAGCCGCTCCCGTCGGCGTCCAGGACCGTCGCTCGGCGCCGCACCCCGTCACCGGCGAGCCCGGGCGACCACAGGCACGCCTCACGCACCCCGCCGGACAGCGAGACGATCTCCACCTCCCCGTCCCAGCCGAGCTCGTCGTAGTCGAGGCCGGGCGCGCATTTGACGGCGAGGTCGCGGCCCGCGTAGGCGTCCAACAGGTCCGGCAGCGGCGGCATCAAGGCCGCCGGGTCGTGCCTGCGCCTGCCCCCGGACCGGCGGGCCGGGTCGGCGAGGACGACGGTGCCACGGCTGCACGGCCGCAGCGCGTCCGCCCGGATCACGGTGGCGCCGGGCACGTTCCGCGCCGCCATCGCCAACCGCACCGGGTCGAGGTCGCTGCCGAGGACGGCGCCGGCGACGCCGACGAACGCGGCCAGTTCGGCACCGATCGAGCAGGTCACGTCGTGGACGTCGCGGCCGGCGAGCCGTTCCGCCCGCCTGCGCGCGACCAGTGTCGGGGTGGCCTGTTGCAGCGCGTCGTCGGTGAGCAGCCAGCCGTCGCCGACGAGCTTGCCCGCGGCGCGCCGCCGCAGCAGTACCGTCTCGACGAGCGCTCCGGCCCGATCACCGAAACGCGTACGCACCCGGCCGATGTCGGCCAGGTGCGTACGCGCGGTCAGGTCGAGACGATCCACCTCGGCGAGGTCGGCTGCGGCGCCGCTCAGGTACCGGACGTCCTCGGCGGTGAAGTCGTATCCCACCGGGAGGTCAGGACTCCTTCTGGACCGGCTTCACGCCGGTGATCATCACGTTGTAGAAGAAGTTGCGCGGGACGACGTGCTTAAGGACCTTCTCGTCCACCCAGCTCAGCGTCTTGAACCCGCCGAACGCGAAGCGCGCCCAGCCCCAGCCGAGCTTCTCCTGCGGGACGGCCGCCTCGAAGGTGCGGACCGGCCAACCCAGCAGCGCCGCGGCGAACTCCTCGGTGATGGCACGAACCTCGACACCGCCAGCGGACTTCGCCATGTTCTCCAGGTCGGTCGGGTCGAACGTGTGGATGTCGACGACCGCCTCGAGTGCCGCGGCGCGGGAGGACTCGTCGAGCTCTTCCTGCGGACGACGCCAGTCGGCCAGGAACGGCAGCTTGGTGATGGTGGTGGTGGCCTCCCAGGTGAGGCGTCCCAGCCAGCGGGCGTAGAAGTTGCCGACCGTGGACGGCTCGCCCGCGAAGACGAACCGGCCGCCCGGCTTGAGCACCCGGAGCACCTCACGCAGGGACTGCTCGACGTCCGGGATGTGATGCAGCACCGCGTGCCCGACGACGAGGTCAAAGGTGTTGTCGTCGTAAGGAATCCGCTCTGCGTCGGCGACGCGGCCGTCGACCTCGAGTCCGAGGTTCTCGGCGTTGCGCAGCGCGACCTTGACCATGCCCGGAGACAGGTCGGTCACCGACCCGGTCTTCGCGACGCCGCCCTGCATCAGGTTGAGCAGGAAGAAGCCGGTGCCACAGCCCAGTTCAAGCGCCCGCCCGTACGGCAGCGGCAGGTCGCCAGCGACGGCGTCGAACCGCCCCTTGGCGTAGTCGATGCAGCGCTCGTCGTACGAGATCGACCACTTGTCGTCGTAGGTCTCCGCTTCCCAGTCGTGGTACAGAACCTGGGCGAGCTTGGTGTCCTTGAGCGCGGCCTCGACCTGTTCGGCGGTGGCGTGCGGGTTCGGAGCGGGATCGACGACGTCGTCGTTCGAGCTTGCAGTCATGGTGGTGAGCCTACCCGGTGGTAAGGGATGAACAAGTTCTAGTTTCAGAGAATGATCGTCCCGGGAGCCGCGGCAGCGCGACCCCCGGGACGACGGTGCTACTTGCCGACGAACTTCGCCTTACCCGGCCCGTTCTCGATGAACGACGCCATGCCGATGGACCGATCCTCGGTCGCGAACAGGCCAGCGAACTGCGCGGCCTCGATCTTCAGTCCGGTGTTCAGGTCGGTGTCGAGGCCCTGGTCGATGGACGCCTTCGCCGCGGCGAGCGCACGGGCGGCACCGCCGACGAACTTCGACGCCCACGCGCGTGCCGCGTTGTACACCTCGTCGGGCGCGACCATCTCGTCGATCAACCCGATCGCGAGGGCCTCCTCGGCAGCGACGAAGCGACCCGTGAACACCATGTCCTTCGCCTTCGCAGGCCCGATCAGCCGGGCCAGCCGCTGGGTGCCGCCGCCACCGGGGATGACGCCGAGCAGCACCTCGGGAACCCCCAGCTTCGCGTTGTCACCGGCGATGCGGCGGTCGGCGCCGAGCGCGATCTCCAGTCCGCCACCGAGCGCGTAGCCGGTGATCGCCGCGACCGTCGGCTTCGGGATCTCCGAGATCACGCCGAGCGCGGACTGCAGCTCACCCGCGATCGGCGCCATGTCGGCGTACGACATCTCCGCCATCTCCTTGATGTCCGCACCGGCGGCGAACACCTTCTCGCCGCCGTACACGATCACCGCGGCAACGTCGTCGTTGACGGTGGCCTCGCGGGCCGCGGCCCGCAACTCCTCCTGCAACTGACGATTCAGCGCGTTCATCGGGGGACGGGCCAGTCGGATGGTGCCGATGCCGTCGGAAACTTCGAGGGTTACGAACTCAGCCATGCTCGAAGGCTACCGCTAGCGCGCGAACCCGGATCCGGCGGCGCTACCGGGTGCTCCAGGGATGGATCCCTGCTGCGTAGTACGGCTCCTGCCCCGGGAACCGCACCCGCAACCCGCCGTCCTCGCGGTACAGCGTCGGCAGGATCTGCGGGATCTCCGGCTCGGCGGCGAGCACCTCGGCCACCGACCCGAAGGACGCGATCGACCGCAGCTGCGTCCACGTCGGCGGCAGCAGCATGGTGCGGCCCTCCCGCCAGTCGGTGATCGCCTCCTCCGGCGTCTGCCAGGCGACGGCCGCGGCCTCCGAGGTCTCCCCGTCCGCGTTCTGCCCCGCGGGCGCCGCGGCGACGAAGAAGCGGGTGTCGTACCGCCGGTGCTCTCCGACCGGGGTGATCCAGTTCGCCCACGGCCGAAGCAGATCCGCGCGCAGCACCAAACCCTCACCGGCGAGGAACTCGCTGAACGAGAGTTCCCGCGACTCGAGCTGATTGCGGGCCTGCGCGTAGCCGGACGTGTCGGAGACGACCGTCTCCGCGGTCGGGCCAGCGAGCAGCACCCCGCACTCCTCGAACGTCTCCCGCACCGCCGCGCACACCAACGCCTTCGCCCGCGCCTCGTCGACGCCGAACCGTTCCGCCCACCACGACACCGGCGGGCCCGCCCACGCGACCTCCGCGGTCGCGTCCTGCGGGTCGACGCCGCCGCCGGGGAACACCGTCATCCCCCCGGCGAACGCCATCCCGCCGACCCGGCGGAGCAGGAACACCTCCGGCCCGGACGCGCCGTCCCGGACGAGGATGACGGTGGACGCGTCCTTCACCGGGACGTCGGCGTGCAGTTCATTCGAAGCCATGTGACGCAACTTACGCCGCGCGAACCGCCGCCGACCGGCACCCCCCACACCCGCTCCGGGCGGAGCGGGGGTGGGTCAGCGGCGATGCTGGCCGGGCAGCCTGCTGCGGCGCGCGAAGAAGCGCCCGTCGACGCGGTCGAGGGCGATCGACTGGCTGAACGCCGCGGTCAGGTTCTCCGCCGTGATGACGTCGTCGATCAGCCCCTGCGCGACAACCTCCCCCTCCTTCAGCAGCAGCGCGTGGGTGAACCCGGGCGGAATCTCCTCGACGTGGTGGGTGATCAGCACCGTCGCCGGCGCGTCGGGGTCGGCGGCCAGGTCCCCGAGCCGGGCGACGAGCTCTTCGCGACCACCGAGATCGAGGCCCGCGGCGGGCTCGTCGAGCAGCAGCAGCTCCGGGTCGGTCATCAGGGCCCGGGCGATCAACACCCGCTTGCGCTCCCCCTCGGACAGGGTGCCGTAGGTGCGGTCGGCGAGGTGCTCGGCGCCGATGCTCTCGAGGATCTCCACCGCGCGGTCGGTGTCCATCTCCTCGTACCGCTCCCGCCAGCGGCCCAGCACCGCATAGCCTGCGGACACGACGAGGTCCTTGACCAGCTCGTCCGCGGGAACCCGGTTCGCCAACGCGGAGGACGACAACCCGATCCGCGGCTTCAGCTCGTTCACGTCGACCCGGCCGAGGGTCTCGCCGAGCAGGTTCGCGTGCCCCGAGGTCGGGTACACCTCCCCAGCGGCGATGCGCAGCAGCGACGTCTTCCCTGCCCCGTTCGGTCCGAGCACGACCCACCGCTCGTCGAGCTCCACCTTCCAGGTCACCGGACCCACCAGGGTCACCCCACCGCGGCGGATGAGGACGTCGTCGAAGTCGATGAGCAGATCGGGATCAGGTTCGGACACGGCTGCCATCTTCCCGCACGAACGTCGAGGCCGTGCACCGGGTCCGGGCGCGTGTCGGACCTCCGCACCCGAGGCACCCGAACGGGCATCGCGGGGGCACCGACGACTCGAGGTCCGGCCACACGCCGGGCGCCGCGAGTTGGTCGTGTTCCGGTGATTCCGACGCTCAGCGCCACGAAGGCGCCCAACTCGCGGGACGGCCGGAGCGCGTCCCGCTCACCCCCGAGCCGGGACCGCGATCACCGTCATCGATCCCGGCGCGACCTCGGTGAACCCGGCGTCCCGCACCGCAATCGCGCGGCCATCCGACTCCGCGCGAACCAGGGTCGACCAGAGCTCCGGGTCGGCGTCGCGGACCGAGCACCGGTAGCCGTCCGCCGCCCACATGGCCGCCCGGTCGACGGTCATCGCGCCCGCCAGGATCATCGCGGCGTGCCCGACCTGCGCCGCCGCCTTGCCGACGGTCATGCCGAGTCGGGCGTTCAGCCACAGCACCGGGGCGTCGGCCGCAGGCTCGCCCGGGTCGTCGGGTTCGAGGTCGGTGCCGCCGATCTGCAGCTTGCGCAGCCGCGGGTCGAGCGCGCCGACCTCGGTGGGCACGAACGCCCGGGCCTGCGCGCCGCGCACGTCGACGGTGACCCCGTCCACCTCCTGCGCGGCCCGCCAGTGCGCGCCGCGCGCCCGGCGCGCGACCTTCCGGATCCGGGCGTCGGTCCAGGCGCGGTACGCGGCGTGCCACGGTCCCGGTTCCCCGTCACAGCCGACCCCGACCCGCTCATCGAGACACACCGCGATCGTCGCCGCGGCCGCCGCCGCCAACAGCGCACTGCGTTCGGGGGGATCGGGTTTCGGGATGTGCAGCACCAGCGGCATCGCCAGCACCCGCCCCGGATCGTCCGGGTCCGGCCGGTCACCGTATCCGGCGGCGAGGACCGCGTGCCGGGCCGCGAACCCGGCGTCCGGCACCGCCGTCACAGCGGGACCCGGCGCACCAGCCCATCGACGGCGTCGGCGGCCTCGACCTCGTGACGGGTGATACCGAGGACGAAGAGCACGGCATCGAGGAACGGGTGCGAGAGCGCGGTGTCCGCGACCTCCTTCAATGCGGGCTTGGCGTTGAACGCAACCCCCAGGCCTGCGGTGTTGAGCATGTCAATGTCGTTGGCGCCGTCACCGACCGCGACGGTCTGCTCGAGCGCCACCCCTGCCGAGTCGGCGAACTCGCGCAGCGCGCGGGCCTTCGCGGCCCGGTCGACGACCTCGCCGACCACCCGGCCGGTGAGCACCCCGTCAACGATCTCGAGGGTGTTCGCGCGGACGAAGTCCAGTTCCAGTTCCTCGGCGAGGCCCTCGATCACCTGGACGAAGCCGCCGGAGACGACGCCGCACTTGAAACCGAGCCTGCGCAGCGTCCGGATGGTGGTGCGGGCGCCTGCGGTCAGTTCAATCGACGCGGCCACCTCGTCGATCACCGTCGCGGGCAGTCCCGCGAGGGTCGCGACCCGCTGATGCAGGGACTCGGTGAAGTCGATCTCGCCGCGCATCGCCGACTCGGTGACCTCACGGACCTTGTCCTCCACGCCCGCGTGGGCGGCGAGCATCTCGATGACCTCGCCCTGCACGAGGGTGGAGTCCACGTCGAACACGATCAGCCGCTTCGCCCGCCGGGCCAGGCCCGCCCGCTCGACGGCAATGTCGACCGCCTCGACCATCGCGAGCTCGGACAGTCCGGTGCGCAGCCGTGCGTCCGCGTCGTCGCCTCCGTCGGCGGCGGTCACCATCAGCTCGAGCCCGGTGACCGGGTAGTCCGCGACCCCCCGAATGGAGTCGATGTTGGCCCCCTGCTTCGCCAACTCCCGCGCGATGTGACTGAACGAGCGCGCGGTGACGGGGCTGCCGAGCACGACGACGGCGTGCGTGGACGGAGCGGGCCGCTCCGCAGCGCCCGCGCCGATCTCGACGTCGACGGTCATGCCGACGGTCGCCATCGCGTCCTCGAGCGCCTCCTGCAGCGCCTCCGGGTCCGCCGGGCACTCCACGAGCACGCCGAGCGTCAGTCGACCGCGGATCACGACCTGCTCGACGTCGAGCAGGCTGACGTGGTGCCGCGACAACGCGGCAAGCAGCACCGAGGTGACACCGGGCCGGTCCCGACCGGTCACCGTGATCAGGACCGTGGTCCCCGACTTCATCGAGGCATCCGCACCCACCGAGAAACTCCCTCCATCCCGTGGTCGCCGCCACGGGTCTCGCCCATCATTGTGCCAACCGTGCTTTCACGACCAGAAGGCCCCGCCCAAAACTCGGGCGGGGCCTCGTGGTCAGCTGCGTGCCACGCCTAGCGCGCGTCCTCCAGGACGGGGGCGTCGTGCTGCTTGTGGCCGGGACCGACGTGCGCCTCGGCGCGCATCCGCTCGACCATGTGCGGGTAGTGCAACTCGAACGCGGGCCGCTCCGACCGGATCCGGGGCAGCTCGGTGAAGTTGTGCCGCGGCGGCGGGCAGCTCGTCGCCCATTCGAGGGAGTTGCCGTAGCCCCACGGGTCGTCGACCGTGACGACCTCGCCGTACCGGTAGCTCTTGAACACGTTCCAGATGAACGGCAGCGTCGAGGCGCCGAGCACGAACGCGCCGATCGTGGAGATCGTGTTCAGCGTCGTGAAGCCGTCCGACGGCAGGTAGTCCGCGTAGCGACGCGGCATGCCCTCGTTGCCGAGCCAGTGCTGCACCAGGAAGGTGGCGTGGAAGCCGAGGAAGGTCAGCCAGAAGTGCCACTTCGCGAGGCGCTCGTCCATCATCCGGCCGGTCATCTTCGGGAACCAGAAGTAGATGCCCGCGTAGGTGGCGAACACGATGGTGCCGAACAGCACGTAGTGGAAGTGCGCGACCACGAAGTACGAGTCGGTGACGTGGAAGTCGAGCGGCGGGCTGGCGAGCAGGACGCCCGAGAGGCCGCCGAACAGGAAGGTGACGATGAAGCCGACGGAGAACAGCATCGGCGACTCGAACGTCAACTGCCCCTTCCACATCGTGCCGATCCAGTTGAAGAACTTCACGCCGGTCGGGACCGCGATCAGGAACGTCATGAACGAGAAGAACGGCAGCAGGATGGCGCCGGTGGCGTACATGTGGTGCGCCCACACGGCGATCGACAGCGCGGCGATGCCCAGGGTGGCGTAGACCAGGCCGCTGTAGCCGAAGATCGGCTTGCGCGAGAAGACCGGGAAGATCTCCGACACGATGCCGAAGAACGGCAGCGCGATGATGTACACCTCGGGGTGACCGAAGAACCAGAACAGGTGCTGCCACAGCAGGACGCCGCCATTGGCGGGGTCGAAGATGTGCGCGCCGAAGTGACGGTCGACGAACAGGCCGAGCAGCGCCGCGGTCAGCAGCGGGAAGGCGAGCAGGATCAGGACGCTGGTCACCAGGATGTTCCAGGTGAAGATCGGCATCCGGAACATCGTCATGCCGGGGGCACGCAGGCAGACCACGGTGGTGATCATGTTGACGCCGCCGAGGATGGTGCCGAGGCCGCTGACGGCCAGACCCAGGATCCACAGGTCCGCGCCGACACCGGGCGAGTGCACCGCGTCGGTCAGCGGGCTGTACGCGGTCCAGCCGAAGTCGGCGGCGCCACCGGGGGTGATGAAGCCGGCGGTCGCGACGGTGGAGCCGAACAGGTACAGCCAGTAGCTGAAGGCGTTCAGGCGCGGGAACGCGACGTCGGGGGCGCCGATCTGCAGCGGCAGGATGTAGTTCGCGAAACCGAACACGATCGGCGTCGCGTACATCAGCAGCATGATCGTGCCGTGCATCGTGAACAGCTGGTTGAACTGCTCGTTCGACAGGAACTGCATGCCCGGGATCGCGAGCTCCGACCGCATCAGCAGTGCCATCAGGCCGCCGATCAGGAAGAACGCGAACGACGTCACCATGTACATGATCCCGAGGACCTTGGGATCGGTCGTGGTGATCATCTTGTAGATGTAGGAACCCTTAGGTCCAAGCCTCGCCGGGAACGGCCGTTTGGCCGTTAGCTCGGGGACTGGCTGGGGCGCTACGGCAGTCACTGATCCTCCTGAATGTGCCCTTGGTCGCTCGGCAGGCTCGCTCAGGACGTTCGCCTCGGGCAGCGAGACGACCATCCTCATGGCTTGCGCTCTGAGGAATCGTAGACCGTCCCCCCACGATCCGCGGACCCGGTCCTACCCACTGTCGTACTTCGTGTCGGCCGCCTGCCCGCGCCCGCGGCTGACCAGGGGCGACGAGCCCGGCCGCGGTCACCCGAATCCACCCGAAGCACCGGTTGCTAAGGTTCTCCTTACCTAACTGATGGGAGTTCCCGTGAAGGTGCGCAGAAGGCCACTGCTCGCGCTGCTCGGCGCCGCGGCCGCCACCGTCCTCGTCGTCACCGGCTGCTCGTCCACCGACGGGACCGAGTCCGCCGCGCCCGCCGCCGGCGCCGGAGCGTTCCCCCGCACCGTCGACCACGCGCTCGGATCCACCGAGATCCCGGCAGCACCGCAGCGGATCGTCGCCCTCGACACCAGCTACTCCGATGCGGTGCTGCTCCTCGAGACCGACCTCGTCGGCTACGTCACCTACCGGACCGACGGCCTGCCCGACTACCTCGGCGACGCCCGCGCCACCTACGCGGCCGACGCCGTTCCGGTCGGGCCGCTCACCACGCCGAGCCTCGAGAAGATCGCCGAACTGCAACCCGACCTCATCGTGTCCGCGAAGGTCCGGCACGGCGAGATCTACAACCAGCTGTCCAAGATCGCCCCGACCGTCATGTCCGAGACCACGGGACCGACCTGGAAGGACAACATCCGTCTGCTCGGGACCGCGCTGGGCAAGGAGGACCTCGCCGAACAGAAGATCGGTGCGTACGAGCGGCACGCCGCCGACGTCGGGGCCGCCATCAACGCCGCCGCGAACAATCCGACGGTGTCGGTCGTCCGGTTTGCTGGCGAACCGACGGCCCGCATCTACCGGACCACCTCGTTCAGCGGCATCGTCCTCGCCGACGCGGGCATCGCCCGACCCGCGAGCGCCGACCCCGACCCGGCGAAGCCGTCCAGCATCGCCAACGACATCAGCCCCGAGCTGATCACCGAGGCGGAGGCGGACCTGATCGCGGTCAGCACCTACCAGCCGCCGGACGGCAGCACCGCCGTCACCGAACACGCCCAGCCGTTCCTGACCAACCCACTGTGGGCCGGGTTGACCGGGCGGAAGGTCGACGTCAACGACGTGGTGTGGATGGCCGCGGTCAGCGTGCAGGGCGCCGAGGGCATCCTCGACGACCTTGCCCGGGCGTTCGGCGTCGATACCCAGCGCGGATAGTCTCAACCAGCCCCACCGAGAGGACACAAGCCCCATGCGCAAGCCCACCCTTGCCCGCCGCGCGGCACCGATCGCCGCGCTGGCCGCGACCGCCCTGGCCCTGACCGCGTGCGGCGGCTCCGGCACCGACGACGCCGCCAGCAGCATCGTGCGGAGCACCACCAACGTCGCGGGCGCGGGCGTCCTCGGCAACGCCCGCGACACCGAGAACGTCTGCGGCCCCACCGCCCCCGTCGACCCCGCAGGCGTCACCGGCGCGGTTCGCAAGGTCGCGCACGCCGCTGGCGAGTCCGAGATTCCTGCGGACCCGCAGCGCATCGTTGTCCTCGACACCGACAAGCTCGACACCGTGTGCGCGCTCGGACTGCAGGACCGCCTCGTCGGTGCAGCCGTCGCCGGCGCGGTCGGCGCGCAGCCCGAGTATCTCGGCGCGACCATCGCGGCGGTCGAACCGGTCGGCACCGTTCAGGAGCCCAACTTCGAGAAGATCGCGGCGCTGCAGCCGGACCTGATCCTCGGCTCGAAGTTCCGCACCCCGGACGACTACGAGCGGCTCTCCGCCATCGCACCGACCACGTTCACCGAGCGGGTTGGCCTGACGTGGAAGGACAACCTGGTCCTCGACGGCACCGCCCTCGGCCGCGGAGCCAGTGCCCGGCAGGTGCTCGACGAGTACGAGACCACCGCCACCGAGACCGGAAAGTCGTTGAACTCGTCCGAGACCCAGGCGTCGGTCGTGCGGTTCATGCCGGGCATCATCCGCGTCTACGGCCCGGACAGCTTCTCCGGTCAGGTCCTCGCCGACGCGGGCGTGCAGCGGCCCCCGTTCCAACGGCTCGAGGGCGCGCAGGATCGCCGGTTCGCCGAACTCAGCGAAGAGGAACTGCCGAAGGCCGACGGCGACATCATCTACGTCAGCTTCTACGGCGACGAGGCCCGCGGCCAGGGTGTCGACGTCATGAACGGCGACCTGTGGCAGCGGCTCGGCGCGGTGACGGACAAGCGCGTGTTCAACGTCGACGACGAAATCTGGATGACCGGCATCGGCGTGATCGCCGCAAACGGCATCCTCGACGATCTGGAGGTTTCCCTCAATGGCTATGTCAACTAGGCGACTGCTGTTCGCCGCGCTCGGTGCGGCGCTGGTCGCCTCCGCAGGCGCGAGCCTCGCGGTCGCCGCGCCCGCCGCACCGGGGACCGCGCACATCGAGGTGCTCGCCGCCGACGGCGTCACCCCGCTCGGCGACACCGCCGTCCACGAGGGCGACCGGATCGTGGTGCGCGGCACCGGATTCGACCCGAACGCCAACACGGACGGGCTGCCGGTCCCGGTCCCGCCCGGCGTCCCGCACGGCACCTTCGTCACCTTCGGCGCATTCGCCCCGCACTGGCGCCCGTCCGAGGACGCCCCCGCGGAGGCCCGGGTCGGGCAGCAGCGGTCGGCCACCGCGTGGGTGATGTCGGAGTCCGCCCTGAACCGGGTGCCCGACGTCCCGTTCGACTTCCGTCGCACCATCCGGCAGCAGTGGGTGCCGCTCGCCGACGACGGCTCGTTCACCGCGACGCTGACCGTGACGAAGCCGGCGAAGACCGCGCCGGACGCCTCCTACGGCGTCTACACCTATGCGGCCGCGGACGCGGTCAACGCCGCGGAAGAGCTGTCCGTCCCGGTCACCTTCGACCCGGCCCCCGGCCCCAACACCCCGGTACCGCCTGCCCAGGACCTGCAGTGGGGCGTTGCGCCCGGCTACACCGACCTGGTCAAGTCGACGACGCAGGGGTCCGTCGTCGGCAGCGACGGCGCGTCCGTCCGCGGCGACGGCAGGCTCACGTTCGAACTCGATGGCGCCGACGTCGACCCGGCGACCGGCCTCGGCACCGTCCGCTACCGCGGCACCGTGGTCTCGTTCACCCGGTTCCACCTCGCCGAGATCGCGCTCGCGAACCCGTGGATCGAGTTCACCGACCGCGGCGCCTTCCTGTCCGCGGAGACCTCCGACGGCAACATGGTCGGCACCGACGCGATGCACCGGATCCGATTCGCGCAACTCGACACCGCGGCGACACCGGGGTCCGTCGACGGCGAATTCACCGACGTCCCTGCACGTTTCGAGGCGCCCCTCGCGCCCAGCATCCTGCTCCCCTACTCCGGGCAGCAGGCCGCGCCGGTCACCTTCCGGTACTGATCAGCGGGCCGCGCGCCGACGTCGGACCCGCCCGTCGCGGGCGTCCGGCGTTGGCGCGCTAGCCTGCCGTCTCCCACAGACCCATGATGTTCCCCTCGGGGTCCTTGAAGTACGCGGCGAACCCCATCTCGCCGACCACCGTCTTCTCCCCCACCGGCTCCCCGCCGAGGGTGGTGATCTTCGCCAGCGCGTCATCGATGCTGGCGACGTCGATCGTGATCACCGGACCCTGCGGGAACGACGGCTCCCGTTCGAACATGCCACCGCCGATATAGCCCGGTTCGGCGGGCATTCCGGTGTCGGCCGTCGGCCCGGTGGCCACACCGGTGTAGTTGTACTCCGGAATCTCGTGGTACTCCCAGCCGAACACGTCCCGGTAGAACGCTCGTGCCCGGTTGCCGTCCGAGAACGGGACCTCGAAATGCACCACCCGACCACTCATCGCCGCCTCCTGACGCTTGGTGAATGTCACGTTCGACGCTAGACCGGTTCGGGTCGCGTTAGAAGAGCACCGAGCGCCAACACCAGCCACCTGACCGCCCCCCACCCCCCTGACCGCCCCCGCCCCCTGACCGAATGTGGGATTCGGTCAGGTGAAGTGATCGAATCCCACATTCGGTCAGGGACGGGGTGGGGGTCGGGCGGGGTCGCGGTCGGGCGGCAGCGGGAGGGGGCGCTAGAAGTCCCAGTCCTCGTCTTCGGTGTTGACGGCCTTGCCGATGACGTAGCTGGAGCCGGAGCCGGAGAAGAAGTCGTGGTTCTCGTCCGCGTTCGGGGACAGCGCCGACAGGATCGCCGGGTTGACGTCGGTCTCGTCCTTCGGGAACAGGCCCTCGTAGCCGAGGTTCATCAGTGCCTTGTTCGCGTTGTAGCGGAGGAACTTCTTGACGTCCTCGGTGAGCCCGACCTCGTCGTAGAGGTCCTGGGTGTACTCGACCTCGTTGTCGTACAGCTCGAACAGCAGCTCGAACGTGTAATTCTTCAGGTCGTCGCGCTCGGCCTGGGTGAGCTGCTCAAGTCCCTTCTGGTACTTGTAGCCGATGTAGTACCCGTGCACGGCCTCGTCGCGGATGATCAGCCGGATCAGGTCCGCGGTGTTGGTGAGCTTGGCCCGCGACGACCAGTACATCGGCAGGTAGAAGCCCGAGTAGAACAGGAACGACTCGAGCAGCGTCGAGGCGACCTTCCGCTTGAGCGGGCTGTCCCCGGTGTAGTACTCGAGGACGATCTCCGCCTTACGCTGCAGGTTCGGGTTCTCCTCCGACCAGCGGAACGCGTCGTCGATGTCGCGGGTGGAGCACAGCGTCGAGAAGATGCTCGAGTAGCTCTTGGCGTGCACCGACTCCATGAACGCGATGTTGGTGTACACCGCCTCCTCGTGCGGGGTCAACGCGTCCGGGATCAGCGAGACGGCGCCGACGGTGCCCTGGATCGTGTCGAGCAGCGTCAGGCCCGTGAACACCCGCATGGTGAGCTGCTGCTCGTGCGCGGTCAGCGTGTTCCAGGACGGGATGTCGTTGGAGACCGGGACCTTCTCGGGCAGCCAGAAGTTGCCGGTGAGACGATCCCACACCTCCGCGTCCTTCTCGTCGGGGACGCGGTTCCAGTTGATCGCCGACACCCGGTCGATCAGCTTGATCTTCTGGCTCACGATGCCCTCACTCCATTCGAAAAGTCGTTAGCAAGACTCATAGCATGCAACTGACGCAACCCTCCACCTCGGTGCCCTCGAGGGCCATCTGCCGCAGGCGGATGTAGTACAGCGTCTTGATGCCCTTGCGCCACGCGTAGATCTGCGCCTTGTTGATGTCGCGGGTGGTGGCGGTGTCCTTGAAGAACAGCGTCAGCGACAGGCCCTGGTCCACGTGCTGGGTGGCCGCGGCGTAGGTGTCGATGATCTTCTCGTACCCGATCTCGTACGCGTCCTGGTAGTACTCCAGGTTGTCGTTCGTCAGGTAGGGCGCCGGGTAGTAGACGCGGCCGATCTTGCCTTCCTTGCGGATCTCGATCTTCGACGCCACCGGGTGAATGGAGCTGGTGGAGTTGTTGATGTAGGAGATCGACCCGGTCGGCGGGACGGCCTGCAGGTTCTGGTTGTAGATGCCGTGCTGCTGCACGGACGCCTTCAGTTCACGCCAGTCGTCCTGCGTCGGGATGTGCACGCCCGCGTCGGCGAACAGCTGCCGGACCCGCTCGGTTGCCGGCTCCCACACCTGGTCGGTGTACGTGTCGAAGTACTCGCCCGTGGCGTACTTCGACTCCGGGAAGCCGGCGAAGTAGCTGCCGCGCTCCTTCGCGATCTCGTTCGACGCCCGGATCGCGTGGAACACCACCGTGTAGAAGTAGATGTTGGTGAAGTCGATCCCCTCGGCCGAGCCGTAGTGGACGCGTTCGCGGGCGAGGTAGCCGTGCAGGTTCATCTGCCCGAGCCCGATCGCGTGGCCCTCGTCGTTCGCCCGCCGGATCGACGGCACCGAGTCGATGGACGTCTGGTCGGCGACCGCGGTCAGCGCGCGGATGGAGGTCTCAATGGTCTGCGCGAAGTCCGGCGAGTCCATCGTCTTCGCGATGTTCAGCGACCCGAGGTTGCAGGAGATGTCCTTGCCGACCTTGCTGTAGGTGAGGTCGTCGTTGTACTCGGACGGGGTGGAGACCTGCAGGATCTCCGAGCACAGGTTCGAGTGGGTGACCTTGCCAGCGATCGGGTTGGCGCGGTTCACGGTGTCCTCGTACATGATGTACGGGTAGCCGGACTCGAACTGCAGCTCGGCGACGGTCTGGAAGAACTCGCGCGCCTTGATCTTCGACTTGCGAATCCGCTTGTCGTCGACCATCTCGTAGTACTTCTCGGTGACGTTGATGTCGGCGAAGGGCTTGCCGTAGATGCGCTCGACGTCGTACGGCGAGAAGAGGTACATGTCCTCGTTCTTCTTCGCCAGCTCGAACGTGATGTCCGGGATGACGACGCCGAGGGACAGCGTCTTGATCCGGATCTTCTCGTCCGCGTTCTCCCGCTTGGTGTCGAGGAAGCGGTAGATGTCGGGGTGGTGCGCGTGCAGGTACACCGCGCCCGCACCCTGACGGGCACCGAGCTGGTTCGCGTACGAGAAGGAGTCCTCGAGCAGCTTCATGATCGGGATGACGCCGGAGCTCTGGTTCTCGATCTTCTTGATCGGGGCGCCGTGCTCGCGAACGTTGCTGAGCAGCAACGCAACTCCACCGCCGCGCTTGGACAGCTGCAGCGCCGAGTTGATCGCGCGACCGATGGACTCCATGTTGTCCTCGATGCGCAGCAGGAAGCAGGAGACGGGCTCGCCGCGCTGCTTCTTGCCGGAGTTGAGGAACGTCGGGGTCGCCGGCTGGAACCGGCCGGAGATGATCTCGTCGACGAGCTGCTCGGCGAGACGCTCGTCGCCCGCGGCGAGGGTCAGCGCGACCATGCACACCCGGTCCTCGAAGCGCTCCAGGTAGCGCTTGCCGTCGAACGTCTTGAGCGTGTACGAGGTGTAGTACTTGAACGCCCCGAGGAACGTCGGGAACCGGAACTTGTGCGCGTACGCGCGGTCGATCAGATCCTTGACGAAGTTGCGGGTGTACTGATCGAGAACCTCACGCTCGTAATAGTTCTCCTTGATCAGGTAGTCCAGCTTCTCGTCCAGGTTGTGGAAGAAGACGGTGTTCTGGTTGACGTGCTGCAGGAAGTACTGGTGCGCGGCCTCGCGGTCCTTGTCGAACTGAATCTCGCCGTTCGGGCCGTACAGGTTCAGCATCGCGTTCAGCGCGTGGTAGTCGAGCTCCCCCGCGGACGAATCGGGTCGTGCCGTAGCGCGCTCTACACTCCCAGCCGGGGCTGCGTCTGTGATGGTCGGTGCCACTGTTCACTCTCCATGAAATGCTCGAGACCGTCACGGACGGCCACAACGTCGTCGGCGGTGCCCATGAGTTCGAAGCGATACAGGTACGGAACCTGACATTTCTGCGAAATCACGTTGCCGGCATAGCAATACGACTCGCCGAAGTTCGTATTACCGGCTGCGATCACCCCTCGAATGAGGGAACGGTTATGCGTGTTATTGAGGAATCTGATGACCTGCTTCGGCACGTAACTGGTGTCTCGGCCGGTCACCGTCGTCCCGCCACCGTAGGTGGGCAGGATCAGGACGTACGGTTCATCGACCTCGAACGTGCCGTCGCGGTCGTGCAACGGGATGCGGATTGCGGGGATTCCCAGCTTCTGCACGAAGCGATGGGTGTTCTCCGATGCACTGGAGAAATAGACCACCGAGGTCACGGCCGATCATCTCCGTAGGTCTGCTCGGGTGACGGGCCGCTTCAGGCGACGCTGGCCGTCAGGGACTTGATGCGATCCGGGCGGAAACCGGACCAGTGGTCGTCACCGGCCACCACGACGGGCGCCTGCAGGTACCCGAGAGCCATCACGTAGTCACGCGCCTCGGCGTCCTCGGAGATGTCGATGACGGAGTACTCGACGCCGGCCTTGTCGAGCGCCCGGTAGGTCGCATTGCACTGAACGCACGCCGGCTTGGTGTAGACGGTGATGCTCATGTAAGTCCTCTTCCCCTTGGCTTACGAACGGATCAGTGACGGACGACGAACAGTGGTGCTGGCACCTCGCGAAACACGGTCGGACACGCCCACCGACGGCGGGATCGGGACGTTGTCATGTGACGTCGATCTCACCTACCGAGCAGTCCGTCGGCCCTGTTTCTCAGCCTTGTCGGCCCTGTTTCTCGACCGTTCCGGCACTGCCCTCTCGGTGTTCTAGACACTACACCTAGTGGCCGACATATCCACACAGCGCGAGATGTTGTGAACCACAATCGTGAAATTCCCAGGTCGCGCGACGCCGAGGGCGACGCGCCGCAGGTCGCACCGGCGTGTCGCCCATCACACTTTCCTTCGTTCACGCCCCGCCAACCAGCGGGTGTGCGGCATCGCGCAGCAACACCCCTACTGTTGGTGCGTGCCCGCCGACGACGAACCCCGATTCCGCGCCAGCGTCGCCGCAGCGGCGACCCTGTCCCCCAGCCTGCGGCGACTCCGGTTCACCGGTCCCGAACTCGCGGGGTTCACCTCGAGCGGCGACCCCGACGAGCGGGTGCTGATCGACTTCGAGGACGCGGCCGATGACCGCCGGCACAATCGCAGCTACACCGTCCGGGCGTGGCACCCCGGCGCCCGGATGCTCGATGTCGACTTCGCCGTGCACGCGGGCGGCCCCGCTGCCGAGTGGGCGCGGACCGCGGTCCCCGGCGCCGCCGTCCGGGTGTCCCGGCCCAAGGGCTGGTACCGCCCACCGGTGGCCGCCCGGCGACTGCTCGTCCTCGCGGACCTGTCGGCGCTGCCCGCCGCGGGCCGGATCGTCGAGTCCGTTTCGGCCGGGGTCGCGGTGCACGTCGCCGCCGAGGTCCCCGACGCCGCCGACGAGCAGACCTGGGACAGTGCCGCGGACCTGAGCATGACGTGGCTGCACGGAACCGGTAACGGGGCGACCCCGAGCGCGCTGCCTGGGGCGCTGCCCGACCTCGTCGCCGCGCATCGGCCGGACTATGTGTGGGCGGCGGGCGAGACGGGCGCCTCCCGCACGGTCCGCGGGTATCTGCGCCGAACCCTCGGCTGGGCGCCGGAGCGGTATCACGTGATGGGCTACTGGCAGGCGGACAGGGAGCGGTGGCTGGCGCGCTACGCCAAGGTCGAGGCGCAGATGGAGGAGCTGACCGCCCGCGAGCTGACGTCCGGGCGGAGCCTCGAGGAGGTCCGGGACGCGATCGACGACGCCCTCGACCGGGCCGGCCTGTAGCGGAACCCCAGCGCCGAGCCGGTTCAGGCGCCGAGCCGTCCGAACCCGACGACGGCGGAGTCGGACGCCCAGTCGATGCGGTGCACGCGAATCCGGCCCATCTCGTTGCCGCCGACGGTGGTCGCGGTGCCGCCGTCCACCGCGACCACGATGTTCGTGTGCTGACCCACCCAGCTGGTGTTGTCGTACAGCACGACGTCGCCGACCACCGGACGGTAGCCAGCCTCGGCGGCCTCGAACCGGCCCTGCGACTCGTAGTACTCCTGCAGCGTGTAGACGCCGGGGATGCGCCAGTGCCCGGAGTTCGGGTTCGACAGCGGCATCCCGGCCTCCCGCATGATCCAGCTGACGAAGTCAGCGCACCACGGTTCGGTCACCCCCTCGGCGTAGAAGGTGCCGGGTCGCTGCGCGTCGTGTTCGGCGGCGAGGAGGTCGACGACCCGGGCCTGCTCCGCGGACAGCGCGGCGCGGTCGATGTCGGGGAACGCGGTGGTGTCCCAGGGCAGGTAGCGGCTCGGGACCGTCAACAGCACGCCCGCGACGAGAACGGCGAGCGCGGTGACGGCGGCGGCCGTCCACCCGAGCACGCGGCGACGGGTACGGGCCTGGGTCGGCGTCATGGGACCAACCTAGCCAGAGAGGAACAGTGTGGGATGCCTCCCGGCATCCGGGAGGCATCCCACACTGTCACCGGGACGCGGTCAGCGCGTGGCGTTCCGTCCGGGTCCGGAGTCGTACTCGGCCCGGTCCTCGAGCTCGTCGATCTCCGAGATCAGCTCGGGGTCGGCGCCACCGATCGACACGGTGTCGGCCGCGCCCTGCGCTGCCCGCTCGGCCGCCAGCTGCTCGATGCCGCTGTGGGTCTTGAGCGCGACCTCCTTGAGGAAGGCGATCGCGACCAGGCTCAGCAGCGCGAGGATGCCGGAGATCAGGAAGATTCGGGCGGTGGCGTCCCCGTAGGCGGCGCGGACGATCTCGGCGATCGGTGCGGGCAGGTCGTTCAGGTTGGACAGGCCCGCGCCGGATCCGCCCGCCTGGCTCATGTCGACGCCGCCCGCGATCAGGCCCTTGGTGATCAGGTCGGCCACGTGGGTGGACAGCACCGCACCGAGCACGGACACGCCCGCCGCGCCGCCGAGCGACCGGAAGAAGGCCACCGTCGCGGTCGCCGACCCCAGGTCGGTCGGTGCGACGTTGTTCTGCACCGGCAGCACCAGGTTCTGCATGGTCATGCCCATGCCCGCACCGAGGATGAACAGGTACACCCCGACGAGCGCCATGTTCGTGCTGTGGTCGGTGGTGCCGAGCAGCAGGAAGCCCGCGGACATGCCGAGCGCGCCGACGATCAGGAAGCGCTTCCACTTGCCGTACTTGGTGATGAGCTGACCGGACACGGTTGCCGAGATCATCGACCCGATCACCATCGGCAGCGTGAGCAGGCCCGCCGCGGTCGGCGAGTAGCCGCGCGCGATCTGGAAGTACTGGCCGAGGAACACCGCGCCACCGAACATCGCGACACCGACGGCGATGCTGCCGAGGGTGGCGAGGGTCATCGTCCGGTCCTTGAACAGGCGCAGCGGAACGACGGGGTCCT
Organism: Rhodococcus sp. NPDC058505; assembly: GCF_042720095.1. Lineage (NCBI taxonomy): Bacteria > Bacillati > Actinomycetota > Actinomycetes > Mycobacteriales > Nocardiaceae > Rhodococcus > Rhodococcus sp. NPDC058505. The sequence goes on from NZ_JBHXNB010000021.1 coordinate 48,904, forward strand.
TGGCCCGGGTCTCGGCGAAGATCGCCAGGCCGAGCAGCACCACGCCGACCGCGACGAGCTCGTAGGAGGTGGCGGAGGCCCACGCGAAGTTCTTGCCCGCGAGGGTCACCCAGATCAGCAGCACGCTCACGCCGGCGGCGATCAGGGTGGCGCCGACGTAGTCGATCTTCACGTCCCGCTTGACGACGGGCAGGTTCAGCGTGCGGCCGATGACGACGAGGGCGATGACGGCCAGCGGGGCGCCGACGAAGAAGCACCAGCGCCAGCCGAGCCAGCTGGTGTCGACGATGACGCCGCCGAGGAGCGGCCCCGCGACGGTGGCGACGGACATCACCGCGGCCATCGGTCCCTGGTAGCGGCCGCGTTCGCGGGGGCTGAACATCGCGGCGATGACGATCATGCCGAGCGCCTGCAGGCCGCCGAGGCCGAGGCCCTGGATGACGCGGAACCCGATCAGCATCGGGACGCTGGTCGCGAGGCCGGAGAGCACGGAGCCGAGGGTGAACACCACCAGCGACAGCTGGACCAGGAGCTTCTTGCTGACGAGGTCGGCGAACTTGCCCCAGATCGGCGTGGTCGCGGTCGACGCGAGGAGGGTCGCGGTGACCACCCAGGTGTACTGGTCCTGGGTGCCCTTGAGTTCGGTGATGATTGTGGGCAATGCGTTGGAGACGATCGTCGACGAGAGGAACGCGACGAACATGCCGAGCAGCAGCCCGACGAGGGCCTCGACCTTCTGTTTGTGGGTCATGCCGTCGATGTCGGCGCCGGTGGCTGGCGGACTGTCCGGGGATTGCGACGAACTCATGCTCACTCCTGTGGGGACTGGATCCGCACGCGATGGGCGCCGGAATGGACGAGCGGCCGACGAACCGTCGGCCGCGGGGGTGATGGTGACAAGGTCAGTGGGTGGCGGATGCCTGACGGGGCCTGGCCCCGGCCGTGCCGAGCAATCGTTCGAGGCGCGCGGTGAGATCCTGCACCTCGTCCTCGGTCCAGTCGGCGAGCGCGGACATCGCCCACTCGAGCTGCACCTCCCGATGCACCCGGAGCGCCTCCGTCCCCGCCTCCGACAGCGAGAGCAGGCTGGCGCGGCCGTCGAGCGGGTCCGGGGTGCGCACGACGTAGCCGAGCGACTCGGCGTGCGCGACCTGCCTGCTGAGCGCGGACTGCGTCACCCGCAGGTCCTCGGCCATCGCGCTCGGGCGATGCCCCTGCGCGCAGGCGATGTGCGAGAGCAGTGCGCCGAGGGGTGGCGGCAGCATCCCGGGATGGGTACCCCGCGCCGCGACCGCGCGCGCGTGCCGGACCAGAGAACGCAGCGACTCGATCAGATTCGACGCGGATTCCGGACTGACCATCTCACCCTCCATTAGTTGATGGTTGCAACCATATACCCAGTTGATTGCATCCAGCAACTAATGTGGCGTGGCGCTCACCCCACCTCGTCGCCGAGCCTGCGCAACAGCGCCGACAGCGCCCGCAGGTCGTCCGGGTCCCACCTCGCCAGCTTCCGCCGCCACACCGCGATGTGCTCGTCCCGGTGCGCCACCAGCCGCACCCGACCCTCGGGTGTCAGTTCGACCAGGCGCGCCCGCGCATCGGACGGGTCCGAGATCCTGCGCGCAAGCCCGAGCCGGGTCACGGCGTCCACCTGCCTGCTCAGCGTCGACTTCCCCACCCCGAGCACCTCTATCAGCGTTGCCATCGGGACCGCGTCGGCCCGGCGAGTCAGCAGCATCAGCAGCGGATAGCAGGCCGCGTCCAGCTTCGGGTCGACGGCGGTGGCCCGCGCGCGGGCGCTGACCCCGCCGCGCCGCCACATGTCCACCAACTCGGATTCGAGTTCGTCGATCGGATCCGGATCCACGCGCGCCGCTTCCTTCCCATGCCACCGCCCGCCCGGCTTGCCGCCGAGTTGCGATTCCGTTCACGTCCCGCCCCGATGCACGATCGTGCACGACCGCTGTCACTACGCGGTCGCCAACCCCTCTCGCACCTCGGCCCCCTCCCGCCGGGTCGACGTCCGTGCGAGCGGGCCGGACGCGACCACGGTGAGCACCAACGCGAGTGCCGCCGCGCCAGCACCGACACCGAACGCGATCACGAACGCGCCCTCCCTCGGCAGGACGGTGCCGGCGACGGTCAGGGTCGCGAGCAGGGTCGACACCAGCGCGCTCGAGAGTGAACTGCCGACCGTGCGGCAGATCGAGTTGACGCTGTTCGCGACCCCGGTCTCGGCCCGGCTCACCTCCGCGACCAGCATCGCGGGCAGCGCCGCATAGGCGAGGCTGATGAAGACCTGCACCGCGACCATCGCGACGATCACCGACACGGTCAGGTCGTGGGACACCGCAATCAGCACGAAACCACCAACCCCGACGGCGCAGGAGGTGATCATCACCGCGCGGGCACCGAAGCGGTGCAGCAATCGACCGCTGGCGGTCGATGCGATGACGCCGGCGACGGCGCCGGGGAGCAGGTACACCACCCCGGTCTCGAAGATCGTTGCGCCGAACCCGTATCCGGCGGCCTCGGGCGGCGTCTGGACGAGAACGGAGCAGGCGAGGAACGCGACGAACATCGCGGCGCCGACGAGCATCGCGGTGATGTTCGCGACCAACACCGGTCGGTGGGTCAGCATTCGCGGCGACACCAGCGGCTCAGCTGCGCGGCGCTCGAACGCGAACCACCCTGCCAGGACGGCGATTCCGGCCGCCGCGCAGCCGACGGTCGGCGGGGACCGCCAGCCCCAGTCGCCGCCCTCGGACAGCGCGAGCAGGACCAGGATCAACCCCACCGCGAGCAGCACCGCGCCGGTCCAGTCGAGGGTGCCCGCCGCAGCCCGTGCCCGGGGCGGGACCGCGACCACGGCCGCGGCCAGTGCGACGGCGCCGACCGCGGACGCGAGCCAGAACACCCGCCGATAGTCGCTGTCGTCGTGGACGAGCAGTCCGGTAACCACCATCCCCGCGGCGCCGCCGACGCCGAGAGTGCCGGACAGCAGGCCCATCCCGCCGACCAGTCGGTCGGTAGGCAGCTCGTCGCGCAGCACCGCGATGCCGATCGGGAACAGCGCGAACGACGCGCCCTGCAGCACCCGGCCGAGGACCAACCACGGCAGCGTCGCTGCCACCGCCGCGATCAGGGACCCGCACAGCACCGCGACGAGCACACCGATCAGCACCGGGCGTTTGCCGCGCAGGTCGGCGAGGCGGCCGAGGATCGGGGTGGCGACCGCCGCGGCGAGGAGGTTCGCGGTGAGCACCCAGCCGACCGCGGATCGATCCTCGCCCAACTGGATTCCGATGCGGCCCACGATCGGCACGACCACGGTCTGCAGCACCGAAATGGTCATCACGATCAGGCACAACGCCGGCAGCAGCAGCGTCGGCGCCTGCCGGGGCGGCTCCTCCACCCGGGTCGTGGTCATCGCGCACGCCGATCGGCTCCGGGGAGGGGGAGCTGGGCCACGGGCGACTCCTTCGACGTCGGGTGCTGTGCGACACACATTCGCACAGGAGTCCCCGGGTGCCCCTGGTCAGGTCCGCGTCCGGCGCGCGATCAGCTGCCGAACGGCGCTCCGTTCCGGTACGGGAGTGCGTCACCGAGCCGCTGGCCGCCGTCGATCACCATGGTCTCGCCGGTGATCCAGGAGGCGGCGTCGGACGCGAGGAACGCGATCGCCGCGGCGATGTCGCCCGGTTCGCCGATGCGGGCCAGCGCGGTCGAGGCAGCGACCTGCGCCTCGTGTTCCTTCCACAGCGCCTCGGCGAGCCTGGTGCGCACCACGCCGGGGGCAACCGAGTTCACTCGCACCATCGGTGAGAGTTCCAGTGCCAGTTGCTTGGTCAGATAGATCAGCGCTGCCTTGGACACGTTGTACAGGCCGATGCCCGGTTCGTGACCGAGCCCGCCGATGGACGCGGTGTTGATCACCGATCCGCCGTGCTCCCCCATCCACGCCTCGGTGGCGATGCCGGTCCACAGCAGCGGCGCCCACAGGTTCACGTCCATCGTCTTCGCGAACCGGCCGTGATCCTGGGCGATCAGCGGACCGAACGCCGGGTTGGTTCCCGCGTTGTTGACGAGAATGTCGATGCTGCCGAATCGTTCGAGTGTCAGCGCGATGCAGCGACGGGCCTGGTCCTCCTCCACCGCGTGCGCGCCGACCCCGATCGCGTTACCGGTGACATGCGCACCGCCTCCGGCGCTGCTGGTAATCGACGCCGCGGCCTCGTCCGCGGCCTCCTGCTTGCGGGAAGTGAGAACCACGTTGGCGCCCGCGGCGGCGAGTGCCTGCGCGGCAGCAAGACCGATGCCGCGGGAAGCACCGGTGACAATCGCGGTCCGCCCGGTCAAGTCCGTGCTCGTCATGGTTCTCAGTGCCCTTCCGGTCGCAGGTCGCGGTACCGGCGGAGTTCGCGGCGGGCGAGGGCCCGCTTGTGCACCTCGTCCGGTCCGTCGGCGAGGCGGAGGGTGCGCAGGTGCGCGTACGCCATCGCAAGGGGGAAGTCGTCGGTGACGCCAGCGCCGCCGTGCACCTGGATCGCGCGGTCCACGATCGTCAGTGCGATGGTGGGCGCGGCCACCTTGATCGCGGCGATCTCCGTCTGCGCCTGCTTGTTGCCGACCGTGTCCATCAGGTACGCGGCCTTGAGGGTGAGCAGCCGGATCATCTCAATGTCGATGCGCGCCTCCGCGATCCAGTCCTGAATGTTCGCGTTGTCGGCGACCGGCCTGCCGAACGTGACCCGGGACTGGGCGCGCCTGCACATCAGCTCAAGTGCCCGCTCGGCCATCCCGATCGCGCGCATGCAGTGGTGAATGCGGCCGGGCCCGAGCCGGGCCTGGCTGATCGCGAAGCCCTCCCCCTCCCCCTTGAGCACGTCCGTAGCGGGGACCCGCACGTCGGTGAAGTCGATCTCGGCGTGCCCCTCCCGGTCCTGGTAGCCGAAGACGGGCAGCCCGCGCAGCACGGTGACACCGGGCGCGTCGATCGGGACAACCATCATCGTCTGCTGCCGATGCGTCGGCGCGGTCGGATCGGTCTTGCCCATCACGATCATCACCTTGCAGTTGCGGTGCAGGGCGTTGGACGCGAACCACTTTCGGCCGTTGAGGACATAGTCGTCACCGTCCCGGACCATCGACAGCTCGACGTTGGTCGCGTCGGAGCTGGCGACCCGCGGCTCGGTCATCGCGAAGGCGGAGGCCATCGTGCCGTCGAGCAGCGGCTTCAGGTACTTCTCCCGATGCTCCTCGGTGCCGAAGAGTTCGAGTACCTCCATGTTTCCGGTGTCGGGCGCGTTGCAGTTGCAGGCCTCGGAAGCGAGATGGCTGCGGCCCATGATCTCGGCGAGCGGCGCGTACTCGAGGTTGGTCAGGCCAGCCCCGGTCCCGGGATGCGGATGGAAGAGATTCCACAGTCCCCGCCTCTTGGCCTCGACCTTGAGGTCCTCGAGGATCGGCGGCTGGAAGTGCGGGTCGCCGGAGGCGCGCATCTGCTCCTCGTACACGGACTCGGCCGGGTACACGTGCGAGTCCATGAAGGCCTGCAGGTCCTCCTGCAGCTGCGTGGCGCGTTCCGAGATATCGAACAGGGACATGCGAACTCCTGACGGATGGGAGGGACGGGCGAGGTCAGCCCCGGTCGAGCAGGGACGCCTGGTAGCGGCGCATCCCGCGCAGCCACCGGTCGTAGTCGGCACCCTTGTGCCGGAACATGTCCAGCACCTGCGGGTGCGGCAGGATCAGGAACCGCTCCTCGTCGATCGCGGCGAGGGTGTCGGCGGCGACCTGGGCAGGCTCGAGGACCGTGCCCGCCGAGGTGACGGCCTGCGCCGCCGCCGCACTGAGCCCGCCGGCGTCCTCCTCAGGGAACAGCAGTCGGGTGTTCACCCCCTGGGGGCACAGGCAGCTGACCTTCACACCCCGGTCGCCGTAGGTAACGCTGAGCCACTCGGCGAACCCGATGGCGGCGTGTTTGGTGACCGCGTAGGTGGCGCCGCCGATCTGGGTGAGCAGTCCCGCGGCCGACGCGGTGCTGACGAAGTAGCCGTCGCCGCGCTCGACCCAGCCCGGAACCAGCAGTCGTGCGGCCCGAATATGGGCCCGGAGATTGACGTCGAGGGCCAGGTCCCAGGCGCCGTCGTCGGCGTCGAGGCCGGGCGCCCCGGTGATGCCAGCGTTGGCGAAGTACAGGTCGACGGGCCCGAATTCTCTCTCCGCCAGGGCGATCAGGCCGCGGATCGCGTCGGTGTCCGACACGTCGGCGGCCGCGGCGACCGCGGCGACCGCGGCGGCGGGATGCGCGGCGTTGATCGTGTCCGCGACGTCCCGCGCCGCGGGCCCGACCAGGTCCGCGACAACGACCCGCGCGCCCGCGTCGACCAGGGCCCTCGCGAGCGCGCCGCCGATGCCGCCTCCGCCCCCGGTGACGACGGCGACCTTGCCTGCAACCTTCACTGCCGACCCCGCTCTCCTGCCGATGCCGCCTCGCCCCAACTATATAGTTGAATCCGGCGTCAAGTTCAAGGTTCACTGCAGTCCTGCCACCAACCGTTGAATGGGGCTTCAGTGACCAATCGCGGCCAGCGAATGACACATGAACCCCCATTCAACGCCTGGGGGCGCCAGGTCAGGCGGTGATGCGCAGCGCGTTCACCCAGAGCCGGGTCGCGGTGCGGGTGAGGGCGTCGAGGTCGATGCCGTCCTCCTCCGCGGCATCGCCGGTGACGAAGTACCCGAACGCGAGTCGGCTGATCATGCCGGAGAGGGCGCGCGAGGACAGCAGCGGATCGAGGTCCGCGTCGGCGAGCCCGCGCTTCTGCAGCGCCTCGATGCTGCGGGCGTTGCGCCGCACGAAGGCGTCCGCCCTGCGCTGCCGCAGCATCCGGAACTCGGGGTCGACGCTGGCGACCTGCTCCAGCAGGCCCATCAGCTTCGCGTTGCGGCGGTACGCCTCGAAGTACGCCCGGTTGCTCGCCTCGATGATCGCGGCCGGATCGCCGTCGGCGTCCACGTGCGGCATGCCGGGATGCATCATGTCCTCCTGCGCGAGCTCGAGGACGGCGGCGAAGATCTCCTCCTTGCTGGCGAAGTAGGTGTAGAAGGTGCCCGCCGAGCACTTGGCTGCCGTGGTGATGTCGATCAGCCGCGTGTCCAGGTAGCCGGACTGTTCGAACACGGTGCGGGCGGCGGCGATGAGCGCGGACCGGGTGCGCAGCCCCCGCTCGGTGGCGGGGAGGTCACGGAGCAGCGCCGAGTTCGCCATCGACGGCGGGACGTCCTCGGGGGTGGGTCGTGCTGCTGATCGTGCCATGTACACAGTTATAGCCCTGGGGCGCCGGATCAGGACCGCAGGTGCGCGAGGACCGCGAGCACCCGACGGTGCCCGCTGTCCGATGCCGACAGCCCGAGCTTGGCGAAGATGTTGCCGATGTGCTTGCTCACCGCGGTGTCGCTCACCACGAGTCTGCGGGCGATGTCGGTGTTGCCGAGCCCCTCCGCCATGAGGCCGAGCACCTCGGATTCGCGTGGGGTGAGGGTGCGGATCGGGTCGTCGGCGCGGCGCCGGCTCATCAGCTGGGAGATCACCTCGGGATCCATCACGGTGCCGCCGCCGACCACCCGGTGCAGGGCGTCGACGAACTCCTCCACCCTGCCGACCCGCTCCTTGAGCAGGTAGCCGACCCCGGACGCCCCGCCGGAGAGCAACTCCCCCGCGTACCGGTCCTCGACGTATGCGGACAGCACCAGCACCGGGAATCCGGGGCGCCGCCGGCGCGCCTCGATCGCGGCCTTGAGTCCCTCGTTGGTGAACGTCGGCGGCATCCGCACGTCGAGCACCGCGCCGTCCGGCGGGTCGGCCTCGAACGTGGCGAGGAACTTCTCGGCGTCGTCGACGGCGGCGGTCACCTCGACCCCGACACTGCCGAGCAGCAGGACCAGGCCCTCCCGCAGCAGCGCGTCGTCCTCCGCGATCAGAATCCGCACGGCAGTTCCACCTCGAGTCTCGTCGGCCCGCCGAGCGGGCTGTCCAGTGTCGTCGTCCCCTCGAACGCTGCCACGCGGCGCCCGATGCCGGCCACTCCGCCGCCCGGCGCCTCGGTCGCGCCGCCCACTCCGTCGTCGCGGACGTCGATGACGAGTGTCGCGCCCCGCTCGTCGTCACGCGTGGACAGGGTGACCCGCACCTGTTCGGCACCACTGTGTTTCGCGACGTTGGTGAGGGCCTCCGCGACGACGAAGTAGGCGGCCGCCTCCACCGCGGCCGGTGCGCGCCGCAGCTCGCCGGTGTCGAGGATGCACGGCACGCTGCTGCGGCCGGCGAGCGCGGAGACGGCCCCGCCGAGGCCCAGTTCGTCGAGCACCGGCGGGTAGATGTCGTGTACGAGGGTCCGCAGCTCCGACAGTGCATCCGAGGCGGCGTCCTGCGCCCGCAGCAGTTGCGGCAGCGCCTGATCGGGGGCCACCCGCAGCGAGCGTTCCGCCAGCCCGAGCATCATCACGACGGCGACGAGCCTGTTCTGGGCGCCGTCGTGCAGGTCGCGTTCGATGCGCCGCAACTCCGCCGCGTGCGCGTCGAGTGCCGCGGCCCGGCTCACCGTCAGCGCCGAGACACGTTCGGACAGTTCGGTTTCCCTCCCCGGGACGAGAAGTGCCCGGGCCAGCCCCGCGACACCGCCGGCGAGCGCCGGGATCCCCCACCACGCCAGCATCGCGTACCCGACCCCCACCAGTGGCATCGCCGCGGCCCGCCACCACGACGTCACCGGGAACACGCTCACCACCGGTTCGTCGAGCGGCATCAGCTGCCAGTAGAAGGGGATCGCGAACGAGTTGAGCATCCCGAGTGGCAGCCCGATCGCGATCACCCCGGCGACGAGCGCGACGAACCCGTGGATCGCCACCCACGACGCGTCGCGTCGGGTGGCCGGGGCCACGAGCAGCCGGAGCACGTCGGCGAATCCCGGGTCGTCGGGGATCGGCGGATACCGCTGCGGGACAGGCCTACCGGTGAACCAGCCGACTCGGCCGCGGGCCAGTCCGGCCCAGCGGCGCAGCACCCGCAGGTACGACGGCACGGCCAGCCAGCCCACGATCAGGATCAGCATCCCGGCCACCACGAGTCCCGCCGTCAGCACGCACAGGGACACGACGGCGGCCGCCGCCTCGACCGCGAGGAAGCGCAGGGCACGCCACCGCACCGCGAGCCGATCACCGAACACCATCGCTCCAGCATGCCGCACCCGAGACCGGATGTCGGTACAGCGGACTACACCATCGATCGGGTACCGCACGGGATGTTCTGCGGCGTCGCCGATTCCTAGCGTTGTCGCCATGACCTCCTTCACCTCTCCCCTGCCCCCGGTGCAGAGTCCCCCGCAGTCGGCGGTCCGGCTCGCCGACGTGAGCAGAACGCACGGTTCTGGGCGCACGCAGGTCACCGCGCTCGACGCCGTCAGCCTGTCCCTCGCCCCGGGCAGTTTCACCGCGATCATGGGTCCGTCGGGCTCGGGCAAGAGCACGTTCCTGCACTGCGCCGCCGGACTCGACCGGCCCACCCGCGGGTCGGTGTGGCTCGGCGACACCGAGATCAGCGCCCTGAAACCCAAGGCCCGCACGATCTTCCGACGCGACCACATCGGGTTCGTGTTCCAGGCGTACAACCTCATGGCCGCACTCACCGTCGAACAGAACGTGACGCTGCCGCTGCTGCTGGCTGGCCGCCGCGCGGACCGCGCGCACCTCGACCACGTGCTGGACGCGGTCGGCCTGGCCGACAAGCGCCGCCGACGGCCCGCCGAGATGTCCGGTGGCCAGCAGCAGCGGGTTGCGATCGCGCGGGCGTTGATCACGCGGCCGCACGCGGTGTTCGCCGACGAGCCGACCGGCGCGCTCGATTCCCGCACCGGACGCCAGGTGCTGGACCTGCTGCGCCGCACCACCACCGACCTCGGTCAGACGATCGTCATGGTCACCCACGATCCGGTGGCCGCCGCACACGCCGACCGGGTGCTGTTCCTCGCCGACGGTCGTCTCGTCGGACGGATGGATGCACCGAGCGCCGCGGCGGTCGCCGACCATATGACCCATCTCGGGGAGTGGTGAGCATGCGTCGCTCCCGTCTGCCGCGGCTGGCGCTCGCGAACGTGCGGCAGCGCCGGGGCAGTTTCGCGGCCGTGTTCGTCGCCGTGTTCTGCGCGGCGGCCCTCACCTGCGGGCTGGCGGTGCTGTTCGAGTCCGGGATCCGCGGCGGCGTCACCCCGCACCGGTATGCGGGGGCCGACGTCGTCGTCGGCGCGCCGCAGGCCCTGGACGTGCGTGAGGGTGTCGACGAACCGTTCGTCGAACGCGCACTGCTCCCCGACTCCGTGGTTGACGACCTGTCCCGGATGCCGGGGGTGCGGGCGGCGGTCGCCGACCGCGCGGTGCCGCTGGCCACCGACGACGGTGCCCTGCGGGGCGCGCACCCGTGGTCGTCGACGGTGCTGGCGCCGTACACGCTCGCCGACGGCCGCGCCCCCGCGGCGTCCGACGAGGTCGTGGTGACCGGGGGCGGCACGGTCGGTGACCGGATCACGTTGCGGCACGGCGGTATCGGCGACGAGTACACCGTCGTCGGGGTCGTGTCGGCCCCCCGGCCCGAGCCCGCCGACCGGCCGGCGACGGTGTTCCTGTCCGACGCCCGGATCGGTGACCTGTGGCCGCACGGGGACCGGGTTGCCGCGGTCGGTCTGCTCGGCGACGACGGGGTGGACGCCGACTCGCTCGCGGCACGCGCACGAGACGCGCTGCCGGGCCTCGACGTGACCACCCACACCGGTGACGGCCGCGGCGACGTCGAATTCCTCGATGCCGGTGCCGCCCGCAGCAAGCTGATGGCGCTGTCCGCGGCGTTCGCGGGCGTGGCGATCCTCATCGCGATGTTCGTGGTGTCGAGCACCCTGTCGCTGTCGATCCAGCAGCGCCGCCGCGAGTTCGCGCTGCTGCGGGCGACGGGCGCAACACCGGGCCAGGTGCACCGGCTGGTCGGCACCGAGGTGCTGCTCGTCGCGGGCGTCGCCGCACTGCTCGGTACCGCACCCGGCTACGCGCTCGCCCGACTCCTGCGCCTCCAGTTCGTCGACGCGGGGGTGCTGCCGACGGACTTCGCGCTCGCGGCGGGTCCGATCCCCGCCGTCGTCGGCGCCGTCCTCGCGCTCGTGACGGCTCGGATCGCGGGCGCGGTCGCGGCCCGCCGTCCGGCCCGCCTCGATCCCACCGAGGCGCTGCGGGAATCCGCGGTCGAACAGGCATCCCTCGGCTGGGGTCGGCTCGTCACCGGGGTCGTGTTCGGCGTCGGCGGTATCGCGACGTCGCTGTTGCCGATGGTGCTGCCGGGTCCGGCGGCGCTCGCCGGTGCCGGCGGGTCGGCGATGCTGCTGGTGATCGCGGTGGCGCTGCTGGGCCCGGTTCTCGTCCGCGGCGCGGTCCGCTGGTTCGGCGGGCCGCTGCGCCGCAGCGGGTCCCCGGCGCGGGTGCTCGCCGCCGCGAACGCGGGCACCCGGTCCCGGCGGCTGGCGTCCGCGATCACCCCGCTGGCGTTGGCGATCGCGATCGGCGGCGTCCAACTGTTCACGCAGGACACCGTGTCCGCGGCCGCCGACGACCAGTCCCGCAGCGGCATCACCGCGGACCTCGTCGTCACCGGACCGGCCGGGCTGTCCCCGACGCTGATCGACGGCATCACAGCGAACGACGCTGTCCGTCAGGTGAATCCGATCGCCCGCAGCACCGCCCTGTTCAGCACCGGCGGGGAGAACCCGACCACGCAGACGTACCCGGTCCAGGGCATCGACCCGGCAACGACCGCGTCCACCCTCGACCTCGATGTCCGCGGCGGCGACCTGGGACGGCTGCGGGACGGCACCGTCGCGCTGTCCACCGACGCGGCGTTCGCGATGAGCGCCCGCATCGGCGGCACCGTCGCGCTGCGGCTCGGCGACGGCACCCTCGTCACCCCGGAGGTGGTCGCGACGTATGGGCGCGGCCTCGGCTTCGGCGACGTGACCCTGCCCGTGGCGTCGGTGCGCGCGCACACCACCTCCGGCCTGACCGACATGCTGCTGGTGTCCGCGCATCCCGGCCGCGTCGACGAGGCGCGCACCGCGATCACCGCGCTCGGTGGCGTCGCCGTCGCCGACCGCGGCGAGTTCGCGGCCGCCGGGCAGGAGCAGCGGCGCATGCAGTCCGGCGTGAACCTGGTGGTGCTGGCCGTGCTGCTCGGCTACCTCGCGGTGGCCGTCGTGAACACGCTCGTGCTGGCCACCGCCGAACGCGGCCGCGAGTTCGCGCTGCTCCGCCTGGTCGGGGCCAGCACCCGGCAGGTGCGGGCGATGATGCGCACCGAATCGGTGATCGTCGTGACGGTGGCGGCGGTCCTCGGCACGGTGATCGCGGCGCCGCCGCTCGCCGGGGTCGCGGTCGCGGTGTCGGGGCGCCCGATCCCCACCGTGTCGCCCACCGTCTACGGGCTGCTCATTGCGGGCACGGTGCTGCTGGGGCTGGTCGCGATCGCGGTCCCGACCCGGACCGCGATGCGCGCCGACCCGGTCGCCGCGATCGGCACCCGCGAGTAGCGGACCCGGGACGCGCGGCCACCGAGTTCGCCTGCGCGCGGCGCGCCGGTCGGCGACGATGGTCGGGTCCGCGCGTCTCCGTATCGACAGGCAGTGAGGTCCACCCACGTCCACGCAGCCCCCCGAGCCTGACCCGCCCACCGACCCGAGCGGCGTCGAAGCCGTGCTCCGCCGGGCCGGGTGCGTGTTCGCCGAGGAGGAGGCCCGCCTGCTGCTCGGGGCGGCGCGGGACGGCGCGCACCTCGCCGGGCTGGTTCGGCAGCGGGTGACCGGGCGCCCGCTCGAACAGATCCTCGGGTGGGCCGAGTTCTGCGGCCTGCGGGTCGCCGTCGCGCCGGGCGTCTTCGTCCCCCGCCGGCGCACCGAATTCCTCGTCGAGCAGGCGACCGGGCTGCTGCCGCGGGCCGGGGCGTCGGTGCTGGACCTGTGCTGCGGGTCGGGGGCGGTCGGTGCGGCGCTGCTGTCCACCTCGGCGGTCGTGCTGCACGCCAGCGACATCGATCCGGTCGCGGTCGCCTGCGCCCGCCGCAACCTGCCCGCCACGCCGGTGCACTGCGGCGACCTGTACGACCCGCTGCCCGCGGAGCTGCGCGGCCGGGTCGACGTCGTGGTCGTGAACGCCCCGTACGTGCCGTCCGACGCGATCGCGACGATGCCCGCGGAGGCGCGCCTGCACGAACCGCGCACCGCGCTCGACGGCGGACCCGACGGCGTCGACGTCCATCGCCGGGTCGCGGCGGCGGCACCGGGGTGGCTGGCGCCCGGCGGTCACCTGCTGGTCGAAACCAGTCGGCGGCAGGCGCGGTGGACGGCCGATGCCTGCACGCGGGCCGGTCTCGTCGCCCGGGTGGTGCACTCCCCCCGGCTCGACGCGATCGTCGTCGTCGCGGAGGCGCCGATACGTTAAGGCCAGCGCGTGAGCCCGGTTATGCTGCGGCCGTGACCATCTCCCTGTGTGTGCTGCTGTGGGCCCGTCCCGGCGAGGAGGACGGCCTCGTCGCCTACGAGGATCGGGTGCTCGAACTCGTCACCGAGCACGGCGGCCGGGTGCTGCAACGCGCCCGCACCGACGGTTCCGGCGGGCAGCCGCTCGAGATTCAGCTGTTCACGTTCGCGAGCCAGTCCGCGATGGACGGGTACATGGCCGACGACCGCAGGCTCGCGCTCGCCGCCGAACGAGACCGTGTCGTGGCCCGCACCGAGATCATGCCGGTCACCGTGCAGTGAGGGCCAGCGGCAAAAGCCGTTGCCGCACCGACCGCGGTGTCCGTACCGTCGAGGTGACCGCCGTGCCGTCTATCGAAGGACCGATCGCGCCATGCTCCCCGTCACCGAGGCCGACATCCGGGCCTCGTTCGTCAACTGCTCCAAGGGTGACGCCAAGCGCCTGTCCGTCCCGAGGGACCTCGCCGACCGCCCCTGGCAGGACCTCGACTTCCTCGGCTGGAGCGATCCGACGTTGCGCGGCCGCTGCTACATCGTCGTCCCCCTCGGCGACGACCTGGCCGGGGTGGCGTTCCGGTACGCGACCGGCGGAACGGGCAAGGCGCAGATGTGCGCGATCTGCAAGACCACCCACACCGGCGGCGGTGTGTCGCTGATGACCGCGACGAAGGCGGGTGACGCGGGGCGACGCGGCAACACGGTCGGCATCTACATGTGCACCGACCTCGCGTGCTCGCTGTACGCCCGCAACAAGCGCCGCCCCGCCGCCGGGAACCGCTACCGGGAGAGCCTCACCGACGAGGAGAAGGTGGCGCGGGTGCGCGACAACATCACCGCGTTCGTCACCGGCCTGTCGACCTGACCGTCCCGGGAACGAACACGTCCCGAACGCGTCCGGGCCCGGACGGTGCGTGACGCACCCTCCGGGCCCGGTAGACCGGCTTCGGGTCAGGCGCTGACCAGCTCGCCAGCAGCGGCGACCAGGCCGGCGACGACGGCGGCGACGTCGGCGGCAACCTCGGCGTTCTCGCTCGGGTGCTTGTCACCGAACTTGTCGAACGTGCCACCGATGGAGATGGAGACGTCCTCGACGACGGTGCCGCCGGCGATCCGGACCGCCTTGCGGGTGTCCTCGTGCGCCCAGACGGCGGCGTTCGGGGACGGCGACGCGCTGATCACGGCGACCGGCTTGTCCTTGACCGCACCGGCGCCGAACGGGCGGGAAATCCAGTCGATGGCGTTCTTCAGCACGGCCGGAATGGTGCCGTTGTACTCGGGGGTGACGAGCAGCAGGGCGTCGGCCTCACCGGCGGCCGAGCGCAGCGCCTGCGCGGCGGCGGGTGCGGCGTCGCCGTCGATGTCCTCGTTGTAGAACGGCAGCTCGCCGAGCCCCTCGTAGATCGTGACCTCGGCGCCTGCGGGGGCGCCCGAGACCGCGGTCTCGGCGAGCTGGCGGTTGACGGAGCCCGCGCGCAGGCTTCCGACGAGGACGAGGACACGGGTCTGAGACATACGGGCTTCCTTACGAGGTTCGTTGGGCTGGCTCGATCCAGCACGACCAGCTTAACCGGACCGCGGTCCGGTTGTATTCCCCGGCGGGTAGCATCACGGCGTGCAGTCCACCCCGATCCCGATGGCCGAGACCCACGAGGCCGAACGCTGCGACGCCGCCCGCAACCGCGCATTGTTGCTGGATGCGGCGGCGCTGCTGGTGGCCGAGCGGGGCGTCGACGCGGTCACGATGGACGCCGTCGCCGCGCGGGCCGGTGTGGGGAAGGGCACAGTCTTCCGTCGATTCGGCAGCCGGTCCGGCCTGATGCACGCCCTCCTCGACCACACCGAGAGCGAACTCCAGCACGCCTTCCTCGCCGGCCCCCCACCGCTCGGGCCCGGCGCGGACCCGCTCGACCGGCTGATCGCCTACGGCCGGGCCCGGCTGTCGATGGTCGGGGTGCAGGGCGACGTGCTGCGCGCGGTGGAGAGCTCGCCGGAACTGCGGTTCGGCGGGCCCGCCCGCAACGTCGCGCTGACCCACGTGGTCACCCTGCTCCGGGGCACCGGCACCCCGGGCGACCTGCCGATCCTCGCGCACAGCCTGCTCGCCCCCCTCGAGGCGTCCCTGGTCCTGCACCAGGTCCGCGATCTGGGGATGCCGATCGACCGCGTCGCCGACGCTTGGGAGGACCTGGCACGCCGGGTGACATCGGCCTGATCCGAATCGGCCGCGCCGGTCACTACCCTGCACGTCATGCGCACTCTCCGACTCGCAGGCCTCATCGCCCTGACCGCCGCCCTCGCGGCGTGCTCCGACTCCAGCACGGCGTCGCCGGAGTCCCCGCAGGCCGATCTGCTCGGCCGCACCTTCGTCTCGACCACCGTCGACGGCACCCCAATCCCCGGCGGCGGGCCGCTCACGGTCGAGTTCGTCGAACCGGACCGGCTGGCGGCAACCGCGGGCTGCAACCGGGCCACCGGCACCGCCGACTTCTCCGGCGGCACGATCACCGCGGGCGCACTGGCGACCACGATGATGGCCTGCGTCGGGGACGTCGGCGAATCCGACGCGTGGCTGACCGAGTTCTTCACCGCGAACCCGCAGTGGAGCCTCGACGGCGACACCCTGCACCTGCGCACCGGCGCCGCGGACGTCACCCTCCTCGACAAGAAGGTCGCCCAACCGGACCGCCCGTTGACGGGCACGACGTGGGTGGTCGACTCCACGATCAGCCCGACCGCGGTCACCGCGTCCCGCGCGATCGAGGAGTCGGCACCGTCCCTGCAGATCGGGGACGACGGCGCGGTCACCGGCTCGACCGGATGCAACACCTTCACCGGCACCGCGCAGGTCGCCGACGACAGCGTCACGTTCGGTCCGCTCGCCACCACAAGGAAGATGTGCCCGCCGGACGTCGCGGAGGTCGAACGCGCGGTCCTGTCCGCACTCGACGGCGCCACCACGGTGACGATTGACGCCGACCGGATGCGCCTGATGAACGACAACGGCACCGGGCTCGGCCTGCGCGCGCGCTGACCGGCCGGTGCCGCGGGATCAGTAGTTGGTGTCGAGCCAGGACCCGAGGATCCGGGCACTGGCGTCGACCTGCGCGGGCCAGTCCATCGCGGACTCGTCGGCGTGGTCGCTGACGTGCTTGACCAACCGGCACCGCACACCCATCCTGGCGCAGGACGCGGCCACCGCGAATCCCTCCATGTCGACCAGGTCGGCGCGGCGGGACAGGTCCTCGCGCAGCACCGGGTCGGACACGAACACGTCGCCGGTGGCGAGCACCGACCCGTCGCCGCCCTCGAGCGAAATCCGGTCCTGCGCCGGGTAACCCAGGGTGCGCAGCACGTCGGCGCTGAGGTCGTGGTTGAGCACCTCGGACGGCACATACAACCCGCTCGACGCGCAGGCGGCGTCATGGCCGCGCAACGCGCCCGCGGTGCCGATGTTGACCACCGTCGGTCGGGCACCGTCCGGGTGCGCGGCCAACGCCTCGGTGACCGCGATCGCCGCGTCGACCTTCCCGATCCCGGTGACGAGCACCTCGAACCGCGGCGGCACGTGCGCGGCCTCGGCGAGCGTGGCGGAGACGACGAGGACGGGGAGCGGGTGTTCGCGAATGACATGGGTCACGCCGAAAACAGTAGTCTGCGCGCGGCGCCGGGCCCCTCGCTAGAGTCACCGCATGGCCACACTGCGTGCTCGAATCCTGCAGGAACTCGGCGCGAAGCCGACGATCGACCCCGCCGCCGAGATCCGGGACCGGATCGACTTCCTCAAGACGTACCTGCGGTCCACCCCGGCGAAGGGCTTCGTGCTCGGCATCAGCGGCGGACAGGACAGCACCCTCGCCGGGCGGCTGTGCCAGCTCGCCGCCGAGGAACTCCGGGCCGAGGGTCGGGGCGCCGAATTCGTTGCCGCCCGACTGCCGTACGGGGTGCAGGCCGATGAGCACGACGCGCAGGTCGCGCTGACGTTCATCGAGCCGGACCGGTCGATCACCGTCAACATCAAACCGAGCGCGGACGCGGCGGCAGCGGAGAGCGCCGCCGGGCTCGCCGAGGTGCTCGGGCACGACGGCGCGCTGCGGGACTTCGTCCGCGGCAACGTCAAGGCCAGGGAGCGGATGGTCATCCAGTACGCGATCGCGGGCGAACTCGGCCATCTCGTGGTCGGCACCGATCATGCGGCGGAGGCGATCACCGGGTTCTTCACCAAGTACGGCGACGGCGGCGTCGACGTCACCCCGCTCACCGGGCTGTCCAAGCGTCAGGGTGCGGCCCTGCTCCAGCATCTCGGTGCGCCGGACAGCAGTTGGCGCAAGGTGCCGACCGCGGATCTCGAGGACGACCGTCCCGCGCTGCCCGACGAGGAGGCATTGGGCCTGCGCTACAGCGAGATCGACGACTACCTGGAGGGCCGCGACGTCACCGCCGCGGTCGCGGAGAAGCTGGAGGGCATGTACCTGGGCACCCGGCACAAGCGCACCGTCCCGGTGTCCCCGCTCGACGACTGGTGGCGGTGACGCCGGTCAGCCGCCCGCGAACGGGGGCAGCACGTCCACCCGCGCCGCGGCGGGCGCGTCGAGGTCGCGGGTGAGTTCGTCGTTCTGTAGGAACGCGGCGACCCGCAGCACCCGTTCCATCGCCGCGCCGTGCCGGTCGGCGAGCGCGGACCGCAGATCGCCGAGCGTGCCGCCCGCCGCCAACGGCACCTGCTCCGCCCCGCACCGCGCGGCCTCCGCCGCGGCCGCGAAGTAGCGCACCGTCACCATCGTCTCAGCCACCGATCGCTCCCATGCTGCGTTGCGGCGGCGCGAAGCCAGCCGAGTCGATGCCGTGCCCGGCCCACTTGGTCCACATCGCGCCCCGCCACAGGTCGGCGAGTTCGGTGTCGGTCGCCCCGGACCGCAGCGCCGCACGCAGGTCGGTCTCGGCGTCACTGAACAGGCAGGACCGCACCGTTCCCTCCGCCGTGAGCCGGGTCCGGTCGCAGTCCGCGCAGAAGTTGCGGGTGACCGAGGCGATGATCCCGACGGTCGCGGGGCCGCCGCCGACCAGCCACTCCTCGGCGGGCGCGGCCGGATCGTCCCTGCCGACCGCGGCCAGCTCGAAACGCTCCCCGAGCACCTCAAGCAGCCGCTGCGCGTCGACCATCGCGTCCCGATCCCAGGCCTGATCCGCGTCGAGGGGCATCTCCTCGATGAACCGCAGGTGCACCCCGGCGTCCAGGCACCACTGCAGCAGATCCGCCGCACCCACCAGGGTTTCGGGCATCAGCACCGCGTTGACCTTCACCGGTGCCAGGCCTGCGCGGGCCGCGGCGCGGATCCCGGCGAGCACGGACGGCAGCCGGTCCCGCCGGGTCAGCTCCGCGAAGTGGGCGCGGTCGACCGTGTCGAGGGAAATGTTGACCCGGGTCAGCCCGGCGTCCACCAGCCCCCGCGCCCGGTGCTCGAGACCGACGGCGTTGGTGGTCATCGACAGCGGAATGCCGGGAACCGCGGCGGCGCAGCCCCCGATGGTCTCCTCGAGGTCGCGGCGCATCAGCGGTTCGCCGCCGGTGAAGCGCACCTCGCGGACACCGAGATCCCGCACCGCGATCCCCACCAGCCGGACGATCTCGTCGGCGGACAGCAGCCGCTGCCGCGGAATCGAGGGCAGCCCCTCCGCCGGCATGCAGTAGGTGCACCGCAGCGAACACTTCTCGGTGATGGACACCCGCAGGTCACGGGCGACGCGGCCGAAGCGGTCCACCAGCTCCGGGGAGTCCGGCCGGTCCCGCGCATCGGTGGTCGCGCGCACGCGCGGCAATCCGATCGACACGGGGCGCAGCGTTGCGGTCATCAGCTCACCACCTTCGTCATCATTCGAGTATGACCGCAAACGTGTGTCGTCCGCGTTGCCACGCCACCACGGGCACGCGGTCCGGCGTGTGAGTGCCCGCCGCCTAGAATCGGCGTTCACGCCACAGGGAGGGTCATGACCAGCAGATCCGTCGACGAGCACGCGCAGGCGATCCGGGCGGCGCTTGCCGCAGCGCTGACGCCCCGCGCCGAGGAGGTTCCGGTCCGCGACGCGCTCGGCCGGGTCCTCGCCGGCGACGTGTCCGCGGAGATCGACCTGCCGGTGTTCCGGAACTCGCAGATGGACGGCTACGCGGTCGCCGCGGCGGACGTCCCGCACCCGCCGGTGACGCTGCCGGTGGTCGGCACCGTCGCCGCCGGTGACGCCGGACCCCGCCACCTCGCCGCCGGGACGGCCGTGAAGATCATGACCGGCGCACCGGTGCCACCGGGCGCCGACTGCGTGATCCCGGTCGAGGACACCGCGCCGGACGGCACCGGGGTGCGCATCCTCGCGTCCCGGCGGCCGGGTGACTTCGTGCGCGAGGCGGGCAGCGACGTCCGTGCCGGCGAGACGCTGCTGCGGGCCGGCGCGCGGCTGACCGCCCGGCAGCTGGCGATGTTCGCGGCGGTCGGTCTCGCCCGGGTGCCGGTGCTGCGGCGGCCGCGGGTCGCGGTGATCGCGACCGGCGCCGAACTGGTGCCCGCAGGCACGACGCTGCGGCCCGGCCAGATCTACGAGTCGAACTCGACCGGCCTTGCCGCGTGCGTCACCGCCAACGGCGGCGACCCGGTCCTGGTGGGGCGCAGTTCGGACACCCCTGCCGAGTTCGGGGACCTGCTGACGCGGGCGGTGGCGACCGCCGACGTGGTGCTCACCTCGGGTGGCGTGTCGATGGGCGACTTCGAGGTGGTCCGGGAGGTGCTGACCCCGCTCGGTGGGTGGTTCGGGCATGTGGCGATGCAGCCGGGCGGACCGCAGGGCCTGACCGTCGTCGACGGGGTTCCGGTGCTCAGCTTCCCCGGGAACCCGGTCAGCAGCCTGGTCTCGTTCGAGGTGTTCGCCCGCGCCGAACTGCGTCGCGCGGCCGGGCTCGCGGCCCGGGCCACCGGTCGTGCGACACTCACCGCTCCGGTGCAGTCGCCGCCGGGGAAGCGGCAGTTCCTGCGGGGCCGCCGGGTCCCCGGCGGGGTGACACTGGAATCGGGACCCGGATCCCACCTGGTGGCGGCGCTGGCCAGGGCGGAGGTACTTCTCGACATTCCGGAGGACGTGACGACGATGCAGGCGGGAGACGACGTGCGGGTGTGGGACCTGTGAGCGGCGACCTGACACACCTCGACGGCGAGGGGCGGGCCCGGATGGTCGATGTCGGGGCGAAGGCCGTCACCGCCCGGGTCGCGGTCGCGGCGGGCGAACTGCGCACCACCGCCGAGGTGATCGCGTTGGTGCGCGCCGACGACCTGCCGAAGGCCGACGTGCTGGCCACCGCCCGGATCGCCGGGATCGCCGGGGCGAAGCGGACATCCGAGCTGATCCCGCTGTGCCACCAGATCGCGCTGTCGTCGGTGAAGGTCGAGTTCGGGTTCACCGACACCTCGATCACCATCGAGGCCCGCGCGAAGACCACCGGGCAGACCGGCGTGGAGATGGAGGCGCTGACCGCGGTCGCGGTGGCCGGGTTGACGCTGCACGACATGGTCAAGGCCGTGGATCCGGCCGCGGTCCTCGACGGGGTGCGGCTGCTGACGAAATCGGGTGGCAAGCGCGGCAACTGGGCACGCGAGGACGCCGCGGGCCGGTCGCCTGCGGCCGGGGTCGCCGATGCGGGGCCCCGATCCGCGGTCGTGCTGGTGGCGTCCACCGCCGGCGCGGCGGGGAGCAGGGCGGACACCACCGGCCCGGCGCTGGCGGCCTGGCTGGACGGTCTCGGTTTCGCGGTGCGCGGGCCGCTGGTGTACGCGGACGCGGACATCGACGCGGGCCTCGCCGACGCCCTCACCGGTCACCCCGCCCTGGTGGTGAGCACCGGCGGCACCGGGGTCTCACCGACGGACCGCACGCCCGAGGCCACCGCGGCCGTCCTCGACCGCGAGCTGCTCGGCGTCGCGGAGTCGCTGCGGCGCAAGGGCGCCGAGCAGACCACGTTCGCGTCGCTGAGCCGCGGCCTGGTCGGGCTCGCCGGCCGGACCGTGGTGGTAAACCTGCCCGGCTCCACCGGCGGGGTGCGAGATGGCATGGCAGTACTGGAGCCGATTCTCGACCATCTGCTGGCGCAGGTGGCCGGTGAGGGGATGCACGATGCGTGAGCTGTTGGCCGCGATTTCGGACCGACCGCTGGACGCGGCGGCGGTGGACGCCGCCGTCGCCGGACCCGAACACGGTGCGGTGGTGCTGTTCAGCGGCGTCGTTCGCAATCACGATGAGGGACAGTCCGTTTCCGCGCTCGAGTACTCGGCGCACCCGGACGCGGAGACGTTCCTGCGCCGCTGCTGTGAGCAGGTGTCGGCGGAGTCCGGGCTCCCCGTCGCCGCCGTGCACCGGGTCGGCCCGCTGGCCGTCGGCGATCTGGCCCTCGTCGCGGCGGTCGCGGCGCCGCATCGCGCCGAGGCGTTCGCGGCGTGCGCGTTGCTGGTGGAGCGGATCAAGGCGGAGGTGCCGATCTGGAAGCGTCAGCACTTCGACGGCGGTGTCACCGAATGGGTTGGGCTGTGACGCCGAGGGAGAGCGCACCACCCATGGTGTGACCCAGGCAACGGCCCGGCACCCGACGGGTCGGCTATGCTGGCACCCACATGGCGCGGGTCCCACTGCGCCAGCCGTCGTGGAACGGTTTTCACGTGCCAAGCACGAACTCTTCTTACGGCGATCGATTTTGCCCACCGGCAATCTCGCCAGACTTGTGCTGATGAGGCGCGTGAACCCGCGGGTTCCCGTGCTGCGCAGCGCAACCCGATGCCCGAAAGGCACTCGACACATGACCGCGTCCTTCGCCGAACTCGGCGTGCCCGCTCCCCTCGTGACGGCGCTCGCCGACGGTGGAATCACCGCCCCGTTCCCGATCCAGGTCGACACCCTGCCCGACACCCTCGCCGGACGTGACGTCCTCGGCCGCGGAAAGACCGGCAGCGGAAAGACCCTCGCCTTCTCCATCCCGATGGTGACGCGGCTCTCCGGCGACCTGGCCGCCAAGCGCAGGCCCCGCACCCCCCGCGGTCTCGTGCTCGCCCCGACCCGCGAACTCGCCACCCAGATCACCGCGACCCTGCAGCCGATGGCCGACGCCGCGGGCCTGCGGGTGACCACGATCTTCGGCGGCATCTCCCAGCACCGTCAGGTGAAGGCGCTCGACGCCGGGGTCGACATCGTCGTCGCCTGCCCCGGGCGTCTCGAGGACCTGATGAAGCAGGGTCTGGTGTCCCTCGACGCGATCGCGATCACCGTCCTCGACGAGGCCGACCACATGGCCGACCTCGGATTCCTGCCCGGTGTCACGCGAATCCTCAAGGCCACCCCGGACTCCGGGCAGCGGCTGCTGTTCTCCGCCACCCTCGACAACGGCGTCGACATCCTGGTCAAGAAGTTCCTGCACAACCAGGTGCTGCACTCGGTGGACGAGGCCAACTCCCCCGTCGCCGCGATGACCCATCACGTGTTCGACGTCGCGGGGACCGCCGAGAAGAAGGACCTGGTGCACAAGCTCGCCTCCGGGACCGGCCGCCGAATCCTGTTCATGCGCACCAAGCATCAGGCACGGAAGCTGGCCAAGCAGCTCACCGAGTCCGGCATCCCGTCGGTCGACCTGCACGGCAACCTCTCGCAGAACGCCCGCGACCGGAACCTGGCCGCGTTCTCGTCGGGTGAGGCGCGCGTGCTGGTGGCCACCGACGTCGCCGCCCGCGGTGTGCACGTCGACGAGGTCGCGCTCGTCGTCCACGTCGACCCGCCCGCCGAGCACAAGGCATACCTGCACCGGTCGGGCCGCACCGCCCGCGCGGGCAGCGCCGGTGACGTGGTCACCGTCGTCCTTCCCGAGCAGCGCAAGGATCTCGCGCTGCTGATGCGCAAGGCCAAGATCACCGTCACCCCGCAGCAGGTGACCGCGGCCTCCCCCGCGGTCGTCGACCTGGTCGGCGAGATCGCACCGCACGTGGTGCCCGCCCCGACGCCGGCGACGCAGCCGAGCGGGCAGGGCGGCGGTCGTCGCGGCGGCGGGCAGGGCGGCGGGCAGCGCCGCGGCGGCCAGAACGGCGGCCGCCCGGCGCCCGACGGCGGCGGC
>NZ_JBHXNB010000022.1:0-67768 GCF_042720095.1 Rhodococcus sp. NPDC058505
GGGGGCGTGCCGGGGCGCCGGGCGCCCGCGGCGGCGTTTCCGCCGGGGCGGGCGGCTTTTTTCTTACCCCCCCCCCCCGAAAAACCCCCCCCCCACGGCGGCGGAGCCGATCAGCCGTAGATGGCCTCGATCTCGGTGCCGCGGTTCTGGTGGATGATGTTGCGCTTGAGCTTGAGCGTCGGGGTGAGCTCGCCGGTCTCCTCGGTGAAGTCGAGCGGCAGGATCCGGTACTTCTTGATCGCCTCGGCATGCGAGACGAGCGTGTTGGCCTCGGCGATCGCGGCGTCCACCTCGGCGACCAGGTCGGGGTCGGCGAGCAGGTCCTCGATGCTGGATCCGGCGGGCTTGCCGTTGCGTTCGACCCAGCCCGGCCACGCCTCCGGGTCGATCGTGATCAGCGCGCCGATGAACGGCTTCTGGTCGCCGACCACCAGCGCCTGGCTGATCAGGGGGTGCGCCCGCAGGTGATCCTCGAGTCCGGCGGGGGCGACGTTCTTGCCGCCCGCGGTGACGATGATCTCCTTCTTCCGGCCCGTGATGGACAGGTAGCCCTCGGTGTCGAGGGAGCCGAGATCGCCGGTGTGGAACCAGCCGTCGACGATGGCCTCCCTCGTCGCGGCCTCGTTCTTCCAGTACTCGGTGAACACCACCGGGCCCTGCAGCAGGATCTCGCCGTCCTCGGCGATCCGGACGGCGTTGCCCGCGAGCGGCTTGCCGACGGTGCCGATCTTCTGGTGGCCGGGGGTGTTGACGGTGATCGCGGCGGTGCTCTCGGTCAGCCCGTAGCCCTCGTAGATCGTGACGCCGAGGCCGCGGAAGAAGTGGCCGAGGCGGGCGCCGAGCGGTGCCCCACCGGAGATGGCGAGCTGGCACTGGCCGCCGAGGGCCGCCTTGAGCTTGCTGTACACCAGCTTGTCGAAGACGGTGTGCTTGAGATTCAGCACGAACCCGGCGCCGCCGGTGTCCTGCGCCTGGCTCCACCGCACGGCCACCTCGGCGGCCAGGTCGAAGATCTTGCCCTTGCCCTCGTTGTGCGCCTTCTGCTGAGCGGTGTTGAAGACCTTCTCGAACACCCGCGGCACCGACAGGATGAAGTCCGGCTTGAACTCGCCGAAGGTGGCGACGATGTTCTTGGTGTCCGAGGTGTGGCCGACGGTCGCGCCCGCGTTGAACGCGGCAAGGCTGACCGCCCGCGCAAGGACGTGGGCCAGCGGCAGGAACATCAGGTTCCGCCTGCCCGGCTGCAGCAGCTCGCCGAACCCGGACGTCGCGATCGCCTGCGACTCGGCGATCAGGTTCGAGTGGGTGAGCATGCAGCCCTTCGGGCGGCCGGTGGTGCCGGAGGTGTAGATCAGCGTCGCCGGGTCGGCTGCCTGCAACGCGGCGGTCCGCGCTCGAACCTCGTCGTCGGCGATCTCGGCGCCGCGTTCGACGAGGGCGGCGACGGCGCCAGCGTCGCCGTCGGCCGGCTCGATGCGCAGGACCGCGCGCAGCGTCGGGAATTCGTCGGTGACCCCGGCGACGGTCTCGGCGTGCTCGGCGGTCTCGACGATCAGCCCGACCGCGGCGGAATCCTCGAGGATCCACCGAACCTGGTCCGCGGACGAGGTCTCGTAGATCGGCACGGTCACCGCGCCCGCCGCCCAGATCGCGAAGTCCAGGATCGGCCACTCGTAGCGGGTCGAGGACATCAGCGCGACCCGGTCGCCCGCCCGAACACCGGACGCGACAAGGCCCTTCGCGACCGCGGTGACCTGCTCCGCGACCTCGCTCGCGGTCACGTCGGTCCAGGTGCCGCCCGTCAGCTTCTTGAACACCACCAGGTTCGGTGTCGTGGCGGCGTGGGCGAACACCGCGTCGACCGCGGATCCGTCCGCCGGAACGGCGAAGTTGAGCGGGACACTGAATTCACGCACGTGAGGCCTCCGAACCTGCGAATACTGACGAGTAGGTATTACTCGGGGTCCACTCTAAACCTTGCGGGATGCGACCTGCGCCACGTCCGTGGCGGCCGATATGTGAAGCTGTCCGGGTGAGCAGCATTCAGGTCGCGGACCAGACCTTCATCGCGGCGGCACCCGAACGGGTCGCGGCCTGCCTGTCGGCGCAGGCGAAATGGGGTCGCTGGTGGCCGGATCTGCGTCTGCAGGTGCAGGAGGACCGCGCGGAGAAGGGGATCCGGTGGACCGTTGCCGGTGCGCTGACCGGCACCATGGAGCTCTGGCTCGAGGCCGAACTGGACGGCACGATCGTGCACTACTTCCTGCACGCCGAGCCGGCCGGGGTGCCGCCCGAGAACGTTGCGGCACTGGACCTTGCCGGCATGAACCACGCGCGCAGGCTCGCGGGCAAGGTGGTCACCTTCGAGGCGAAGCGGGAGCTCGAGGCGGGACGCGCCGCGGGAGAGTCCCCGCTGGCCCGGTGACCCCGGAACAGCCGTAGGAAAGGAACGTTCCGCCATGGCCGAGAAGACCGAGAGGTCGATCACGATCGCCGCGACAGCGGAGCAGGTGATGGACGTGATCGCGGATCACCGCGCCTACCCGGAGTGGGTGGCGGCCGCGAAGTCCGTCGAGGTCGTCGAGGCCGGTCCGGCAGGGCGTGCCCGCCGGGTTCGCTTCGAGCTCGATGCGGGCATGGTCAAGGACACCTACGTGCTCGAGTTCGCGTGGGCCGCGGACGGTCGATCGGTGTCGTGGGAACTCGTGGAGGGCGAGATCCAGCGGGCGCAGTCCGGGTCGTACACGCTCGAACCGCAGGCCGACGGTTCCACCCTGGTGACGTATCGGCTGACGGTGGACCTGACGATTCCGATGATCGGACTGTTCAAGCGCAAGGCGGAGCGGGCGATCACGGACACCGCGCTCACCGAACTGAAGAAGAGAGTGGAGGGCTGACGCCGCGGGAGGACGACGCGCACCCGCGGGTGCGGTTCGTCGTCGGGAAGGGCGGGGTTGGCAAGTCCACGGTGGCGGCGGCGACCGCGCTCGCCTTGGCACGCACGGGTTCTCGGGTGCTCGTCGTGTCGCTCGACCAGGCTCATTCGCTGTCCGAGGTGCTGGGTGTCCCGCGCAGGCCGGGAACCGCGCAGGACGCGATCCGCGACGTTCCCGGTGTCGGGGCGGGCGGCGCCGTCGAGATCCTCGAACTGGACACCCTCGCCGTGCTGGAGCAGCGGCTCGCGGTCGCGGCGGCGCTGGTGCCGTCCGGGCCCGACCACGACCATGGGTTGACGCTGCCCGAGCCGGAGGAGCTGACCGCGCTGCCCGGCGCGCAGGAATTCGTCGGGCTCGCTGAGGTCACGACGCTGGCGGGGAGCGGCGACTGGGACGAGGTGGTGGTCGACTGCCCGGCCACCGCGGACACCGTGCGGCTGTTGACCGCCGCCGATCTCGTCGCGGACGGCGTCGAGCGGATCTGGCCACGGCACGCGCGCGCCACGATCGGGGCGGGGGCCCAGCAATGGCAGCTGCTGGCGGCGTTGCTTGCGGACCGGCTCGTCGATGCGACGGCACCGATCCGGGCGCTGCTCGGCGACCCGGACCGGGCCGGGGTGCGGCTGGTGGTCGAACCGCGGGCGGTGGCGGTGGCGGAGGCGCGGCGAACCGTGACGGCGCTGGCGCTGCTCGGCCTCGAACTCGACGACGTCGTGGTGAACGGTGTTGTCCCGCAGGATGACTCCGCAGGGAACCGGATCCCGGGCTCGGTGGCCGCCGAGTGGTTGGCGCGCAGGGGGGCGGCCCAGGCCGCCGCCCTCACGGGCCTGCGGGCCGCGCTCGCGGACATACCGGTCCACGTCGTGTCCGACCGCGGCGACGACCCGGTAGGGTGGGACGCTCTCGGCGCCCTCGCCGACGACCTCGCCAAGGCCGCCGTCGGTGCCGCGACGTCGCGGGGCGGGTCCCGGGCCGAACATGGATCGAGTGTCGAACACGAATCGGGGGTGGGGGTGGACTCGGTGTACGCGTTGCGGGTGCCGCTTCCGCTCGTCGACCCGGCGTCAATCACCCTCGGCCGGATGGGCGACGACCTGCTGATCGGCGCGGCCGGGGTGCGTCGACGGATGCCGCTCGCGTCGGTGCTGCGCCGCTGCGAGGCGGTCGGCGCCGACGTCGAGGACGATCGGCTCGTGGTGCGATTCCGCCCCGACCCCGAGGTGTGGCCGCAGTGACCGACGATCACGCGGCCGTGATGGCCGAGTTGCGGGCGTTGGCGACCGCGGCCATGGACCGCTTCGAACCGCTACTCGAACGCGCGCTTGAGGTCGCGGCCGCCGTCGCGGAGCCGGACCCCGACGCACCGGCGGACCCGGGCGCCGGGTGCGGCTGGTGCCCGGTGTGCGCGCTCGTCGCGCTGCTGCGCGGCGAATCGCACGAGCTGCTGACACTGGTTGCCGCGCAGGTCGCCGCGCTGCTCACGCTGGTGCGGACGCTCCTCGACGAGCACCGTCCGGAGCCGTCCGAGGAGGGGCCGGCCGCCGACCCGACACCGAATCGGCGCGCATTCGTGCCGATTCGGGTGCAGACCCGGGACAATCCGGAGGCATGAGCGAGCACACACCGCAGCCGGGCACCGGCCCGACCATCGGGATCGACGTGGGCGGCACCAGCATTCGCGCCGCGGTGGTCGACGCGGCGGGGCAGGTCCTCGACACCGCGCAGGCCCCGACCTCCCGATCGGTGTCCGCGCTGCAGGACGCCCTCGACCGGACCGTGCGAGAGCTGATGTCCCGCAACGACGTCGACGCGATCGGTCTCGCCGTTGCCGGGTTCGTGTCGGAGGACCGGACGAATCTGCGGTTCGCACCGCATCTGCCGTGGCTGGATACTCCGGTCGCCCGCGAGCTGAGCGAGCGCGTCGGCCTGCCGGTCGTGCTCGAACACGACGCCAACGCGGCGGCGTGGGCCGAACGCCGGTTCGGCGCGGCGACCGGCGCTGGCACCGTGGTCACGGTGGCGATCGGTACCGGCATCGGTGCCGCGCTGCTGATCGATGGCCGCCTCTACCGCGGCAGCTACGGGGTGGCGCCGGAGCTGGGGCACCTGCAGGTGGTGCCGGACGGCAGGCCGTGCTCGTGCGGCAAACGCGGCTGCCTGGAGCGGTACTGCAGCGGAACGGCCCTGGTGGACACCGCGATCGAACTACTCGCCGCGGACCCGTCGGGGTCGACGGTGCTCGCCGCGGAGGTGGCCCGCGACCCGGGGGCGCTGACCGGGCGGCGCATCGCGGGCGCCGCGCGGGACGGGGACCGGGTGGCGATGCTGGCGATCGCCGAGTTCGCGCGGTGGCTCGGCGTCGGCCTGGCCACCGTCGCCGACGTCTTCGACCCCGAGCTGATCGTGATCGCCGGCGGCGTCGCGAGCTCGGCCGGACTGTTCCTCGACGACGCCCGCGAGCACTATGCGCGGACGCTGACCGGTGCCGGGCACCGGCCGCTGGCGCGGATCCGCACCACCCAGCTCGGTGAGGCGGCCGCGATGATCGGTGCGGCCGCCCTGGCGCGCGCCGCCCGCCGGTAGCGGCCAGCGGGCCGCGGCGGCACCCGCGGGCGTCCGGTGTGGCCGGTCGCACGGCTCGTCGGTACAGTTCGCGGGACAACAGGCTCGGGAGGCGTCGTGTGGTACTGGCTGTTCAAATACGTCCTTCTCGGGCCGATCCTCATCGCGCTTGGCCGCCCCAGAATTGAAGGGGCGGAGCATCTTCCGCAGACGGGTCCGGCGATCCTGGCGAGCAACCACCAGGCGGTGATGGATTCGTTCTATCTGCCGTTGCGGGCGCCGCGGCGGATCACCTTTCTCGCCAAGAGCGAATACTTCACCGGGACCGGGCTCAAGGGCCGATTCCAGAGGTGGTTCTTCACCGCCGCCGGCCAGGTGCCGATCGACCGCACCGGCGCCGACGCGGCGGCCGATGCTCTCGCGGCGGGCCTGCGGGTGCTCGGTGACGGCCGACTGCTTGGCATCTACCCGGAGGGCACCCGGTCCCCGGACGGGCGGCTGTACAAGGGCAAGACCGGGATGGCCCGCCTTGCCCTCGCCGCGGGGGTGCCGGTGATCCCGGTCGCGATGATCGGGACCGACACCCTCAACCCGATCGGATCGCGGTGGCCGCGGCCGACGAAGATCGTGATCCGGATCGGCGAGCCGATCGACTTCACCCGCTTCCACGGGATGGCGGGCAACCGGTTCGTCGAGCGCGCCGTCACCGACGAGGTGATGTACAAGCTGATGAAGCTCTCCGGGCAGGAGTACGTCGACGTCTACGCCGCGGGCCTGCGGTCGGCGCAGGCCCGGCCCGGCGGCGACCGGACCGGGTGACGCCCGACGGCACCGTCAGGCGACCGGGACCGGCGCGGCGGCGGGCCGATCGACCACCGCGGCGGCCGCGACCCGCGGAAGCCGGACGAGCGCGAGCAGCACCAGGGTCGCCACCGCCCACCACACGTACGACGACGCGAGCAGCTGGTCCACCAGCGACCACCCGAGCCCACTGGTGCGGCCCGGCGTGAGCCGCCAGTGCGGCGCGATGACCATCAGCGCGACCCCGCCGAGCGTCCACCCGGTCCACATCGCCCGCTGCCCCGGCGTCAGCGGGCGGCGGCCGAGCGCCAGGTGACCACACGCCATCAGCAGCGGCACCACCCACACCCAGTGATGCGACCACGACACCGGTGACGCGAGCAGGCCGAGCAGCGCGGTCGCCGACAGCGCGAGCACCGGGTGCCCCGCCGACAGCGCCCGACGGATCGCGACCACCGCGACCACGAACAGCGCCGCGCAGCACACCAGCCACACCACGGACCGCGCGGACCCCTCCAGCCCGAGGCGGGCCAGCATGCCGGTCAGGGACTGGTTGGCCGGGTACGCGGGCCTGCCGATGCGGTTCGAATCGAGCAGCGTCTCGGTCCAGTACTGCCTGGCGTCGGAGAAGCACAGCACGAAGCCGAGCGCGGTCCCGGCGAGGAACCCGACACCGGTCATCACGGTGGCCCGAATGTCCTTGCGCAGCAGGAAGTACAGCACGAAGACCGCGGGAGTCAGCTTAACCGCCGCGACGAGGCCGACCAGCAGGCCGCGGGGCCACGGCGTGCGCGGCAGCAGGCAGTCCGCCGCCACCGCCGCCATCAGCAGGAGGTTGACCTGCCCGTAGTCGAGGGTGGAGTACACCGGTTCCAGCAGCAGGGCACCGGCGAAGATCGCCGGGGCCGTCCACACCGCGACCCGGCGGTCGATCACCCCGAGCGTGTGCAGGGTGAGCGCGACGGTCCCCGCGAGCGCGGCCAAGGACAGTGCGGTGAGCACGGCGCTCGCCGCCTCGAGGCTGATCGTCGACAGCGGTCCGAACACGATGGCCGCGAGCGGGGGATAGGTGAACGGCAGCGTCGATCCGAGTGCGGTCGGGGGCATCGCGCCGTACAGGGCGGCGCCGTTCGCGAACGCGGCGCCGCCGAGCCGGTACACGTCCAGGTCGATCCGGTAGTAGGCGCCGAGCTCACGCAGTCCCGGCAGCCCGACCAGGTTGTACGCGATGCCCGCTGCCGCAGCGAGGAGGATGCCGATCCGCAGCGTCAGCCCTGCCGGGGTACCCGCATCGGGAAACCAGGTCCGGGTCGGCGGTCGCTCGGGGGTCGGCAGCACGTCAGTCCTTCGGGTCGGGGGCGGTCGTGTCACCAGTGTGCCGGGCGCATAGGGTTGCCCGTCGTGCGCTACTTCTACGACTGCGAGTTCATCGAGGATGGTCGCACAATCGACCTGGTCTCGATCGGTGTGGCGGCCGAGGACGGCCGGGAGTTCTATGCCGTGTCGACCGAGTTTGATTCGTCGCGGGCGGGGAAGTGGGTGCGCAGCAACGTCCTTCCCAAGCTGCCGCCGCAGACGTCGCCGGTGTGGAAGAGCCGAGAGCGGCTGCGTGCGGACCTGCTCAAGTTCCTGATCCCGCGGCCCGGAGTGGTTCCCGAGCTGTGGGCGTGGGTCGCCGCCTACGATCACGTCGCGTTCTGCCAGCTCTGGGGCGACATGACCGCGCTGCCGCCGTCGCTGCCGCGGTTCACCAGGGAACTCAAGCAGTACTGGGAGGACGCCGGGCGGCCCGTGATCCCGGCCGCACCGACCGACGCCCACGATGCCCTTGCCGATGCCCGGCATAACCTGGCGAAGTTCGAGGCGATCCGCCTCGCGACGCGGCGCTGACCGGGCCGGGCAGCGGTCACGGTAGGGCGTCGATCACACCCGGCCGTGACCGCCCACCCGCGGACCGAATATCCTGGATCGGTGAACTGGACCGTCGACGTGCCGATCGACCGCTTGCCCGAACTCCCGCCGCTGCCGGTGGCGCTCCGACAGAGGCTGGACGAGGCGCTGAGCAAGCCCGCCGCGCAGCAGCCGTCGTGGCCCGCCGACCAGGCGGCCGCGATGCGCACCGTCCTCGAGAGCGTCCCGCCGATCACGGTGGCCAGCGAGGTCGAGGACCTGCAGGCGCAGCTGGCGTCCGTCGCCCGCGGCGAGGCGTTCCTGCTGCAGGGCGGCGACTGCGCGGAAACCTTCGCCGACAACACCGAACCGCACATCAAGGGCAACATCCGCACCCTGCTGCAGATGGCCGTGGTACTCACCTACGGTGCGTCGCTGCCGGTGGTGAAGGTCGGCCGGATCGCGGGCCAGTACGCGAAGCCGCGGTCCTCGGACACCGACTCCCTCGGCCTGCTGTCCTACCGCGGTGACATGGTCAACTCGCTGGTCGCCGACGAGGCCGTCCGCGTGCACGATCCGTCCCGGCTGGTCCGCGCGTACGCCAACGCCAGCGCCGCGATGAACCTGGTTCGCGCGATCACCGCCGCTGGCGAGGCGGACCTGCACCGGGTGCACGACTGGAACCGCGCGTTCGTCGCCTCGTCCCCGGCCGGTGCCCGGTACGAGGCGCTCGCCGCCGAGATCGATCGGGGCCTGCGGTTCATGGATGCCTGCGGGGTCGTCGACCCGAACCTGCAGTCCGCGAAGATCTTCGCCAGCCACGAGGCCCTCGTCCTCGACTACGAGCGGGCGATGCTGCGTCTCGACGAGACCGGGGATCACCCGAAGCTGTACGACCTGTCGGCGCACTTCCTGTGGATCGGCGACCGCACCCGCCAGCTCGACGGCGCGCACATCGCGTTCGCGGAGCTGCTCGCGAACCCGATCGGCCTGAAGATCGGCCCGTCCACGACGCCGGACATGGCCGTCGAGTA
This sequence comes from Rhodococcus sp. NPDC058505, assembly GCF_042720095.1. Classification (NCBI taxonomy): domain Bacteria; kingdom Bacillati; phylum Actinomycetota; class Actinomycetes; order Mycobacteriales; family Nocardiaceae; genus Rhodococcus; species Rhodococcus sp. NPDC058505. The sequence goes on from NZ_JBHXNB010000022.1 coordinate 9,224, forward strand.
CGTCGAGCGCCTCGACCCGACGAACAAGCCGGGCCGGTTGACGCTGATCTCCCGGATGGGCAACGGCAAGGTCCGCGAGCTGCTGCCCGCGATCATCGAGAAGGTCCAGGCCACCGGCCATCAGGTGATCTGGCAGTGCGACCCGATGCACGGCAACACCCACGAGTCGTCGACCGGCTACAAGACCCGGCACTTCGACCGGGTCGTCGACGAGGTGCAGGGCTTCTTCGAGGTGCACAACGCGCTCGGCACCCACCCGGGCGGCATCCACGTCGAGCTGACCGGCGAGAACGTCACCGAGTGCCTCGGCGGCGCGCAGGACATCTCCGACGTGGACCTGTCCGGCCGCTACGAGACCGCCTGCGACCCGCGGCTGAACACCCAGCAGTCCCTGGAGCTGGCCTTCCTGGTCGCCGAGATGCTGCGCGGCTGATCCCGCCTCCGCCCGCTTTCGCGGCCCGCCCCGGCCTGGTCCGGTGCGGGCCGCGGTGCGTTCCCCGGTCGAACGTGTCGCACCCCGCGGCTAGGGTCGCGGTGATCGATGAATCCACACCGAGAGTGAGGCACGCATCATGAAGATCACCGAACCGCAGCTCGGGGCGCCCTGCTGGGCCGAACTGGGCACCACGGACGTGGCGGCGGCGGGCGCCTTCTACGGCGCACTGTTCGGCTGGACCGCGGAGCAGAACCCGAATCCGGAGGCCGGCGGCTACACGATGCAGCTGCTCGGCGGTGACCCGGTCGCGGCGGCCAGCCCGCTCCAACAGCAGGGCCAGCCCGTCGGCTGGACGGTGTCGATCGCGGTCGAGGACGCCGACGCCACCGTCGCGGCGGCCACCGCGGCCGGGGCCGCGGTGCTGGCAGGCCCGATGGACGTGTTCGACCTCGGCCGGTTCGCGGTGCTCGCCGACCCGACCGGGCGGTCATCTCGCTGTGGCAGCCGCGCCGCTTCCCGGGCGCGGCCCGGTTGAACGAGACCGGCGCGCTGTGCTGGATCGAACTGCGCACCCGCGACACCGCCGCCGCGCAGCGGTTCTATTCCGAGGTGTTCGGCTGGACCGTGAACGCAGGCGGCGGGTACACCCAGTTCGGGGTGGACGGCGCGGACTTCGGCGGGATGATGGCGATGGGCGCGGACTTCCCGGAGGCAGTGCCGCCGCATTGGGCGCTGTACTTCGGGGTCGACGACGTTGACGCCTCCGCGGCACGGGCGGTCGAACTCGGCGGCGCCGTGCATGTGCCGGGCACCGATATCCCCGGCACCGGCCGGTTCGCGGTCCTCACCGACCCGCAGGGCGGCGGGTTCGCGATCTACACCCCGGCGACCTGACCGGGGGCGGGCGACGGCTCAGCTGCCGGTCTCCCACAGCGGGTACACGTAGTGGCCGGGTCCGCCGCCCGGCAGGGCCGAACCCGAGATGTTCGGCGCGTTGAACGGCAGCCGCACCAGTTCGTGCGGGTTCCCGTCCCGGTCGGCCTGCCAGCAGCCCGTCAGCACGCCGTGGAACGCGGTGCACACGATGCGGGTGCTCGTCCCGTACGGGGAGGTGAGCCGGTTCTTCGCGACGAACGGGTTCCAGTACTCGGGGTTGTCCGGGGTGAGGAAGTCCTTCGTGTCGAACGGCACCGACGGCGACGGGTAGTCGGGGATCGGCGGCCAGGCGTCGGCGGCGTTCGCCACCCCGGGGGTGGCGGCGAGACCCGCGGCGACGACGGCGGTGACGGTGAACAAACGCAGGCGCACGGGCATCGGGACTCCTCCGCTGGGTGTGTCCTTGATGTCGCGGGCGCTCGCGGGCGCGTTACCGGTGCGGGGTCAGGGCAGCGCGGTGAGGGTCACCGTGCTGCCCGGCTCGACGCGGGTTCCGGAGCCGGGGGACTGGGTGATCACCAGGGACCGGTCCGAATCGGCCATCTGCCGCACCTGCACGTCGAGCCCCAGCCGGACCAGCTCGTCCCTGGCCGAGCCGACCGAACGGCCAAGCATCGACGGCACCTTCACCCCGGTGGACACGGTCAGCGTCACGCTGGATCCGGCGCCGACGCTGGTGCCTGCCGCCGGGTCGGTGCCGACCACGTCGCCGGCGTCGACCTGCTCGTCGAACACCGTCCGGGTGTCGGCGACCACGATGCCGAGGGCGTCGAGGTCGGCGCGGGCCTGGTCGACCGTCCGGCCCCGCAGGTCCGGGATCTCCACCGGTGGCGAGCCCTTGCTGCGCACCACCTTCACCTGCGATCCGACGGGGAGCACCGTCCCCGGGCCGGGGTCGAGCGCCGCGACCGCACCGACCGGTGCCTTCGTGCTGAACGCCTCGCCGCCATCGACCGGGTCGAACGTCCGCGCCCGCAATTCGTCCTCCACACCGGCGACGTCGGCGCCGACGGCCAGGGCGGGGACCGCGGGCCTGCCGAGCGACACCAGCACCGCGACCGAGCCGTCCCGCGCGATCCGGGCCCCGCCGTCCGGGTCGGTGCCGAGCAGGGTGTCGACGGGGGCGGTGTCGGAGTACTCGCCGCGGATTTCGGTGGACAGCCCGGCCGATTCGATCGCCGCGGTCGCCGCCTCCCGGGTCATCCCGGTGACGGTCGGGACGGAGGTGTAGCGCCCCGAGCCGAGCCACCAGCCGCCGACCCCGACCGCGACGGTGAGCAGCGCGATCACCGCCACCCAGATCAGCATCGTGCGCCGGGATCGGGCGCGTTCGGCGGGAAAGTCCGGGAACTGGTAGCGGGCCGGGTCGTGATGGTCCCCGCCCGTCTCCGGTTCGGTCGCCTCCCGACGGGTTTCGACGGTGACGACCCGGGTCGGCTGCGGTGCGCCGTGCTCGACGGCGGGATGCGCGGGCGCGGCGGCGGTGAGCGCGGTGGTCGGCGCGGCGGCAGCGACCTCCGTCGGCGCCGCGGATGCTGCGGCGCCCGCGACCTGCCTGGCCGCGCTGAGGTGCTGGGCGGAGCGGCGGGGTGCGGGCACCCGGTACTCGGGCAGGCCGAGGGCGCGGGCCGCGCCGCGCAGCGCGGCCGCCATCTCGCCTGCGTGCGCGTAGCGGTCGTCGGGGTCGCGGGCGGTGGCCTGCAGCACCAGGCGGTCGAACTCGGCGGGCACCCCCGGGATCGCCGAACTCGGCGCGGGGACGTCGGAGTTGATCCGCTGGTAGGCGATCGACAGGGAGGTGTCCCCGGTGAACGGGGTGCGCCCGGTGAGCATCTCGAACAGCAGCACCCCGGTCGCGTACACGTCGCTGCGGGCGTCGGCGTTGCCGGACGTCACCTGCTCCGGCGACAGGTACGCCGCGGTGCCGAGGATCACGCTCGAGGACGTCGCGTTCGATCCCGCGACCGCCCGGACCAGACCGAAGTCGGCGATCTTCACGTCCCCGGCGTCGGAGATCAGCACGTTCTCCGGTTTGACGTCGCGGTGCACCAGCCCGGCACGGTGCGCCACCGCGAGGGCGTCGAGCACCGGCCCGGCGACGGCCGTCGCGGCGTGCGGGGGCATCGGGCCGCGTTCGCGCAGCAGTTCGCGGAGCGTGCCGCCCGCGACCAGGTCCATCACCAGGAAGGCGTGCTCGCCGTCGATGCCCTGGTCGTGCACCGCGACCAGGCCGGGGTGGCTCAGCCGGGCCACCGCCCGCGCCTCGAACTCGAACCGGGACAGGAACTGCGGATCCTGCGCGAACTTCGGGTCCATCACCTTGATCGCGACGGGCCGATCCAGGCGCAGGTCCATGCCGCGATACACCATCGACATGCCGCCGCGCGCGATCGGGGCGTCCACCCGATAGCGTCGGTCGAGCAGCTCGCCGATCAGCCGCTGATCACCCGGACCCACCCGCGGATACCTCGTTTCCTCGTCGTCACGATTGACCGCCACCGGAGCGGGCGGATCGCCATCGTCGGCATCGATGGTAGCCAGCGGCGGCGGCCGGTGGCCGCACCCGATACCGTTACCGGTGTGAGTGCCATTCCGTACACCGACGACGTCCTCGATCCCACCGTCTCGCTGCTGCAGTTGCCCGATGTGGCGAAGTGGCTCGGCATCGTCGTCACCAAGGTGCACCAGATGCTGCGCGACGGCGAACTCATCGCGGTGCGCCGCGACGGCATCGTCTCCGTGCCCGAGGCCTTCTTCGCGGACGGCGGTGTTGTTCGGATGCTGCCCGGGCTGCTGGTCGTGCTCCGCGACGGCGGCTACACCGACGCCGAGATCCTGCGCTGGCTGTTCACCGAGGACGAGACGCTGCCGGGGACGCCGATCGCCGCCATGCACACCGACGCGGCCCGTGAGGTGGTGCGCCGCGCGCAGGCCATGGCGTTCTGACGCCGACCCGCGTTCACGACCGATCGGCGCCGCCGCCGACGTAGCCTGGGACCATGACTGGTCCGGCGGGCAAGGTCGTGTTGATCACCGGTGGCGCGCGCGGGGTCGGTGCGGAGCTGGCCCGGCGGCTGCACCGCCGCGGCGCCCGCCTGATCCTCGCCGACCTCGACGAGGCGCCGCTGCACGACCTCGCCGCCGAGCTCGGGGACCGGGTCGTTGCCGTGGTCGCCGACGTCACCGACCTGCCGTCGATGGAGGCCGCGGTCGCGGTGGGCGTCGACGCGTTCGGCGGCATCGACATCGTGGTCGCCAACGCGGGGATCGCCAGCTACGGATCCGTCCTTGCGGTGGACCCGGCGGCGTTCCGGCGGGTCATCGACGTCAACGTCGTCGGCGTGTTTCACACCGTCCGCGCCGCCCTGCCGTCGATCATCGAGCGCCGGGGATACGTCCTGGTGGTGTCGTCGCTCGCCGCCTACACCTCGGCGCCGGGGCTGGCCGCGTATCACGCGTCGAAGGCGGGCGTGGAGTACTTCGCGAACACGCTGCGGCTTGAGGTCGCGCACCGCGGCGTCGATGTCGGGTCCGCGCACATGGCGTGGATCGACACCCCGCTGGTGCGGGACGCGAAGGCGGACCTCGGCGCGTTCCGGCGGATGCTCGACGCCCTCCCCGGCCCGCTCGGGTCGACCACATCGGTGCAGGCCTGCGGGGCACGGTTCGAGCGGGGCATCGACCGCCGCGCCACCCACATCGACGTCCCCGGCTGGGTCGGCGTGCTGCGCTGGCTGCGCCCGCTGGTGCGGACCCGGCTCGCCGAACGCGACCTGCGCAGGCTCACCCCGACCCTGCTGCCGGAGATGGACGCCGAGGTCGCCGCGCTGGGCAGGTCGGTCAGTGCCCGCACCCGCGCGCTCGGCGACGGGCACACCGCCGGGTAGCCGCGGGCGCGCCGCCGGTCAGAGCAGCGCGCGGGCCACGATCGCGGCCCGACGCCGCCGCGGCACCAGCGCCCGCCGGTCCAGCACCCGGTAGCCGCCGCGTTCGATCTCGTCGAGGATCGCCGCGTACAACTCGAACGCGGCGACCAGCCCCGGCCGCACCCGCGGGGCGAGCATCGCCAGCCCGGGCTCGGCGAGCCGGTACCAGTGCCGGTTGACGGCCACCAGATGCGCGAGGGCGCGCGCGATCCGCGGGTCCGATCGCCCCGACGCGCGGCAGGTCTGCAGCAGCGGCGCGTCAACGCCGAACGCGGCGAGCTCATCGGTCGGCAGGTACAGCCGCCCCCGGTCGAGGTCCTCGCCGACGTCGCGGAGGAAGTTCGTCAACTGGAACGCCTCGCCGAGGGCAGCCGCGGCCGGTTCGGCGTCGGCGCGGTCGGTGACGGTGCCGAGGATCGGCAGCATCTGCAGACCGATCGCGGCGGCGGACCCGCGCATGTAGCCGCGCAGCTCGGTCAGCGTCCGGTAGCTGGCACGGAACCCCGGAGCGCCGGGCACGTCCATCCGCATCGACGCGAGGAACACCGCGAAGTGGGCCGGGTCGATCCGGTACCGGCGGATGGTGTCGGCGACGGCGAGCACCACCGGCCGCGCACCCGCCGGCGATCCGGCCAGCGCACGGGTGAGTTCCGCCTCGACGGCGTCGATCTCGGCCAGGCAGTCGGCGGGTGGACGTCCCGCCAGCGCGTCGACGTCGACGATGTCGTCGACGGTGCGCGCGAAGCCGTACAGCGCGTGCACCGCAGGCCGGTCCCGGCGCGGCAGCAGGCGGGTCGCGAGGTGGTAGCTCCTGCCGTGTTCCGCGCTGAGCCGTCGGCAGTGGCGGTAGGCCGCGGCGAGGTCGCCGTCGCGCGGCGGGACGGACACGGTGGTCACGGTCAGTCGTGGGCCGCGGTGGCCAGCGGCGCCGCGGCGGGCGCACGCCCGGACCGCAGCCGCAGCGGGTCCACGGTGACCAGCGACCGCGCCGCGACGACCGCGGCGAACGTCGCGAGCAGCACGTGCGGCAGCGAGTACAGGCCGATCGACCCGTCCGGATTGAACATCAGCATCAGCCAGGTGGACAGGCCGACGAGCACCATCAGCGTCGTCGTCGACATCGCGAAACCGGCGGCGATCGCCAGCGGCCACGAGTAGTACCAGGGCAGCGCGGCGGGGGAGAGCAGCACGATCACGACCAGCGCGACGAGGATGCCGAGCACCGCCTGTCGCGGCGTTCTGCGGAACCGCCACCACACGGCGACCAGCGCGACGACCATCACCAGCGCGGAGACCGCGCGGGTGACCTCGAGCACCGGGCCGAGCCGCAGCCCGGTGAACCAGGACGTGGTGACCGTGATGACGTGCGCGACGATCGTCGGCACCGACAGCCAGTTGATGATCTTCGCCGACCCCTGCAGCGCGGTCAGCCAGCCCAGACCCACCCCGGCGACCGCGGAGCACACCGCGAACACCGCGACGAAGACCCCGAACCCGGCGCCGGCGGTGCGGGCGAACGACGCGAGCGGTGCCGGGGCGGGCCTGCCCTCGGCCTCGGCGCGTTCGCGTTCGTGGATCATCCAGATCCACACCACGAACGGCAGCGCGATCCCGGCCATCGCCTTCACCGCGACGCCGAGCGCGATCACCGCGATGCCCGCGAGATGCTTGCGGTCCAGCGCGAGGGTGATGCCCGCGACCATCAACCCGACCATCAGCAGCTCGTTGTGGACGCCGCCGACCAGGTGGATCAGCACCAGCGGGTTCAGGACGGCCAGCCACAGCGCGGTCGCCGGGTCGCCGCCGAGCTGGCGGGCCAGCCGCGGCAACGCCCACATCATCAGCGCGAGGCCGGGCAGCATCGTCAGCCGCAGCAGCATCGTCCCGGCGATCACGTTGTCGCCGCTGATCGCGGTGATGCCCTGCCCGAGCAGCAGCGAGACCGGACCGTATGGCGCGGTGGTCGTGGTCCACACGTTGCTGACGTTGTCGAGCAGCAGGCCGGGGTTGGCGACCGGGCCGACGGCGTACGGGTCGAACCCGTCGCGCAGCAGCGCGCCCTGCGCGAGGTAGGAGTAGGCGTCGCGACTGAACAGCGGCACCGACAGCAGCAGCGGCGCGGTCTGCGCGGCGATCACCCAGCGCAGCTCGCCGACCTCGACGAGCCCGGCGCGCACGTTCCTGCCGATCCGCACCCACGCCGCGACCATCAGCAGCACGCCGATCCACACGATGATCGTGGACAGGATGAAGCCGTGCCCAAACCGCAGCCACGACAGGTACATCGCCTCGAGCAACGGGTCGCTGCGGCGGACGGCGCCGGAACCGAAACCGCCGAACAGGATCATGATCGCGCCGAGGACGCCGAGGACGGTGGCATGACCGGCGTCGCTGCGCAGGAACGCGGCGACCGACCGCGGACGCGCGCCGGGCACGGGGGTGGGGGACGGCATCGGTTGCGGGTCCTCCCCTGATCGTGTGATGACGCTGCGGTGGCCCGGTCGGGTCACCGCGGCGGCGCGGTGGACCGGTGTCGGCGACCCAGTTTAGTGGTTCCGGCCGCGGACCCGGGCAACGAGCCCGCGGTGATGCTGTTCACCTGCCGTTCGCCGCCCGGACGGGCGCCCGGCCGAGGACCCGTTCGGCGGCGAGCCTGCCGGACAGCAGCACCGTCGGCACCCCCACCCCCGGGGTGGTCCCGGACCCGGCGAGGACCACGTTCTCGGCGCCGGTATCGAGGTTGCCGCGCCGGAACGGCCCGGTCTGCACGAACAGGTGCGCGGGACCGAACGGCGACCCGTCCGCCATTCCGCGGGCCGCCCAGGTGTGCGGTGTGTCGACGACGTCGACCCGGAAGTGGTCGACGATGCCGCGGTAGCCGCGCCGCTCCAGCACCGTGAGCAGCTCCCGGACGTACGGGTCGCCGAGCGCGGGCCAGTCCAGCGGCGCGCTGCGCAGGTTCGGGCACGGCGCCAGCACCGACAGCGGCTCGTGGTCGATACCGTCGCGGACCAGCCGCAGCCCCGGGTCGGTGCACGCGGGCCGGGTCAGCAGCAGCGACGGATCGCTCATCAGCCTGCCCCGCCCGCGGCGCGCGGTGATCTCGGTGAAGGTGCGGTCCCAGGCGGCGCCGAAGTCGATGGTGTGGTGGCCGCTGTCGGCCCAGGCCCGCGTCACCGACGTCGGGATGGTGCCGTGCGCGACGACCGCCGACGGCGAGTGCCGCACCGGGCGGCGGGGGAGGCGGCGCCGCGGCAGCAGCGCCTCACCGGATCCGAGGTCGGCGGTGACCACGACGACGTCGGCGTCGATCACGGCGCCGTCCGCGGTCCGCACCGCCGTGGCGCGGCCGCCGTCGTGGTCGATGCCGGTGACCTCGACGCCGAGGCGCACCGTCCCGCCCGCCGCGGTGAGCGCCGCCGCCATCGTCTCCGCGACCCGGTGCATCCCACCGTCCGGGAACCACACCCCCATCGAGGTGTCCATGTGCGCGATCGCGCCGTACACCCCGAGCGCCCGCGCAGGCGCGACCCCGGCGTACAGCGCCTGGAACGTGAAGATCCGCTGCAGCCGCGGGTCGTTGACGTGGTGCGCGACCGCGGGGCCGAGCCTGCCGAATCCGCCGTTGCGCAGCAGCGTCCACAGGTCGCGGCGCGCGGCGCCGGTGCGGACCAGGTCGAGCGGGGAGTCGAAGTTGGCGTCCATGAAGCTGTCGAAGTCGGCGGTGAAGATCGTCGCCAGCCACTCCCGCAGCCTGCGGTACCGGACGGCCTCCTCCGGGCCCGCGACGCGGGTGATCTCGGCGGCCATCGCGTCCGGGTCGGCGAACACGCGGAGCGCGGTGCCGTCCGCGAACCGGGCGTGATACGACGGGTCCAGTCGGCGCAGGCGCAGCGGCGGGGTGAGCGTCTCGGCCCGCGCGCCGACCGCCGCGAGGGCGTCGTCCACCAGTTCCGGCATCGTGAGCACCGTCGCGCCGTTGTCGATCTGGTATCCCGGTCCGGCATGGACGCCGACCCGGCCGCCGACCGTGGTGTCCCGTTCCAGGACGGTCACCTGGCGGCCGGCGCCGCGCAGGTGCAGCGCGGCCGCCAACCCGGACAGCCCGGCGCCGATCACCACCACCCGGTCCGTCGGCCCGGGCACCGCGCGCACCATCAGGCGCTGCGGCGGCCCACCGCGACCGCCATCTCCCGCAGGCGGGTCTTGCCGTCGGCCGTCGCCGACGACGCGTCCAGCGCACGCAGCCCGGTCGCGGTCAGGTCGTCGATCCTGGCCTGCACGGCCGCGACGGCCCCGAGGTCGGTGATCACCTGACGCATCCGGTGCACCTGGTCGTCGTTGAGGTCGGCGCCGATGCCGCGCCGCAGGAAGTCTGCGGTGCCGGGGTCGGATGCGTCCGCCCGCACCAGCGCCTCCGCGAACAGCACCGTCCGCTTGCCCTCCCGCAGGTCGTCGCCGGACGGCTTGCCGGTGACCTCGGGGTCGCCGAACACCCCGAGCAGGTCGTCCTGCAACTGGAACGCGATCCCGATGTCGGTGCCGAACTCGCGGTACGCGGCGACCAGCGCGTCGTCGGCCCCGGCGAGCGCGGCACCGAGGTGCAGGGGACGTTCGATGGTGTAGGCGGCGGTCTTGTACCGGTTGATCCGCAGCGCCGCCGCCACCGACTCGTCGCCGGTCACCTCGGTGGTCACGTCGAGGTACTGGCCGCCGAGCACCTCGGTGCGCATCGCCGACCACACCGTCGCGATCCGGGCCTGCGCGGCGGCGTCGACGCCGGACTCGCGGATCAGGTCGTCCGCCCAGGCCAGCGCCAGGTCGCCGAGCAGGATCGCGACGGACTCCCCGTACTTCGCGGGGTCGCCCGCCCAGCCGCCCGCCCGGTGCCGGTTCGCGAACTCCACGTGCAGGGTGGGGAAGCCGCGGCGGGTCGCGGACGAGTCGATGATGTCGTCGTGCACCAGCGCGCACGCCTGCACCAGTTCCAGGGCCGAGCAGACCCGCAGCACCGCGTCCGCCTCCGGTCCGTCGGGGTCGCCGCCCGCGCCGAGCCAGCCGGTCCACGCGAACGCCGGGCGCACCCGCTTGCCGCCGCGCAGCACGAACGCCTCGAGCGCGGCCGCGGCGTCGGAGTAGGTGCCGCCGACACCGTCGGTGACGGTGCGCCGGGAGGCGAAGAAGGTGCGCAGCACCGACTCGACGGCCGCCGGGAGTGAGGTGGTCGAGTCGGGAGGGGTGCTCATGACCGCCACCCTATCGGTCACAGGTGAAGGCACCGGCGGGGCGCTGAGCTCCCGCCCCTATGATTGGAGCCGTGACTTTTGATGCCGTCAGGGGGCGGGCCAGCGAGGGATGGGTGACACACACCCCGTCGATCGTCGACCGCATCGGCGCCGCGGGCGGCCGAATCCCGTTCTCCGTCGAGTTCTCCCCGCCGCGCGACGCCGACGCGGAGGCGCGGCTGTGGCGGGCGGTCCGCGAGTTCGAGCGGATGGGCCCGGCGTTCGTGTCGATGACCTACGGTGCGGGCGGCTCCACTCGCGACCGCACCGTCCGCGTCACCGGCGAACTGGCGGAGGAGACCACGCTGCTCCCGGTGGCGCACCTGACCGCGGTCGGGCACAGCGTCGACGAGCTGCGCACCATGTGCGGCGCGTACGCGGACCGCGGCATCAGCAACATCCTGGTCCTGCGCGGGGACCCGCCGGGGGACCCGCTCGGTGAGTGGGTCAAGCACCCCGACGGCGTCGAGTACGCCGAGGACCTGGTCCGGTTGGTGCGCGACATGGGCGACTTCCACGTCGGTGTTGCGTCGTTCCCGGAGGGGCACTACCGCGCCCCGGACCTCGACCACGACACCCGGTACCTGGTGCAGAAGCTGCGGTCGGGCGCCGAGTACTCGATCACCCAGATGTTCTTCGAGGTCGACGACTACCTGCGGCTGCGGGATCGGGTCGCGAAGTTCGACGCCGAGCAGGCGGCGAAGCCGATCATCCCGGAGATCATGCCGATCACGTCGCTGCGGTCGGCGCGTCGCAGCCTTGAGTTGTCCGGGTCGAAACTGCCTGCGGCACTGGAGGAGCGGCTGACGAGGGCCGCTGGCGATGGGCCGGAGGAGAACCGGGCCGCGGTGCGGGAGGTCGGTATCGAGGTGGCGACGGAGCTCGCCGAGCGGCTGATCTCCGAGGGCGCCCCGTGCCTGCACTTCATCACCCTGAACTTCGCGCGGGCCACCCGTGAGGTGCTCACCAACCTGGGGCTCGCGAGCCACGCCGCGTAGCCGGGCGGCGGCTCAGCCGCCGCGACCTACACCGGCGTCCCGTGCATCGGCCGGGCCGTGTGGTGTGCGGGGGAGTGCGCGGAGGAGGTGGGTGAGGATGTCGCCGACGTCGGCGACCTCACGGTCGGGGAGCTGCCCGAAAAGCTGGTGAGCCCAGGCTTCGCGGAGCGTGGCGATTTTCTCGCCGATGGCGGCACCCTCGGTGGTCAGGGTCAACCGCTTGGCTCGGCCGTCGTCGGGGTCGGGTTCGCGAGTGATGAGCCGCTTCTCCTCAAGTGTCTCGGCGACCTGGGTCATGCGCCTGGGTGACGACTCGAGGTGATCGGCGACCACGCTCGGCCGGAGCGGTCCGTGTTCCCGCAGACAGGTGATTGCCCGCGCTTCGGTGGCGGTGACGCCGAGCATGGCGCTGCCCTGGTCGGCTGCGGCCGTCATGCGCATGCCCAGGATGGTCAAGAGGTCGAGTACGTCAGTGCGGTTCATGTCGTTTCCTAGATAATTTCCATTAGTAAGTATACGGTTTCTGGGTGCCTAGTATGTCGCTACCCACTCACGACCTGTTCTACGAGGAACGCGGAATCGGTTCTCCGGTACTGCTGCTCGGTGGTTCCGGGGAGCCGATGATCGCCTGGGAGTTCAGCGGCCTGATCGACGCTCTTGTCGCGGTCGGGCACCGGGTGATCTGGTTCGCCGCGCGCGGAGTGCAGCCGTCGGGATGCCCCCCGCTGCCCTGGTCGCTGGACGCGATGGCCGACGACGCGCTGCAGCTGCTCGACCACCTGGAGATTGCGCGGGCCACCGTCATCGGCTACTCGCTCGGCGGCTTCACCGCGGAACGAATGGCCCGCCGCGCACCGGCCAGGATCGATGGTGCGGTGCTGATGGCCAGTGCAGGCGGGGCCGACGGCACTATCCGCAATGCCGTCATCGACGCCGAGAACGCCTTCGCCGAACGTGCCGGGGAAGTTCCCCGGCCCTTCAGTCGCCTGATGACGTTGCTGACGGCGCTCGGCGGGGCCGAGCTGGCCGACTCCGAGAAGGTCGCCCAGTGGTGGAAGCTCCTGGCTCATCAGGGGGATCAGTGGGCGCCGCCGCATGGCGAGGTGGGTCAGGCGCAGGTGGCGTTGGACTGGAAGGACGCCGGTGGAACGGTCGGCGCACCGTGGCCAGCCGAGGTGCGGGCGGCGCTGGTCTACTTCGACCACGATCCGCTCTTCCCCGCCCACGAGTCGACCGCTACTGCACGACATTTGGGCGCGAACACCGAGATCGTGACGGTAGCGAACGCGGGTCATGCCGGGCTGCTGACCCGGCCCGACGAGACGGTCGCGGCGTTGAGTGGGTTGCTGGCCCGGTGGCGCACCGGGTAGGCCGCATGTGTCGGGTCCGCTGCCGGTGCTTCCGGCTATTCCTCTGCCATATCCCGTAGTGTCCGGCCGCCGGCCGATTCTTACGGTCGCCTCGAAATTGTGGTTGCCCGCGCCTGCCGACATCCGTCGACCGGCTCCGGTTCTGCCGCGTCGAGCTCGACGCGGCGAAGCTGCCCGAGCCGGCTGGTGATTCGTTCGATGTCGGCGGGCAGTTGTGCGCCGCCAGTGAGGGCCCGTAGGGGCGTCGTGGCGAGGAACGCGGCGGTGACGTCGCGGTCGTACAGCACGTCGACGACATTGGCGAACCGCTGTGTCGGCTCCCGTCCCGCCGAGCGCAGGTCCGGCACGCCGCCAATCACCCACCGGCGCCAGTCCCGGGTCAGCGCGAGGTAATCGGAGGGGGCGGTGGCTTTCTCGCACAGTTCGGCGAAGTCGATCCACAACCAGCCGTCCGCCGCGCGGCGGACCCGCATCGGGTGCCCGGCCGGCGTGAGGGTCGTGTGCTCATCCGGTCCCGGCGCGTGCAGCCCGAGGTGTTCGACCTGCTCGGGGGTGCCGGGGTGGAGCCACCACCCGGCGGCAAACCCCACGTCGTGGCCGGCGGTGATCCGGTAGTCGACGGGTCCGTCGACGGCGATGATCGTCAGGTTGCGCTCGAGCACCTCAATGGTGGGAACGAAGTCGTCATGGAAGAGGGGATTGGGCAGCAACTCCCGGGGCGGGTAGTTCGAGGTTACAACGATCCGGATCTCCCGGCGGAGGAGCGCGGGAAGCAGGCGGCCGAGGAACCTGCCGTCGGCGGGGTCGTGGACGTGGAACTCGTCGAAGCACACCACCTCCACCTCGCCGAGCAGATCCGCCAGGGCCGCGTCCAGGTCGTTGCGGTGCCTGCGAATGGCCAGGTGCAGGTCGCGGAAGAACTCGTGGAAGTGAATCCGCATCTTCCGATCGGTCGGCAGCGCGGCGAAGTACGCCGCCATCAACCAGCTCTTGCCCCGACCGACGGGGCCCCACAGGTACAGGTTCCGGTCGTCGGCGGCGAGGGCGGCCGCGGCACGTCGCTGCGCGTCATCGAGCGCGAAGCCCAATTCTGCTGCGGTCGACACAAACACGGATTCATCCACCCGGAGTGAACGGCGCGACTGGGGAGATTTGCGGGTCCAACGCATGCCGAAACTCTAGCAACGTAGAGTATTGAGAGGATGGAGACATGGCTCACCGTCGCTCCCGCCGAGATCTCATCTGCGAGGCCGCGCTCGACCTCGCCGCCGACGGCGGCAACCACGCGCTCACCCACCAGGGAATCGACGCGCGCCTCGGGCTCGCTCGCGGCTCGACCTCGTACTACTACCGGACCCGGCGCGCCCTGGTGTCGGCCGCGATCACGCGCCTGGCGACCCGATCCCGCGAGCACTTCGCCGATGCCGCCTCGTCGGATCCGCCGCGGACAACCGAGGAGGCGGGGCGGGTCATCGCGGACCACCTCGAGACGCTGCTGGTCGACCGTCGCAGGGACGTGCTGGCCCGGTACGCGCTCGCCGTCGACGCCGCGGGTGACGAGGAGCTCCGCGCGGGGCTGGCGTCGTGCCTGTTCTCGCTTCCCGCGGCGACGGCACTCATGGGCGCCCTCGGGGCACGCGATCCGGCGGTCGCAGCGCGCGACCTGATCAGCCTGCTCGAGGGACTGGTATTCGACTGCACCTTCGGGGCCCGTGCCCTCGCCCCCTGCGTCGATGACCGCCGCGCGACGATCCGGCTGTGGCTGGACACGCTCGTCGCGAGCCGGTGACGATCGCCAACGCGGGCCCGGCCAATCGAATCTCCGCCCCTCGCACCAGGTGTCCGATCCGGCCGCTCGATCCAGTGCGGTGACTAGTGTGGACCGAGTGACTGTGACGACCGAGCACAACTCCGTACGCCGTTCCCTGAGCGGGTGGGGTCGCTGTGCGGCGACACCGGCAGATGTGCTCGCCACCCCGGACCTCGATGTGATCGCCCGTGCAGTGCGTACCGTGGGTCCGCGCGGTGTCATCGCCCGCGGTCTCGGTCGCAGCTACGGTGACCCCGCGCAGAACGCGGGCGGACTCGTGGTGGACATGACCGCCCTCGACCGCATTCACCGCATCGACCCGGACTCGGGCATCGTCGACGTCGACGCCGGAGTCAGCCTCGACACCCTGATGCGTGCCGTTCTGCCCCACGGACTCTGGGTTCCTGTGCTGCCCGGGACCAGGCAGGTCACGATCGGCGGTGCGATCGGTGCCGACATCCACGGCAAGAACCACCACTCGCACGGCAGCTTCGGCAACCATGTCGACGAACTCGACCTGCTCACCGCCGACGGAACGATCCGCACCCTCACCCCCTCGGGGGATGACCGCGACCTGTTCTGGGCCACGATCGGCGGAATGGGCCTGACCGGCATCGTCGTTCGCGCGCGAGTGCGGATGAAGCACACCGAGACCGCGTACTTCATCGCCGACCACGACCGCACCGCGAACCTCGACGAAACGATGGAACTGCTGACCGGCGGCTCCGACGAGGGATACGACTACTCGATGTCGGTGCCCGACACGATCTCCACCGGCCCGAAGTTGGGGCGCGCCGGCTTCACCCGCGGCTCGCTCGCGACCCTGGACCAGCTCCCGCCGAAGCTTCGCCGGGACCCGTTGCGATTCAACGCCCCACAGCTGTTCACCGTCCCGGACCTCTTTCCGAGCGGGATGGTCAACAGGGTCACCACGCGCATCGCGGCGGAGGCCGCGTATCGGATGTACCCCCGCCATGGCCGGGGCGCGATCCAGAACCTGACGCAGTTCTACCATCCACTGGATCTGCTCGGGGAGTGGAACCGGGCATACGGCCCGGGCGGTTTTCTGCAGTACCAGTTCTCGGTGCCGTTCGGTGCAGAGGCCCAGTTCGCCGACATCATCCGAATGATCGCCGAGTCCGGACATCGCTCGTTCCTCAACGTGTTCAAGCGTATGGGTGACGGCAACCCGGCCCCGCTGTCCTGGCCGCGGCCGGGCTACATGCTCAGTCTCGACTTCCCGACCCGCGACGGACTGGGCAGGTTGTGCGACGAACTCGACGATCGGGTCCTCGACCTCGGCGGCAGGCTCTACTTCGCCAAGGACTCCCGCAGCACTCCCGACCGCATCGCCCGCATGTATCCGCGACTCGACGAATGGCGGGCGATCAGGGACCGCATCGACCCCGGCCGGGTGTTCGTCTCCGACCTCGCGCGCAGGCTCCGGCTGGTCTCCGGGTAGCCGATCCATTGTGGCAAGCTGGCGGCCATGACGGCACCGGGGATACATCAGCAGGACGATTCGGCCGAGCGGGTGGTGTCCCACGTCATCGGCGTCGGACGAATCGTGTGGGGCGTCACCACCGCAATCGCGTCGAGGCAGGTCTACACCGCGTTGGGCATGTCCTACCCCGGCAGTGATCGGGGCGTGTGGATCAAGGCATTTGGTGTGCGCGACATCGTGTTGGGTGCAGCCGCGTTGCATCCGGATGCCACGGTGCGTCGGGCGAACCTGCGTGCCGGGATCGCGATGGATCTGATCGACGCTGTCGTGGTTGCCGACGCCGCGCGCCGCGGACTGCCTCGGAAGGCCGCGCTGGTCGGTATTGCGCTCGCCGGGGGGACGGCCGCATTCGCGGCCGTCGGTCCCCGGCTGGTCAATGCTCGACGCCGGTGGTAGTTCCCTGCGTTGTCGGACCACGAGGCATGGATTCCTCAGTGCGGTTCCTGGATCCAGTTGCCGTGGAAGCCGGCCGGAATGCGTTGAGGTAGACGCACAGTTGCCACATCCTCAAGGCTCTGGGCATCGAGAATCCGCAAGTCAGTGACGTTCTCGGCCAGGTCGGTCACGAGACCCATCACGATGCCGTCGCCCTCCGGCGCCGAGGGCGAGGACGGGACGAAACTGAATTCACCAACCGCAGAATGGCTACCGAAGTCGCGCTGTACGGCGATCCCGGCAGCGGTGTTCGTTCGGAACAGTCGGTGTTCCCCGGACACATCATCCGTGCCGCCCACGGCCCAGCCGTGCTGGAAGGCGCTCGCGGCGCACCGGTCGTCGATTCGTGGGAACTCCATGTGTTCCTCTGCGAGGCGGTCACGCCGGAGAGACCCGGTCCGTTGATCGATCTGCCACCGTTCCAGCCGCGGCAGCCCCTCGGTTGGGCCTAGGGGGTCGGCGTCGAAGACTCTGTCGTGAACTACCAGGTCGATTGCCAGCCCACGATCGTCATTGTGGGCGTTCATCGGGTGGAACACGTAGCAGGGCTGGTCGAGTTCTACCCAGGTGACCGTCGTCGGATCCTGCGACGATCGCGGCAGCAGACCGACTCGTGCGGGATAGTTTCGGTTCCATCGATAGGGGAAGCGCCCAGCGGGTATTCGCGGCATCCGGTTCATCATCACCGGGGGAACACGCACGTTGCCGACGATCGCACTCAGCGCCAGCTGGGCAAGCGGACGCAGCGGGCGGGGCACACCAACCTGGGCAGCCGACCGCGGATCGAACGTGACGGGTAGGTCGTACAGCACAACGTAGTCCCGAGTCAGCGAGAATGCGTGCATCATGGGGCTGCCCTGGACCGGGACCGCCATCTTGCATCGAAGGCGGCCATCTGGACCGATCACGGTGTACTGCACGGTGTTTCCGCGCCCGAAGTGGTAGGAAACGGCGTGCAACTCTCCGGTGTCCGGATCGAGCACCGGGTGTCCGGTGTAGCCCCCGCGCACGGTTCCGTCGAAGTCGCAGACGTCGATTGTCTCGAGGTCGCTCGACAATTCTGCGCAGGCAGTTCCTCCTTCGACAAGTGCCAACGTCCGGCCCGCGAACCCGATTACGTTTGTGTTCGCAGAAGGGCCGTGGAGCGGCGACCTCCCGTGCTCGTCCGGGGCCGTCCGCTTCAACAGTCGCGAAGTCACTTCCGAGTCGACCCAGCGATTGCGGTACCAGAGTGCGTCACCATTACTCAACCGAATGCCGTGGACCATCCCGTCGCCGGTGAACCAGTTGTACTCGTCGGGTGAAACGTCGGCGACAGGATTCGGCCCATTCCGTAGGTACCGTCCGTCAAGCCAGTCGGGGATCACGCCTCGAACGTCGAGATTGTATTCGACCAGTTCCTGTCGAACCGGGGCGTACCGATCCGCGATGAAGTTTCCCATGTCGTCCTCCCCTGCCCACTTGGACCGAGATTGTCGCAGAGGCGCCTGGAGTGATGCATCACCTCGACCGTGTGCCGCGGCCCGATGCTCGCCGGACCGCCGCCGCGGGCAGGGGTGGCACCGGGCGGCACCACAACCACCGGTGATTCAGGATCGGATCGGGTCGTGACTGTCGGTGAAGGCCAGGAAGCGCGGAATGACCTGATCCGGGTTCGCCCACATCAGGTCGTGCCCGACGCCCGGGTAGATCTCGGTCTCGACCGACGGAATGGTGGCGTTGGCGCGGGCGGCGCCCGCTTCGGGATCGGCGACGACCGTGTCGGCGCCGAAGAGCACCAGCGTCGGCACCGCGATGGCGGCCAGTTGATCGTCGGTGAACGTGCGGTCCCACGGCATCGCCATCCGGTACTTCACGGCCGCCATCGCGACGGCGAACTCGTCGTCGGACATCTCGAAGCCGGGCATCAGCCACTTGTTGAGCTTGCGCATCCGCTCGGGGGTCGGTCGCATTCCCGCCGCCAGGAACTTCAGTAGCAGACCCCAACTCGGCTTGGCGAAGGTCGCGGCGCTCGGTTCGAGCATGGTCAGGCTCGCGAGACGGTCGGAGCGATACACCGCGACCGCCCCGGCCAGCCAGGCGCCAAGCGAGTTGCCCGCGAGGTGGACGCGATCCGCGCCGAGCCCGTCGACCACCTCCGCCATCCACGTCGCCACGTCCCGCGCGTCGCGCAGCGGCGCGGTCTGCACGCACCGGCCCGCCCACCCGATCACGTCCGGGGTGTACACGACGTGGTCGCGGGCCAGGTCCTCGATGAACCGAAACCACGCCAGCCCGTTACCGCCGATACCGGGCAGCAACACGATCGGCGTCCCCTCGCCGCTGCCCGACCTGCGCACCCGCGTCGTCCCGAACGATGTCTCAACATCGACGGTCGTCGACGGCACCGGCCACTTCGCGGCCGCGGTGTCGTAGGCGCGCAGGAACTCGTTCTTCGCGTTCTCGTTGGTGAATCGCCCGATCTTCGGCACGTTCCCTCCTTGCTGGCTTTGTTGATATGAACGTACCACGGTTATGGTTTGTTCGTACCATAACCGTGGTACGTGGAGCCATCGTCAGGTCGACGGCGGGGAAGGCGGACAGTCCGGTGCCACGATTGGCCGACCATGAAGCGCGGCGACGCCAGATCACCGACGCCGTGCGGCGCGTCATGGTCCGCGGCGGACTGGAGTCCGTCACCTTTCACACCGTCGCCGCGGAGGCGGGGATCTCGGTCCGGCTGGTCCAGTACTACTTCGGCACCAAGAGTGACTTCCTTCTGGCCACCCACCGCTCGGTGATGGAGGATGCCGGCGCCCGCTTCATGCAGAGCTGGACGGCGCTCGGCGCGGACGCCACCCCGCGCGAGGCGATCCGCGCCGTCCTCACCGAACTGCTTCCCCTCGACGACCGGCGCCGCGAGGAGGTGTACGTGCTCGGCGCCTTCGGGTGGGCGGCGATCACCGGCGCGGGCATCACGGCCGAGGAGACCTTCGCCGCGCCACGCGCATTGACCACGATCGTCGCCGACCAACTCCGGCGAGCCCGGCCCGCCGGAGCGCCGACTCAGGGGAACCCCGAGCTCGATGCCGAACTCGTGCTGATGGCAACCGGCGGACTCGCCCAGGGCATGCTGCAGGGGTACGGCACCCCGCAATCGGCGGTCGACCTCGTCGACCATCTCCTCGATCGAGTACTGGGGAGCGCCGCCGGCGCATAGACGCCCGACCGAGCGGGATTCGTTCCGGCTTCCGGCGTTTCGGGCCGTCATTGTGTGCCGAGGGCGTGAGATCGTCATGGTCGTGGAACTGACGAGGGGAACGGTGCGGGAGTGGCACGCCGAGCGGGGATGGGGCGTGCTGGACTCCCCGGCCACCCCCGGCGGATGCTGGGCCCACTACAGCAACATCGACGGGACCGGATTCCGCGCGTTGACCGTCGGCGCGACAGTCGATCTCGACTGGGAGCGGGCGGAGCAGGACGGGTACTCGTTCCAGGCGACCCGGGTGAGGCAGCTGGAGCCGTGACGATCGTGGGCTGCGGGCAATGACGGTCGCGAGGATCGTCCTCGGCGAGGCCGGGTTGAGGGGCAGCCGAAGGAGGTTCCCCCACTGATGAGGCGCACGCTCGACTACGGAAGCCCGCTGCCGCCCGGCTGGACCGAGTTGCGGGACCAAGATCGCTACTGGGATCGGTTCACCGACCGGTTCGGGTTCCGGCCGGGCGTCACCGCATCGTCCTGGCCGGCGATCGCCGAACCGACACCCTCCATCACGTTCGACCTCACGGCACCGGCGGAGATCGCGGGCGCCTGGTCGAGCCGATTCGACGCGGTGAACGCGGAGGCGCTGCGCTGCTTCGTCACCGAGTTCGCCGAGGATCCGACGTTCGTGGTGTTGGACTGGCAGCACACCTGCTACCGGCTCGACGCGGCGGTCCACGCCGCGACCCGCGATACGGAGTGGCGGGTTCCCGTCTACCCGGACGGTGACTACTACATCTTCCTGCGCGACGACCTCAGCGAGGGGACGGTCGGGCACCCCTGGGAGCAGACCCTGTGCGTGTACGGCGAGCGCCTCCTGGGATCGCTTGCGCGCACCCTCGCGACGTGGCTGCCCGTCAAACGAGTCGACGGCAGGCCGCCGGATCTCGCGGCGCGCAACCGGTCTACACCTTCGGGCTCGCGGTAGCAGCTCTGCCTCCAGTGGGAACGGCGGTATTCGTCGGTACGCTCGCGGGCATGGGTGGGGACGCGTTGCTGTTGCTCGTCACGATCGGCCCGATAGTGCTGCTCGGGTGGGCCGCGATTCGTGCGAAGGACCGCGGCCTCGGGGGGTCGTTCGTCGGGCCGTTTCAGGAGATGTTCGATCCGGGTGCGGCGCGAGCCCAGATCGTCGTCGAGCAGATGGCGGAACTGCCGGACCCCTCGGATTCCGGCGATCCGGACACCGACGAGGACCTGCCCTACACCGTGGTGTACGAGGATGTTCGGCTGCACATCAAGCCGGGCCAGCAGCGACGGCGCGGCGGTGGCGGAGCCAGCAGTCGTGCCGAGTGAGCATCCATCGTGTAGCCCCGAACGCCGACCCCGACGCGGACAGCCGAGGGTGAGCTGAGGAAGCGGTCAGATGGCTGGCGTCGAGAGGTAGTCGAGTCCGCCGACGTAGACCGTATGTCCCGTGGCGTCGCTGCTGAGTGTGGCATCTGCGACTGCGCGGGCGAACTCCTCGACCGTGGGCAGTGGTCCGTGATGCCGGCGTGCCTCGACTGCGTCACTGTTCCGGCGTTCGAGTAGCCGCACGATGATCGTCCCGTCGATCATGTCGCCCGACACGACGATGAGCTCAACTCCGCGGTCGGAGAGCATCGGGATCATGCTCCGCAACGCGTCTTCCCCCGCTCGCTTGCTCTCGGCGATCGGTTCGTACTCAGCCGGCACGGGTTTGCGGCCATGAAAGTGCGCCTGATGACTGGTCACGAAGACGATCCGAGACCCGGACGGCATGAGCGGCAACGCCAACTGAACGAGCCTGACCTGCGCATCACGATTGATCCTCATCGGATAGTCCGGCCCCGCATTGAGTTCGAGCCCGCCGGACGCGTTCAGGACCAGCACGTCCAGGCGTCCGAACTCTTCCGCCACCTCGGCGATCAGCCGATTCGCTGCGGCTTCGTTGGACAGGTCGCCGCCGGCGACCGACGCCGTCCCTCCAGTGTGGGCAATGTCGTCGGCTAGCGCCTGCGCGCGCTTGAACTTCTCTCGATAGTTGATGATCACGTGGTCGCCGGCGGTCGCGAGTGCCCGTGCGGTCTCGGCGCCGATCCCTCGCGATGCTCCCGTGACCAGTGCGATCCGCCGACCGGTTGGGTCCACGACCTCGTTCATGACGCCCCCTCGCGCTCCAAACGCTTCTGATTTCGAACCACTATGATGGTTCGAAATGAGAAGCACAAGAGAACCGGAGCGGTCCCGACAGTTGAGTGAGCCCTCCGCACAACCGATACTCGCGGCGATGGAACTTCTTGGGCAGCGCTGGATCTTGCGGGCACTCTGGGAGCTCGAGCCCGGGCCGTTGGGCTTCCTGGAACTGCGCAGACGAATGGGAAACTGCTCGTCCAGCACGCTTTCGGAGCGACTGCAACAGCTGCAGAATGCCGGGATAGTCGAGAAGCGGGTCGACAAGACCTATGAGTTGAGCAGCGCGGGTATCGAGCTCGGTGCCGCCCTGCAGCAGGTCTGGGGCTGGTCCGAGCGTTGGTCGGCCCACCTGGTCACCTGCTCAGCCCTGGACTGAGGTTCCGTTCGACGATCGCTCACCCGGATCCTGACAAGGCCCTGTCTCAGAAGTGGTGTTAGGCAGCGATCAAGGAAGGCAACACTGTCGCGACGACTGAGGCGGTGAACTCTGCCATCGGTTCCTGCGGGTGCTCGGGACCGTAGAACTGCTCGAGGAAGGCCCGTAGATAGCAGGCGCCGGCGATGGACGATGCGGCCCCGTTGATCGGGGCGCCAGCAACGATGGTGCCGGTGCGTTGCTCGTTCTGAAGGAATCGGGCCACGGAGGCCGGGAGAAGCGCCGGGCCTGCCCCTTGTGCCATGACGGCGGTTCGGTGGCGGTCGAGGAGTTTGGCGTCGGAGAACAGGGACGCGCCGATCGCGAACGTCTGCCGATAGAACGCCGTGATCTGCTCGATCGTCGCTACCAACCTGCCCTCGAGGGTGTTGGCGTCGCCGGGGGTGCGATCGGTGCGGGTGAGGATGTCGACGGCGGGAACCCGCTCACGCAGCACGCTCAGAAATAGGTCGACTTTGTCGTCGAAGAGCTTGTAAATCATCGCCTCTGAGTAACCGGCGACCGCCGCGATCTCCTTGGTTGTTGCCCGGGCAAGCCCTCGGTCCCGCATGGTGCTGGCGGCTGCATCCAGGATCCGGTCGCGCGCGGTAGGTACTGCGTTGTCGGGCATGTCCCGACGGTAGCTTACGCTCTTGGTTAGTGAGTACCCACTAACCAAGGAGTCTGCATGCTGGTGATCGCGATCGACGTCCTCCTCGTTCTCTGCGTCCTCCTCACCACATGGTTCGTCGGATACGTGGTCTATCGCCTGGTGACGGACCAGTAGAGCCGGGATCGCCAGGCGCCTGCTCGATCGTCCCAGCGGCGGGATAGGCATCGCCAAACGCGGCCGCCATGAGACATTCGGAGTCGCGTGCCCAGTTCAATGGGCGACGGGGGCGCGAGCGGATATGTCTGACGCGCAGTAGGCACGGCTCGGCAAGCTTCCCGTCCGTCGCACCGCCGCCGTCCTCTTCGCCGCGATCGGTCTGTCGGGACTGCCTCACTCTGCCCCGCGAGTGAACTGAGGTGGGGCAGTCCCCATTCGTCATCCAGAAGAGGTGTCAGTCGCGCCGAGCATGCAGCCTAGGCCGCACGGCGCGCGGCGCCCCTCAGTCGGCGAGCCACCGGCTCGAGCAGGCCGATCGCGACCACGACCTGCCCCAGCATCAACGCGAGGGGCAGCGCAATGAGCTCCCATCCGGTGGAGGGAAACACCATCGCCCACACGATGATTCCGATAGCCAGGGCCCAGGTGAGTAGCTGCCCCACCGCCATCGCAGTGCCTGGCCAGCCGTGGCTGGCGCGCCGGACGAGAATTGCCACACCGGCCGCTGCTCCCACCAACGAAGCCAGCAGCCCGAGGATCGTCGGATATACGACCATCACCACGAACCGCTCGTCGAGATCGACTTGACCCTCGAGCGCTATGGCCAGCGCGGTGCACAGCCATATCGAGACGGTGCAGAGAACCGTGACGAACGAGGCGATTGTCAGGGTCTTCATCGGGGGAACCTAGCGCAGGCGAGTGCCGTTGATCGGCGAGGGGCGGTGTACGGGACAGGGCTCGGATAGGTTTGTGCGAGCGGGTATCTACGAATGCCAGGCCAGCAGCGAAGCCTGTCGAGGAAGCGAGGGGCGGGGTCGTGGACCTGTCTGGCATTGATCGGGGAGGAGTAGGGATGGCCGACGCGCGGAAGGCAATTCTGGCTGGCGGATGCTTCTGGGGCATGGAGGACTTGATCCGCAAGCAGTCGGGCGTGGTGTCAACGCGAGTCGGCTACACCGGAGGGCATAACGACCGTCCCACCTATCGCAATCATCCAGGTCACGCTGAGGCGGTGGAGATCACCTACGATCCCGCGCGAACCGATTATCGAGTTCTGCTCGAGTTCTTCTTTCAGATCCACGATCCCACGACGGAGAACCGTCAAGGCAACGACATCGGGACCGCATACCGTTCGGCGATCTTCTATCTCGACGACGATCAAAAGCGCATCGCCCTGGGCACGATTGTCGAGGTGGACGACTCACGTCGATGGCCCGGCAAGGTGGTGACCGAGGTGACCCCGGCCAGCACATTCTGGGAAGCGGAGGACGAGCACCAGAACTATCTGCAGCACTACCCGGACGGGTACACCTGCCACTTTCCGAGACCGCACTGGAAGCTTCCGGACGGCCGAGCCAGCGCGTAGCCGCGACTCAGGTACCGAAATGCGAAGTGCCCTGACGTCGCTCATCCCGGTCAGTGCCAGCTGAGCCCTGCGTGCTCGTGTCGTGGGCAGGGCCGGCCGCGCTGGGTGTAGGTGGTGTACCAGGGGTCCGGGAGCGCCCAAGTCCTCTCCTACACGCGACCGGCAAACTGCAACGTGTTCTAGTGTCGTGGGATGGACGTGACATACGAGGGGACCAAGAGGGAGATCACCACCGACAAGGGGGTGCTGCGCTACCACGAAGCGGGCGAGGGGCCGCCGTTGCTGTTGCTGCACGGCTCCGGCATCGGGGTCAGCGGGTGGCGGAACTACCGGGGAAACCTGGAGGTGTTCGCCGAGCACTTCCACTGCTATGTCCTCGAATTCCCCGGATTCGGCGTGAGCGATCCCGTTGCTGGCCATCCGGTGCTGACCGCGGGGTCGTCGGTGATCCGCTTCATGGACGCACTCGGCATCGACTCCGCCGCGATGATCGGCAATTCGATGGGCGGAGTCGTCGGCGTCAACGTGGCCATGAAGCACCCCGAGCGGGTGAGCAAGCTCGTCACCATTGGCGGGGTGGGGCCGAACATCTTCAGCCAGAACCCGAGTGAGGGAACTCGTCTGCTGCAGGACTTCGCCGACGGACCGAGTCGCGAGAAGTTGGTCCGCTGGCTCGAGTGCATGGTGTACGACCGGTCCGTGGTCACCGAGGAGCGGATCGAGGAACGCTGGGAGACGGCCAACGATCCGGCATCGCACGCGACGTTGGCCGCGATGTACGGCTCCAAGGCTTTCGAGGCGCAGCAGCAGGCGATGGCCAGTTCCGGCCTACCGCCCTACTGGTCGATGATGGGCAAGGTGGCGTGCCCGACGCTGCTGACGTGGGGGCGCGATGACCGGCAGTGCCCGCCGGATATGCCGATGATCCCGATGCGGCTGATCCCGAACGCCGAGTTGCACGTCTTCCCGAACTGTGGGCACTGGGTGATGATCGAAGCCAAGGAGGGATTCGAGCGGGTCGCCCTCGAGTTCCTGCTCAGGTGAGCTGACATCGAACTGCCGGCCGGCCCGAGGCGGTGGGGTTCGTCCTCGCGAAAGAGTTGATCGCTTCGACGAACTCGCTGATGAAACTCCCCCCGCCGTGGCCGGCATCGTCGACGACGACGAGCCGGCTGCCGTCCCATCGGCGGGAAAGCTCCCATGCGGTGTCGAGCGGGCCGGACACGTCGTATCGGCCGTGCACGAGGACCGCGGGGATCCCGGCGAGCCGCGTCATGCCGTCGATCAGTTGGTTCTCGCGCAGGAAGTGATCGTTGCCCCAATAGTGGGTGACCAGGCGCGCGAACACCATCCGGAAGGCGGGGTCCTGGTACCTGCGGGATGGCGTCCATCCGGGAGCGAGCGAGATGTGGGTGTCCTCCCACGCGCACCAGCGTAGCGCTGCGTGCTCGCGAACAGCGGCGTCGGGATGGGCGAGCAGGCGCGCGTAGGCCGCGGCGAGGTTGCCTCCTCGCTCGCCCTCCGGGACCGGCTCGATAAACCGCTGCCACTCCCGTGGAAAGATGCGCCGCATGTCGCGGGTGATCCACTCGACTTCCATGCGTCTACCCGAGGTGATCGCACCGAACGCCATCCCGATCACCCGATCGGGATGCGCTTGCCCGTAGGCCAACCCGAGGCAGACGCCCCAGGACGCACCGGCGACGACCCATCTTTCGATTCCGAGGTGTTCTCGAAGACGCTCGATGTCGGCGATGAGATGACCGGTCGTGTTCGTGGAGAGGTCGGTGGCCGGATCGTCGGCACGGGGTGTGCTGCGCCCGCAGCCACGCTGGTCGAACAACACCGCACGAAACGCGGTCGGGTCGAAGAACCTGCGCATTCCCACGGTGCACCCGGATCCCGGACCTCCGTGGAGATAGAGGAGGGGAAGACCCGTCGAGATGCCGATGGTCTCCCAGTACACCGAGTTGCCGTCAGTCACCGCGAGGTGCCCCGAGTCGGACGGTTCGATTGCTGGGAACAGGTCCATTCGGCCGAGTCTGTCATGGCATGCGCACCGACCGAGTTCCCCGCGGCGTCCCGTTCGGTCAACGCCATCAATCCGGCCGGGGAGTGACCGCGCGAGTACGCTGGCACTGCACCAGGGTCGGGGTCCGGTCCACCGCGGGAGGCTCACGCCATGCGCCGTGTAGCAGTTCATCGTTCGTTCCTCGCCCGCGCCGCGGCGTCCGCGGCCGTGCTCGCGATCCCGCTGGGCTCGTCCGCCGCAGCGACAGCGGGCCCGCCGCCGGAAGCAGCACCGGCGACCACGGTGTTCCAGGTGCCGATCCGCTTCCTCACCGGATGCGTGGGCAGCATGTTCCCGTGCTTCACCCTGCCGCCGCCGACGACGGTGATACCGACCGCGACGCCTGGCGGATCGGGCGTCGTGACCTTCGCGGCGGAGCCTGCGGCGGACTGGTCCTACTGCTACGACATGACGGTGCATTGGCGGAACCTCACCACCGGCGCCGCGGGCTCCACGACCCTCCGGCTCGTGGAGCGGGACTACACCCGCGACCCGGAACCGGGGGACTGGTGCCGCTATGCCCCCGCGACCGCGTCCACCGGGAGCGGCACGGTCGCCGCGCTCGCCGACGTCGCCACCGTTGTCCCGTACGGTCCGTGGGGGTACAAGATCCTGGTCAACCCGGGTGCTGGCACCCTTCAGGTCCCCTGAGGGAGGTCCCGATGATCGAGGTCGTCCGCCGATTCGTCGCCTGCGCCGCCATCGGGGCCTGTTCGGTGCTGACGCCGGTGACCGCAGCCGCCACCGCGGTCACCGTTCCGTTCCAGATCAACCCGGCACCGTTCGGGAACCCGTACGGCAGCCTCGATGTGCCCACGATCCGCTGTGTGGCCGTCGTCGGTGAACAGCCGGGGACGGTGCGGATCACCGGCCCAGATGAGGGCTGGTGGAAGTGCCTGCGCCCCGGCGATGTGCAGTGGCTGAACCTGTCGAGCGGAGCCGCCGGGTCCGCCCCGATGTCGACCGGAGCCGACGGATACCCGGAGGCGGTCCTGCCGACCGGTCCAGGGCGGGTCGTCCTCGTCGCCACGAGCGGCGCGGGCCCATACACCCCGGGCGTCGCGACCGTCCACGTCCCGTAGCAGACCCGCCGGGACGGTCAGTCCCCCTGGATCTTCGCCTTGTTGGCGCCGTCCCCGCGCAGGTAGCGCGGCGAGGTGTCGCGCATCCGGTAGGCCATCACACCGACGATCAGCGCGACACCGAGGGTGACGCCGCCGACGATGCCCGCCCAGCCCGCGAAACCGCGGGTGCTGGGGTCCTGGTAGCGGACCTCGGCGCGGAGGGTGTTGACCTCGCCGGGGGCGAGCTTCCAGGTGACGACCGAATCGCCGTCCCTGGTGCCGTTGGTGGTGGCGACGCGGGCCGGGAACGCGACACTGATCTGCACGTCGCTGCTCTCCGGCACCGCCTTGAGGTCGGCCTTGCCGTCGAGCACCACCACGTCGCCCGCGCGCTGGAAGTTCAGCTGCACCGACGACCCGACCTGGCTGGACATCGACCCGAGCTGCTGGACCTCGCCGAACGTCAGGTCGGTGAAGAACACCTGGGAGCCGACGAAGCCGTCCTGCTTGTACTCCTGGACCCGGACCTTGCCGATCAGCGAATCCGGCGTGGTGAGCTCGGGGCCCTTGTCCTGATCACTGGTGGGGACGGTGGCCGCGACGAGCTGCCCGGACACCCGGTCGTCGGCGGACACCCCCATCGACACCTGCACGCGGAGGCAGCCGGTGAGCAGGGGGACGGCCAGCAGCAGCAGTGCGGTCACCGCCGCCAGGCGGGTGCGGGGGCGTCGATCACGGGTTCGGGTCGTCAGCACCTGGACATGGTGCCAGCCCGGCCCGGACGCGCGAGCGGCGGCACGCCGTCGGTGCGGCTCGGGTCGGACGTCACCTGGGCAGGAGCCGGCGCAACCGGCCGAATCGGCCGTCGGACAACGCCACCCGCGCGGCGCTGCGCCCGCTGGACCCGGATACCCCGCCGCCGGGATGGGTGGACGCCCCGGTCAGGTACATCCCGGTCGCGCCCGGCACCCGGTGGCCGGACAGTTCGGGCAGCGGACGCCACAGGAACATCTGGTCGAGCGACATCTCCACATGCATCACATTGCCTCCGATCAGGCCCAGTTCCGACTCCAGGTCGGCCGGGGTCTGTACCAGGGTGTGCCGGATCGTGGACGCGAAGCCCGGCGCCAGCCGGTCGATCTCGCCGACGATCCGGGTGCCCTCGGACTCGGCGAGGTCGGACCACCGCCTGCCGCCGCTGAGCCGGTACGGATGCCACTGCGACCACAGCGTCGCCTGGTGCTCACCGGGCGGGCACAGGCTCGGGTCGAGGCCGCTGAACGTCATCGCGAGGACCGCCGGGGTCGGCGGCAACTCCCCGGCGAGCGCCGCGCCGTGCGCCAGCCGCAGCTGCGCACGGTCCGACACCAGCAGCTGCAGGCCCGACGTCACGGTCGTGTCCGCGGGGGCGCTCGGATACTGCGGCAGCGCGTCGGTGCCGAGCCGCACGACCATGCCGATCCCCGGGCCGACGCGGATCCGTCGCCGCCAGTCCGCGATCCGGGTGGCGTCGAATCCGCCGGCCTCGAGCAGGTCCAGGGTCGTCAGGATGTGGCAGCCCGCGATCACCGTCCTCGAGCGCACCACGTGCCCCTGCTCGGTGCGGGTCAGCCAGCCGTCGCCGTCCCGGCGCAGTTCCGCGACCGCGTCCCCGAGCCGGATCGTCGCGCCGTCGGACGCCAGCCGGGACGCCAGCGCCGCGGTCAGCGCGCCGCTGCCGCCGATCGCGCGGCCCGGCGGCAGGGTGTGCATGAGGGCAGCGAACCCGACCATCGGCGCGGTGCCCGGCTCGGACATCGGCGGCCCCGACTGGGCGCCGAACCAGGCCAGCGCGGCCCGGAGCCGCTCATCGTCGAACCAGTCGTCGAGCAGGGCGTCCCCGGACGCGAGGAACTCCCGGGACAGGGTGGCCGGGCCGGGGCCCCGGTCGACGCCCCCGAACGCGCGGGCCAGCCTGCCGCCGGTCGGCGGGGCGCCGAACGCCCGCATCACCGCGGCGGTCCGCGGACCCCACACCCCGACGAACCGGCGATACGCGTCGGCATCCCGCGGCGAGCACGCGGCCGCGATCGAGTCGCAGGTGGCGTCTAGGTCGCGGTGAAACACGATGCCGGGCCGCGGGTCTCCTTGCGGGGCGGGCGCGAACGCCCACGGGTCGCAGTCCAGGTAGCGCAGCCCGTGCGCGGCGAGGTCGAGTTCCTCGATGATGCCGGTGTGCCGGATCATGATGTGCGCCGACGAGCCGCGGTCCACCCGGTGCCCCGGGAACCGTTCGACCGTCGAGACGGCGCCGCCGAGTTCGGTGTCCCGTTCGAGCACCTCCACGGACCACCCGGCCCTGGCGAGGTAGCACGCCGAAACGAGCGCATTGTGTCCGGAACCCACCACCACCGCGTCGATCACGCCGCCCAGGTTAGCGATGGGCGCCGACAGGTCAGAGCGGGAGCGGGCGGCCGAGGACGGCGAACGGCCTGCTGTCCCCGGTAAACCGGAAGTGCCGCACGACATCGGTGAAGCCGATCCGGCGGTACAGGCGCCAGGCGCGGTTGTCCTCGTCCGGCACCTCGGGCGTCGACAGCAGCACCCGCGCCTCGGGGCGGCCGCTGAGCAGCCGGTCGAGCAGGGCGGCGCCGGTGCCGTGCCCCTGCGCGCGGGGGGAGACGTGCAGCTCGGTCAGTTCGAAGTAGTCGCCGAGGACGGACTCGATCGTGCCGGGGTCGGTGCCGGACCGCCGCATCCCCTCCCGGACCTGCTGCTGCCACCACTGGTGGGGGGCGCCGCGGTAGCCGTAGGCGATGCCCACCATCGCCTCGGCCCCGGAGGGGTCCGGCGCGAACGCGGCGATCCCGCACCACCCGGCCCGTGCGGTGTGCTCGGCCCACATCGGTGCCCGGTGGACGTCGGTGCCCCTCGGGTAGCCCATGGCCTCGACGTAGATGGACAGGGCCTGGGGCAAGCGGGCGCGCAGATCGGCGGCGGACAGCTCGACCAGGCGGGGTGCGGGGGTGGTGACGACCGGACTCACCCTCTCTCTTGACTCCGTGTCGGTGGGGGCGGTTATATTGTGAAGGTCGAACGAATGTTCGATATCGGCAATCCGGTGGAGCGCGAGGGAAGCGCGCTCCACCGGACTGCACGACAGGCGGTTGTGGGAGTGATCCGGTGACACTGGGGAGGTGTTCGGGATGGCTGTTCGGGTGAGCCTGCTCGACCGGGCGGACGCGTTGTTGGCGGAGGCGGGCCGATCCCGCGACCCGTCGGACCGATTCCGGGCGGCGTACCTGGCCGCGCTGCGGGGTGCCGGTGCCGCCCTTGCCGGGCGCACGCCACGATGCCGGTCCCGGAGCGCCTGGGTGTTGCTCAGTCGGGCCGACCCGGAACTGGCGGGCTGGGCGGACTACTTCGCGGCGCACTCGGAGACCCGGGCGGCGATCGAGGCGGGCATCTCGCGCACCGTCACCGCCGCGGAGGCCGATCGCTTCCACTCCGAGGTGTCCCGGTTCCTGACGGCGGTCGAGGACCGGCTCGCGGCGGTAGGGGCGCTCGCCGGCCGGGGTGACGGGAGTCTCGCCCGCGCGTCGGCGTGAGTCCGGGCGCGGCTGTCCACCAGGGCATCTGCGGGCCCGGGGGGAAACTCGGACAACTCGTCCTCGGAGTAGGTGGTACGCGGTCACGTGTACTCGTATCATTGACGGCAGGTAGCCGCGACCGTCGGCAACCGGTCGAGTCGACCCACGATTCGACCGCCACCATGATGTGCCGGGGGAGGTAGCCGTGCCACTCTCCGAGCACGAGCAGCGGATGCTCGATCAGATCGAGAGCGCTCTCTACGCCGAAGACCCTAAGTTCGCCTCCTCTGTGAGGGGAGGCCGTATGCATGCGGCCTCGAGCAAGAGTCGGATGCAGGCGGGGGCGCTCTTTGTCCTCGGACTCGTTCTCCTGGTTGCGGGCATCCCGCTCGCAACCATCGTGGGCAATGTGTTTCTGATCGTCAGTCTGCTCGGCTTCCTAGTGATGTTTGGAGCCGGAGTCCTGTTCCTTCGGGGATCGGGTCCGGGAGTGAAGGCTGGGTCGGGGGAGAAGTCCGGGCCCACATCGGCGACCGGTAAGCCTTCGGGCGGTCGCCGGAGCGGCGGCGGATTCTCGTCCCGCATGGAAGATCGATTCAAGAAGCGGTTCGAGCAGGAGTAGTCCTCCCGCCCGCCCGCAACGCCTAAGGCGCGACACCAGGTGGTGTCGCGCCTTTGTCGTCGGTGCCCGTGTTTTTATCGGTGCGGTTGTCGTCCGGTGCCCGGGGTGGCGCCCCACCGCCCGGCAGGGCGATCCCCACTCGGCCCCACCGCGTTCGCCCGGGGCGCGTGGCGGTGCCCGTCCGAGGTTGGAATCGGCGCCCGTCCTGGGGATTTCACCGTTGCGGCGACCGCGATGCCGTCGCATTCCCGGTCGTGGTGGAGGACACACGAAGCTTCCCCCACGCTCCGCCACGGTCATGACCTGCATTGACACCATCGCGGTGGCAAGGCGCGCCGACCGCGCAGCTTGAAAGTGGGGGAAAGTGGGGTAACGTGGTGCGCACTGGTTCGCCACGGTGAATCACAGAGTGAGGCCGTTCGTTTTTCGGAACATCCGGTTCTGCGGAACCGGGGATTCCCGTGAGACGCAGGGGAGGTGTCGAGATGTTTCTCGGTACCTACACGCCGAAGCTCGACGACAAGGGGCGGCTGACGTTGCCCGCGAAGTATCGCGATGCGCTGGCGGGAGGTCTGATGGTCACGAAAGGGCAGGACCACAGCCTCGCGGTGTATCCGCGAGAGGAGTTCACGGCGCTCGCCCGACGGGCCGCAGCTGCGTCACGGAGCAACCCGGAGGCCCGGGCCTTCGTCCGCGCGCTCGCGGCGGGGGCCGACGAACAGCACCCCGACGCGCAGGGGCGCATCACCCTGTCCGGTGACCACCGGCGCTACGCGGGCCTGACAAAGGACTGCGTGGTCGTCGGCTCCGTCGACTTCCTGGAGATCTGGGACGCCCAGGCGTGGCGCACCTACTCCGAGGACAACGAAGAAACGTACTCCCAAGCCAGATCCGAGTCCCTGAGCGACATCCTGTAGCCGCCATTCGTCATCGGCGGATGCCGCGAGGCCTCTGCCCGACGCCGACCCTGACGCACTTCCCCAGCGCCAGGTCCGGTGGATCGGACAGAGACCTCGCGGCACCCGCCCCCACCTCGACACTCGATCGGACCCCGATCGCAGCCACGACCGACGAGCAGAGAACACCGAACAGGACCGCAAGGGAGAACGCGTGGACGACGAAGCGAACCCCGCGGCCGATCCCGGCCACACCTCAGGGCAGGAGTTCGGCCACGTCCCCGTGATGCTCACTCGCGCAGTAGAACTCCTCGGCCCCGCGATCACCCGCGAGAGCGCCGACGGCAGCGGCGCGGTGATGATCGACGCGACCCTCGGGCTCGGTGGGCACTCCGAGCACTTCCTCCGGACCTACCCCGGGCTGCACCTGATCGGCCTCGACCGCGACCCGGCAGCCCTGGAGATCGCGGGCGGTCGCCTTGCCCCGTTCGGTGATCGAGTCACGTTGGTGCACACCAGGTACGACGGCATCGCCGACGCCCTCGAGACCGCCGGATACGACCAGGTCGAGTCGGTTGCCGCGATCCTGTTCGATCTCGGGGTGTCCTCGATGCAGCTCGACGAGGCCGACCGTGGCTTCGCGTACTCGGTGGACGCGCCGCTGGACATGCGGATGGATCCGACGCGGGGCCAGACGGCAGCCGACATCCTCAACACGTACAGCCACGGTGAACTGGCCCGGGTGCTCAGCACCTACGGCGAGGAGCGGTTCGCCGGGCGGATCGCGTCGGAAGTGGTGCGGCGCAGGAAGACCGAACCATTCACCACCAGCGCCCAGCTCGTCGAGGTGCTCTACGCGTCGATTCCCGCCGCGACCCGGCGCACCGGCGGACACCCGGGCAAGCGCACGTTCCAGGCCCTGCGGGTGGAGGTCAACGGCGAACTCGACTCGCTGCGGGCCGCGATCCCGGCCGCGCTGGATGCGCTCACCGTCGGCGGTCGGGTGCTGTTCATGTCCTACCAGTCCCTCGAGGACCGGCTGGTCAAGCAGGAACTCACCCCGCGCACCAAGTCCCGGAGCCCGGAGGGGCTGCCCGTTGAATTGCCGGGCATGGGACCGGAGTTCGAGTCGCATACCCGCGGCGCCGAACGCGCGAGCGAGCAGGAGATCGAGGAGAACCCGCGTTCGGCGCCGGTGCGTGTGCGCTGCGTCGAACGGATTTCGAGGAGGGCGACGGCATGACAGTTCCCGTGCGATCGACTGCCGTGCGAGAGCGGGGCAGGACCGACACCATGCGTCCCCGCGCGGGCGGGCGCGCGCCGGCCACCACCGGTGACCGCACCCCGACCCGCCCCACCGGAGGAAGCCGGTCGACCGCCGCGCAACGGGCGTACGCCAAGCGCAGCCAGCGGGCCGAGATCACCGCACCGGTCGTCCGCACGACCCGGGGGTCGCTGACCGCGCGGATCCCGTTCGTGGCCCTGGTCATCGGTTTGCTGTCGGTCGGGCTGGCGATCACGCTGCTGCTGACGACAAGGGCGGCCGAGGACTCGTACAAGCTCAGCGCGGCGAAGGCGCACAATCAGGAACTGGTTGAGCGGAAGGCGGCCCTGGAACGGGATGTCCGCGTTGCGAACTCGGCTCCCGAGCTGGCCAGGAAGGCCGCCCAGCAGGGCATGATCCCGGCCAAGGAGGTGGCCCGACTGGTCGTGGCCGCGGACGGCACCGTCACCGTCGTCGGCGAACCGAAGCCGGCGACCGGCACCCCGGTGACGCCGCCGCCCGCGCCCGCCGCTGCGACCACCCCGCTCCGCGGAAGCGGTGTCGCCGCCGCGAACCTTCCCCCGGTCGGATCCCGGGCGACCACGCCGGAGCCCGCCGCCGCGCCGGCAGGACCGGGCGTCGCCGTTGCCCCGGCACCTGCCGCCACGCCGCAGCCGGTCAATCCTCGGCAACCGGTGGCGGAGCAGGAACAATTGGTCCCCATGGAGCGAGGAGAACAGGCAGGTAACCAGGGCGGTCCGCAGTGAGCGGAGGTCGCCCCTCCCAACCCCGTCGCGCAGCTTCTGGCGGCGGGGTTCGCCGTTCGGGCGGCGCCGCCCGCCGACCGGCGGGCCGTCCGCGTCGGCCAGCAACCGGGGACCGGGCGAACTACCTGTTCCGGCACCGCATCGGCCGGGTCGTGATGTTCGGGGTGCTTGGTCTCGCCGTGCTGCAGCTGCTGTGGATCCAGGGCATTCAGGCGCCGCGGCTGTCCGCGGAGGCGGCCGATCAGCGCTCGACCACCCTCATCGACCCCGCAACCCGGGGCGCGATCACCGACCGCAACGGCAAGCCGATCGCGTTCACGATGGAGGCGAAGGCACTGACCTTTCAGCCGCCGAAGGTCCGCAAGGAACTCGAGGAGGCCGCGAAGAAGAAGGGGGAGGAGCCGAAGGTCAACGACCGGCTCGCCGCCATCGCGAAGGGCATCCACGACCGGCTCGGTGACGCAGCACCGGAGAGGGACGTGCTCGCCAAGCTCAAGAGCAACAAGACCTTCGAATACCTCGCGCGCGGGGTCGACCCGGACGTGGCCGCGAAGATCGCCGACGAGTTCCCGGAGGTCGGCCTGGAGCGGCAGGACATCCGGGAGTACCCGGGCGGTGCGCTCGCCGCGAACCTCGTCGGCGCCACCGGCTGGAACGGGCACGGCCTCCTCGGGCTCGAGGACTCGATGGACTCCACCCTCGCCGGGACGGACGGGTCGCAGACCTACGACCGCGGATCGGACGGCGCGGTGATCCCCGGCAGCTGGCGCGACAAGCAGCCCGCCGTCGACGGCTCCGGGGTCGAGTTGACCATCGACGCGGACCTGCAGTTCTACGTGCAGCAGCAGGCGCAGCTCGCGAAGGACCTGTCCGGCGCGAAGAACGCGTCGGTGGTGGTCCAGGACTCGCACACCGGCGAGGTCCTCGCGATGGCCAACGACAACACATTCGACCCGTCGATCGGCGTCGGCAACAACATCGACCGGGAGATGGGCAACCCGTCGGTCAGTACCCCCTTCGAACCCGGATCGGTGAACAAGATCATCACCGCCGCCGCCGCGATCGAGGACGGCCTGACCACCCCCGACGAGGTGCTCCAGGTGCCGGGCACGATCCAGATGTCCGGGGTGTCGGTGAAGGACGCGTGGGATCACGGCGTCGTCCCGTACACCACCACCGGGGTGTTCGGGAAGTCCTCCAACGTCGGAACGCTGATGCTCGCGCAGCGGGTCGGGGAGGACCGATTCGCGGAGATGTTGACCAAGTTTGGGCTCGGGCAGCGCACCGAGGTCGGGCTGCCCGGGGAGAGCGCGGGCAGCGTCCCCAGCCGCGACCAGTGGTCGGGCGGCACGTTCGCGAACCTGCCGATCGGTCAGGGCCTGTCGATGACGCTGCTGCAGATGACGGGGATCTACCAGGCGATCGCCAACGACGGCGTGCGGATCCCGCCGCGGATCGTCCGCGCCACCATCGACGCGGACGGCAACCGCACCCCCCTCGAGCATCCGGAGGGCATCGAGGTGGTCAGCGAGCAGACCGCGACCACGGTCCGCGACATGTTCCGTTCGGTCACCCAGCGGGACCCGATGGGCTACCAGCAGGGCACCGGCGTCGGGGCCGCCGTCGAGGGATACCAGGTCAGCGGGAAGACGGGCACCGCGCAGCAGGTCGACCCGAACTGCCAGTGCTACTCGAACTCGAACTACTGGATCACGTTCGCCGGGATCGCCCCCGCCGACAATCCGCGGTTCGTGATCGGGATCATGCTCGACGCTCCGGTCCGCAGCGCCGACGGGTCCGGCGGCCAGTCCGCCGCGCCGCTGTTCCACAACATTGCCGCCTGGATGCTGCAGCGCGACAAGATCCCGCTGTCCGCGGACCCCGGCCGACGGTTGGTGCTGCAGGCCGACTGACCGACCCCGTCCCACCGCCGCCGGATACCCGGTCGAATCTGTGTTTCCCCGGCCACGCCG
Source organism: Rhodococcus sp. NPDC058505 (assembly GCF_042720095.1). Lineage (NCBI taxonomy): Bacteria > Bacillati > Actinomycetota > Actinomycetes > Mycobacteriales > Nocardiaceae > Rhodococcus > Rhodococcus sp. NPDC058505. The sequence goes on from NZ_JBHXNB010000022.1 coordinate 46,158, forward strand.
GTAACGTGACACGTCGGTTCACGGCCGACACGACCGTACCGATCGCCCACCGAACGCTCGAGAGGAGTCACCTGCCCGTGCACGGGAGCAACGACAGCGCCGAGGCAGGGTCGACGGCTGCGGCACCGGGATCACGCCCCGGGCACCCCCCGCGCACCGCGGTGACGACGCTCGCGGACCTCGTCGGGGCCCGGCTGCACCGGAACGACGCGGCCGCCGACCCGGTCGTCGTCACCGGCATCGACCTGCGGGCGCAGGAGATTCGGCCCGGTGACCTGTTCGCGGCGCTCCCGGGAACCCACGCGCACGGCGCCGATTTCGCCGCCGCCGCTGCCGAGCGGGGGGCCGTCGCCGTCCTCACCGACCCGGCGGGCCTCGATCGGATCGCGCGGGCCGGCATCCCGCTGCCGGTGCTGGTGCATCCGGACCCGCGCGCGGTGCTCGGCGCCGTCTCGGCCGCCGTCTACGGCACCCCGTCGCAGCGGCTGCGGATCGTCGGCATCACCGGCACCTCCGGGAAGACCACCACCTCGTACCTCGTCGAGGCAGGCCTGACCGCGGCCGGACGCCGCCCGGGCCTGGTCGGAACCATCGAGACCCGGATCGACGGCCGCCGGGTGCCCAGCGCCCTGACCACACCGGAGGCGCCGCAACTGCAGGCGCTGTTCGCGGTGATGCTCGAACGCGGCATCGACACCGTGGTGATGGAGGTGTCGAGCCACGCCCTCGCGCTCGGGCGGGTCGACGGCACCGCGTTCGCGGTCGGCGCCTTCACCAACCTGTCGCAGGACCACCTCGACTTCCACCGCGACCTCGACGACTACTTCGGCGCGAAGGCCCGCCTGTTCGACCCGGCGTCGACCGTGCACGCCGCCCGCGCGGTGGTGTGCGTCGACGACGAGTGGGGCAACCGGATGGCCGCGGTCGCCGGACCCGGCACGGTCACCGTCGGCACCCGCGGCGACGGCACCGCCGGATGGACCGCCTCGGACATCAGCACCGGCGCCGACGGCGGCCAGCGGTTCACCGTCAGCACGCCGGACGGCCGCGCGATGACCGCGACGCTGCGGCTGCCCGGCCGCTACAACGTCGCGAACGCGCTGCTCGCGCTCGCGATCCTGCACGAATGCGGCGTCGAACCGGAGGACGCGATCCGCGGCCTCGCCGCCGTCGACGTGCCGGGCCGGGTGCAGCGCATCGACCGTGGCCAGCCGTTCCTCGCGGTCGTCGACTACGCGCACAAGCCCGCCGCACTTGAGGCCGTCATCGCCACCCTCCGCGGGCAGAGCGACGGCAGGCTCGCCGTCGTCGTCGGCGCGGGCGGCGACCGCGACCACGGCAAGCGTCGGCTGATGGGCGAGGCCGCCGCCGCTGGCGCCGACCTGGCGGTGATCACCGACGACAACCCCCGCAGCGAGGACCCGGCCGCGATCCGGGCGGCACTGCTCGACGGCGCCCGGGCGGTCCCCGCGGACCGGCGCGGCGAGGTCAGGGAGATCGGCGACCGGGCCGCGGCGATCGCCGCCGCCGTCGACTGGGCGGGCGCCGGTGACGTCGTGCTCGTCGCGGGCAAGGGACACGAGATCGGACAGGAGATTGGTGGGGTGAAGTACCCATTCGACGACCGCGAGGTCCTCGCGAATGCCATCGACCGCGTGACGGGGGCCAGCCGATGATCGCGCTGTCCCTGCGGCGCATCGCCGAGATCGTCGGCGGCACCCTGCACGACGTCCCCGACCCGGACGCCGTCGTCACCGGCACCGTCGAGTTCGACTCACGGAAGGTCACCGCGGGCGGACTGTTCCTCGCGCTGCCCGGCGCCCGCGCCGACGGCCACGACCACGCGGCTGCGGCGATCGACGCCGGTGCGGCCGCGGTCCTCGCCGCCCGCCCGGTCGGGGTGCCCGCGATTGTCGTCGAGCCGCTCGGTCCGTCGGGCAGCAACGCGATGGCCCTCGAGCACGACACCGACGGCTCCGGTGCCGCGGTCCTCGGCGCGCTCGGCGCGCTCGCCGGCGCCGTCACCGCCGAGCTGCCCGACCTGACCGTCGTCGGGGTCACCGGCTCGTCCGGCAAGACGTCCACCAAGGATTTGCTCGCCGCGGTCCTGGCCCCGCTCGGATCGGTGGTCGCGCCGCCCGGCTCGTTCAACAACGAACTCGGGCATCCGTGGACGGCGCTGCGCGTGGACGCCGACACCCGGTTCCTGGTGCTGGAGCTGTCCGCCCGCGGCGTCGGGCACATCGCGCACCTGGCGGCGACGGTGCCGCCGCGGATCGGTGTCGTCCTCAACGTCGGGACCGCGCACCTCGGCGAGTTCGGCTCCCAGCAGGCGATCGCGGTCGCGAAGGGGGAACTGGTCGAGGCGCTGCCCGCCGCCGCCGACGGCGGTGTCGCGGTCCTCAACGCCGACGACCCGCTGGTCGCGGCGATGGCCACCCGGACCCGCGCCCGGGTCGTCACGGTCGGGCAGTCGGCGTCCGCCGACGTGCGGGCCGTCGACATCCGCCTCGACGATCAGGCGCGCGCCGAGTTCACGCTGATCGCCCCGCAGGGCAGCGTCCGCATCGCGCTCGGCGTGCACGGCGAGCACCAGGTCGGCAACGCGCTCGCCGCCGCCGCCGTCGCCCTCGAGTGCGGGGCGGGCATCGAGCAGGTCGCGGCCGCGCTCGGCGCCGCCCGCGCCGTGTCGGCGAAGCGGATGGACGTGCGCACCCGCGCCGACGGCGTCACCATCGTCAACGACTCCTACAACGCCAACCCCGACTCGATGCGGGCCGCGCTCAAGGCCCTCGCGTCGATGAGCCGGGCCGGTGCCGAGCGCCGCCGCACCTGGGCGGTGCTCGGCGAGATGGCCGAACTCGGCGCCGACACCGTCGTCGAGCACGACGCGATCGGCCGGTTCCTGGTCCGCCTCGACGTGACGAAGCTGATCGTCGTCGGTGACGGGCGACCGTCGCACGGCCTGCACCAGGGCGCCGTGATGGAGGGTTCGTGGGGCGACGAGTCGACCCTGGTGCCCGACGCCGACGCGGCGATCGAGATCCTGCGCCGCGAGGTGCGGCCCGGCGACATCGTGCTGGTGAAGGCGTCCCAGTCGGTGGGGCTGTGGACGGTCGCCGAGGCACTGCTGGCCGATCCGGCGGTTGATGTTCACGAGACGAGCGAGGAGCACGACCGGTGAGACAGATTCTCTTCGCGGGCGGCATCGCGTTGGCGGTGTCGATCCTGCTGACCCCGGTGCTGATCAAGATGTTCTCCCGGCAGGGCTTCGGGCAGGAGATCCGGGTCGAGGGGCCGGCCAGCCACCAGGCCAAGCGCGGCACCCCGACGATGGGCGGCGTCGCGATCATCATCGGCCTGTGGGCCGGCTACTGGGGGTCGCACCTGATCGGGATCGGGTACAACGCCGAGGGGCCGACCGCGTCCGCGCTGCTGGTGCTCGGGCTGACCACGGTCCTCGCGGGCGTCGGCTTCCTCGACGACTTCATCAAGATCCGCAAGCAACGCAACCTCGGCCTGAACAAGACCGCGAAGCTGGCCGGTCAGCTGATCGCGGCCGTGCTGTTCGCGATCCTCGCGCTGCAGTTCCGCAACGACGACGGCCTCACCCCGGGCAGCACGCAGCTGTCCTACGTGCGGGACATCGCGACCGTGTCGATGGGCTCGATCGTGTTCATCCTGTTCGTGTACCTGCTGGTCAGCGCCTGGTCGAACGCGGTGAACCTGACCGACGGCCTGGACGGCCTCGCCGCCGGGTCGATGACGATGGTGCTCGGCGCCTACACGGTGATCACGTTCTGGCAGTACCGCAACGCCTGCGCCACCAACCCCGGCAAGGGCTGCTACGACGTCCGCGACCCCCTCGATCTGGCGCTGATCTGCGCGGCCGCCGCCGGTGCCTGCATCGGCTTCCTGTGGTGGAACGCGGCGCCGGCGAAGATCTTCATGGGCGACACCGGGTCGCTCGCCCTCGGCGGCCTGCTCGCCGGCCTGTCCATCGTCACCCGCACCGAGCTGCTGATGGTCGTCGTCGGCGCGCTGTTCGTCGCGGAGGCCGCGTCGGTGGTGATCCAGGTCGCGGTGTTCCGGTCCAGCAGGCGCCGGGTGTTCCGGATGGCGCCGTTCCACCACCACTTCGAGCTCGGTGGCTGGGCCGAGACCACCGTGATCATCCGGTTCTGGCTGCTCGCGGCGATCGCGTCTGCGGTCGGGCTCGCACTGTTCTACAGCGAGTACCTCGCGGTGGTCGGGGACTGACGGTGAAGGTGGAGTTGTCGCGGCTGCGCGACGCACCGGTCCTCGTCACCGGCGCGGGCATCTCCGGGCGCGCGCTGATCGCCCCCCTGCGCGATCTCGGCGCCGAGGTCACCCTCACCGACGGCAACGCGGACGCGCTCGCGGCAGCCGCGGCCGAACACGCGGTCGCGACCGTCACACCCGACGAGGCCGTCGCCGCGGCCGCCGACTTCGCGCAGGTGATCACCAGCCCCGGCTGGCGCGCCGATTCCCCGGTGCTCGCCGCCGCGGCTGGCGCCGGGGTCCCGATCTGGGGCGACGTCGAATTCGCGTGGCGGATCGACCGGGCCGAGATCTACGGTCCGCCCCGCCGGTGGCTGGTGGTGACCGGAACCAACGGCAAGACCACCACCACCTCGATGCTCGAGTCGATCCTGCGGGCCGCGGGCATCGCGGCCGTCGCCTGCGGCAACATCGGGCTGCCCGTCACCGACGCGCTGCGCGCGCGGCCGCGGCACGACGCGCTGGCGGTGGAACTGTCGAGTTTCCAGCTGTTCTGGGCGCCGTCCGTGCACCCCGCCGCAGGCGCCGTCCTCAACATCGCCGAGGACCACCTCGACTGGCACGGGGGGATGCGGGGCTACATCGACGCGAAGGCGCAGGCCCTGACCGGTGACGTCGCGGTCGTCGGACTCGACGATCCGGTCGCGGCGTCCCTGGCCGGGGGAGCCCCGGCCGCCCGCACCGTCGGGTTCCGGCTCGGCGTCCCCGGACCCGACGAGCTCGGCGTCGACGGCGGCCGCCTCGTTGACCGCGCGTTCGGGTCCGGCGAGTTCCTCGCCGACATCGACGACGTCACCCCGCCCGGCCCGGCCGGGCTGATGGACGCGCTCGCCGCGGCGGCGCTGGCCCGGTCGATCGGCGTCGAGGCCGCCGCGGTCCGGGACGGGCTGCGCTCGTACCAGGTGGGGCCGCACCGCGCCGCGCGGGTCGCGGACGTTGACGGCGTCACCTACATCGACGACTCGAAGGCCACCAACCCGCACGCCGCCCGGACCTCGCTGCTCGCGCATCCGCGGGTGGTGTGGATCGCGGGCGGGCTGCTCAAGGGTGCCCGCGTCGACGACCTGGTCGCCGAGGTCGCGGATCGACTGGTCGCCGCGGTCCTGTTCGGCCGTGATGCCGGCGATATCGCGGACGCACTCGCCCGACACGCGCCGCAGGTCCCCATCCGGCGGATCGAACCGGGGCACGATGAACGGGTGAGTGCCACCGACACGCCCGATGCGGTGATGGCCCGCGCGGTCCGGGTCGCCGCCGATGCGGCGACGCCCGGTGACACGGTGCTGCTCGCGCCCGCCGCGGCATCGCTGGACATGTTCACCGACTACGGGCACCGCGGCCGGAGCTTCGCTGCGGCGGTGCGGTCGCTCGGCGACGCCCCGGACGGCACCCGGGACCATGTCGACGGCTGAGAGCGCCCGCCCCGCGCGCGGCGGCCGCCGCGCCCCCGACCGGGCACAGTCCGACCGTGCGCGTCCCGACCGGCAACGTTCCGACGGGCACCGTTCCGACCGGCCCCGGACCGCGATGGAGCGGTCGGCGCAGTCGGTGACGGCGGTCCGTGCCCGGTTCGGGGCCTGGCTGTCCCGGCCGCTCGCGTCGTTCCACCTGGTCGTCACGATCGCGACCCTGCTCACCGTCCTCGGCCTGGTGATGGTGCTGTCCGCGTCGAGCGTCGAGGCGTACGCCGACACCGGATCCGCGTACAGCATGTTCACCACCCAGCTGATTTTCGCGCTGCTCGGCGCGCTGCTGTTCTATGTCGCGCTGCGGATTCCGGTGCACCTGTTGCGGGCGCTCGCGCTGCCCGGTTTCGTGGTGTCGCTGGTGATGCTGTTCCTGGTCCTCATCCCGGGCATTGGCACGTTGTCGGGTGGTGCCCGCCGCTGGTTCACGCTGGGGACGTTGTCGTTCCAGCCGTCCGAGCTGGCGAAGGTCGCGCTGGTGATCTGGGGCGCGCACGTGCTGGCCACCCGCCGGCCCGGTGCCCCGGTGAAGGAACTGCTGATCCCGCTGGTGCCGGGTGCGCTGCTGGCGTCGCTGCTGGTGATCCTGCAGCCGAACTACTCGACGACGGTCACGTTCGTGATCGTGGTCGGCGCCCTGCTGTGGTTCGCGGGCCTGCCGCTCAAGCTGTTCGCCGGGGTGGTGTTCGGAGTCGGCGTCGGCGCGGTGATCCTGGCATTCTCCGCCGACTATCGCGCCGCCCGCATCTTCGGCTTCCTCAACCCCGGCGACGACCCGCAGGGCGCCAACTATCAGAGCAGGCAGGCGAAGTTCTCCCTCGCCGACGGCGGACTATTCGGCCGCGGACTCGGCCAGTCCCGCGCCAAGTGGAACTACCTGCCGAACGCGCACAACGACTTCATCTTCGCGATCATCGGCGAGGAACTCGGATTCATCGGGTGCGCCGCGGTGATCGGGCTGTTCGCCCTGTTCGTGTACACCGGGCTGCGGATCGCGATGCGGTCGGTCGACCCGTTCCTGCGGCTGCTCACCGCGGCCGCGACGACGTGGATCCTGGCGCAGGCGATGATCAACATCGGCTACGTGATCGGCCTGCTGCCGGTCACCGGCCAGCAGCTTCCGCTGGTGTCGGCGGGCGGCACCTCGACGGCGATCACGCTGCTGATGTTCGGCATCGTCGCGAACGCGGCCCGACACGAGCCGGAGGCGGTGGCGGCCCTGCACGCAGGCAACGACGGCCGGTTCGGCAGGCTGCTGCGGCTGCCGAAGCCGGAGCAGTATTCGCCGGGGAAGGTGGCGGCAGCGCAGCGCGCCGCCGCCGAGAAGGCGGACCGGAAGCGGGCCGCGCAGCGGGAGGCGCAGCGCCGCGCCGCGCAGCAGCGGGAACGGCGCCGTCACGAGGACCAGCGCCGGCGGGACGACCAGCGCCGCCGGGACCAGCAGCGCGGCGGGGAGCCGCAGGCAGGCCGGGGCATGCGGGGACCGGGCCAGGACCCGCGGCGTCGGCAGGCACTAGCATCGGACCCGCGGCGGGACCGGTCCTCCGGGCGCCGCGACGACCGTCATGACCGTGGCTTTGGTGAACGAGGATTTCGTAGGTGAGTGTGAGCGGTAGATCGTCCGGCCTGTCCGTCGTCGTCGCGGGGGGTGGCACCGCCGGGCACATCGAGCCCGCCCTCGCGGTCGCCGACGCGCTGCGCCGACTCGACCCAACGGTGACGGTCACCGCACTCGGCACCGAACGCGGCCTCGAGACCACCCTGGTCCCGGACCGCGGATATCCCCTCGAACTGATCCCGCCGGTGCCGCTGCCGCGCAAGCCCACGATGGACCTGCTGCGGCTGCCCGGCCGGGTCCGGGCCTCCGTCCGCCGCACCCGCGAGGTGCTCGACGCCGTGAACGCGGACGTGATCGTCGGCTTCGGCGGCTACGTCGCGCTGCCCGCCTACCTGGCCGCGGGCAGAGGGTTTGCGCGGCCCCGCCGCGGTGGACTCACCCGCAGGCGCCGCGCCATCCCGGTCGTCGTGCACGAGGCCAACGCCAGCGCGGGCATCGCCAACAAGATCGGTGCCCGGGTCGCGGCCCGGGTCCTCGCCGCCGTGCCGGACAGCGGGATCGGCCGCGACGCGCAGGTCGTCGGCATCCCGGTCCGCTCCTCGATCACCGGCCTCGACCGGGCCGGGCTGCGGGCGCAGGCCCGCGCCCACTTCGGGTTGCCCGCCGACGGGCCCGTCCTGCTCGTGACCGGCGGATCGCAGGGTGCGCGTTCGCTCAACGACGCGGTGTCCGGGGCCGCCGAGGCGCTCGCCGCGGCGGGCATCTCGGTGCTGCATGCGCACGGACCGAAGAACACCCTCGACGTCGCGCAGCACAACCCGGCCGCCCCGTACGTCGCGGTGCCCTACCTGACGCGGATGGACCTCGCGCTCGCCGCCGCCGACGCGACCGTGTGCCGCTCCGGCGCGATGACCGTCGCCGAGATCTCCGCGGTGGGACTGCCCGCGGTGTACGTGCCGCTGCCGCACGGCAACGGGGAACAGGAACTCAACGCGCGGCCGGTTGTCGCGGCGGGCGGCGGGCTGCTGGTCGCCGACGCCGACCTGACCCCCGCGTTCGTCGCCGACACGGTCGTGCCGTTGCTGCGCGACCGGGACCGGCTCGCCGCTATGGGGGCGGCGGCCGCCGGTGCCGGGCACCGCGACGCCGCGGACACGGTCGCACGGGTGGTTCTCGACGTCGCGAAGGGTGGTCAGCGGTGAACGCGAACGGTGGATCGGTGGCTCTGCCCCCGCATCTCGAGCGGGTGCACATGGTCGGGATCGGCGGCGCGGGCATGTCCGGCATTGCCCGAATCCTGCTGGCCCGCGGCGGTCAGGTGTCCGGGTCGGACGCCAAGGAGAGCCGGACGGTGCTTGCGCTGCGGGCCCGCGGGGCGGAGGTGCGGATCGGGCACGACGCCAGCGCCCTCGACCTGCTGCCCGGCGGCCCGACCGTCGTGGTCTCCACCCATGCCGCGATCCCGAAGGACAACCCGGAACTGGTCGCCGCCGCGGAACGGGACATCCCGGTGATCATGCGGCCCGAGGTGCTGGCGTCGCTGATGGCGGACCACCGGACCCTGCTGGTCGCCGGGACCCACGGCAAGACGTCGACGACGTCGATGCTCGTCGTCGCCCTCCAGCACTGCGGTGCCGACCCGTCGTTCGCGGTGGGCGGCGAACTGAACGAGGCGGGCACCAATGCGCACCACGGCTCCGGGGACGTGTTCGTCGCGGAGGCCGACGAGAGCGACGGGTCGCTGCTGCAGTACGACCCCAACGTGGTGATCGTGACCAACGTGGAGGCCGATCACCTCGACTTCTTCGGCACCGCCGAGGCGTACGTCCAGGTGTTCGACGACTTCGCGGACCGGATCCTGCCGGGCGGCGTGCTGGTGGCGTGCCTGGACGATCCCGGGTCCGCGGCACTCGCCGAGCGGGTCGCCGCACGCGGCCTGCCGATCCGGGTCGTCGGATACGGCGCTGATGACCCGGCGGGCACGGTCCCGGTCGATGCGCGGCTGCTGACCTGGGAGCCGCGGGACGTCGGCGGCGTCGCCCGGATCCAGCTGTCCGGGGAATCGGCGCCGCGGGAACTGCGGCTGTCCGTTCCGGGGCGGCACATGGCGTTGAACGCGCTCGGCGCGCTGCTCGCGGCGAGGGAGGCGGGGGCCGACGTCGACGAGATCGTCGAGGGCATCGGCGGCTTCGGCGGCGTGCACCGGCGTTTCCAGTACACCGGCCGGGAGAACGGTGTCCGGGTGTTCGACGACTACGCGCATCACCCGACCGAGGTACGGGCGGTGCTCGGCGCGGCCCGCGAACTGGTGCGCGGGTCGGGTGGCCGGGTCCACGTCGTGTTCCAGCCGCACCTGTACTCGCGGACCGCGGCGTTCGCGACGGAGTTCGGCGAGGCCCTCGACCTCGCCGACGAGGTGGTCGTGCTCGACGTGTACGGGGCGCGGGAGAAGCCGCTGCCCGGGGTCAGCGGCGCGCTGGTCGCGCAGGCGGTGACCCGGCCGGTGCACTACCAGCCGGACCTGTCGATGGCGCCGCGGCAGGTCGCCTCCCTCGCGCGCAGCGGCGACGTGATCATCACGATGGGTGCCGGTGACGTGACGATGCTGGGCAAGGAGATCCTCGGCGCCCTCGCCGCGGCACCCGGCTCCCGGATGCGGCCGGACGCGGCGGGACGGTCCGGGGACCGGGCATGACCCCCCGTCGGGGGTCGGGCCGGGCCACGGCGGCTGCCGGGGCCCGCGGGCCGGTGCGGGGCCGCACCGGTGCCCGGCCGACCCGGGTGACGTCCGGATCGGGGAAGGCAGCGGCGCGGCGCAACCGGAAGCCGCTCTACCTCACCGCGGCCGCGGTCGTCGTGCTGATCGCGCTCGGGCTGGTGCTGTGGCTGACCCCGCTGCTGTCCGCCCGCACGATCGCCGTCGTCGGGAATGCCGGGGTGCCGACCGAGGAGGTGCTTGCTGCGCTGTCGATACCGTCGGGACAGCCGCTGCTTCGGGTCGACACCGGCGCCGCGGCGCAGCGGGTTGCGGCGATCGCGAAGGTCGATCACGTCCGGGTGGAGCGGGAGTACCCGTCGACGATCCGGGTCACCGTGACCGAGCGGCAGCCGGCGGTCTTCTACGACACGCCCGAGGGGACGCATCTGATGGACGCGTCCGGGGTGGCGTACGCGATCGAGCCGGCACCGTCAGGCCTGCCGCGGCTCGCGGTGGATCGGCCGGGCCGAGACGATCCGGCGACGCGGGACGCGTTGACGGCGCTGAGTTCGCTGCCCCCGCAGCTGCGGCCGCAGGTGACGGAGGTGTCGGCGGGGTCGCTGTCGGACATTCACCTCACCCTCGCGGACGGCAGGCAGCTGCTGTGGGGGAGCGCGGACCATTCGGACCGGAAGGCGGCGATTGTCGTGCCGCTGCTCGGCCAGCCCGGTCAGGTGTACGACGTGTCCAGCCCCGACCTGCCGACGATCCGGTGAGGCGAGCCCGCGCCGGATCACCCGACAAATCGGCGTGTCGACCGGCGCGCCTGCTGGCCGAGCACCGTGGCCGGCCGTAGCGTTTCGCCTCAGTCATCCACTTGACATAACCATAACTCTATGGTTGAGGTTTAGGGTTTCCCGGGGTCTCGGATGCATATGAGATCCGGGAACACCAGTAACCTCAGCGCCACAAGTAACGTCAGCATCGCCAGCAACACCTTCAGCGCGAACACACATACACGGAAGGCGAGAGCCCATGACGCCCCCGCACAACTACCTCGCCGTTATCAAGGTCGTCGGCATCGGCGGCGGCGGTGTGAATGCGGTCAACCGCATGATCGAGCAGGGACTCAAGGGAGTCGAGTTCATCGCGGTCAACACCGACGCCCAGGCCCTGCTGATGTCCGACGCCGACGTCAAGCTCGACGTCGGACGCGAACTGACCCGCGGTCTCGGCGCGGGCGCGGACCCGGAGGTCGGCCGCAAGGCCGCCGAGGACCACAAGGACGAGATCGAGGAGGTCCTCAAGGGGGCCGACATGGTGTTCGTCACCGCCGGTGAGGGCGGCGGCACCGGCACCGGCGGAGCCCCCGTCGTCGCCTCGATCGCCCGCAAGCTCGGCGCCCTGACCGTCGGCGTCGTCACCCGGCCGTTCTCGTTCGAGGGCAAGCGCCGCGGCAGCCAGGCCGACAACGGGATCCAGGCGTTGCGCGAGTCCTGCGACACCCTGATCGTCATCCCCAACGACCGGCTGCTGCAGCTCGGCGACGCCGCGGTGTCGCTGATGGACGCTTTCCGCTCCGCCGACGAGGTGCTCCTCAACGGCGTTCAGGGCATCACCGACCTGATCACCACCCCCGGCCTGATCAACGTCGACTTCGCCGACGTCAAGGGCGTCATGTCCGGCGCGGGCAGCGCGCTGATGGGCATCGGCTCCGCCCGCGGCGACGGCCGTGCGATCCAGGCCGCGGAGACCGCGATCAACTCGCCGCTGCTCGAGGCGTCGATGGAGGGTGCCCGCGGCGTGCTGCTGTCGATCGCGGGCGGCTCGGATCTCGGCCTGTTCGAGATCAACGAGGCGGCCTCGCTGGTCCAGGAGGCCGCGCACATCGACGCGAACATCATCTTCGGCACCGTCATCGACGATTCACTCGGCGACGAGGTCCGGGTCACGGTCATCGCGGCGGGCTTCGACGGAGGTGCCCCGGTGCGCCGTCCCGACGCGCCGCCGCAGCAGGCGCAGCAGCCCGCGGGGCGCGGCACCATCGGCGTCGCCAGGGCTGGCGAGATCGGCCGGTCCCCGGCGGCGGTCGAGGAGCCCGCGCAGCCGGCGCAGGCACCCCAGCACAGTGCGGAGGTGCGGGAGCCGCGGCGCGAACCGGCGACCGGTGCACTGCCGCCGATCCCGGTCGGCGCCACCGCCCGCGCGGTCCCGGTGGACGAGGACGGCGACGACGACGTCGACGTGCCCGACTTCATGCGCCGGTGACGGCCGCACCCGTGACGTCCTCGGTTCGGGTCCGCCGCGTCGTCACCTCGCGGACCGGCGGGGTGTCGGCGGCGCCGTACGACTCGTTCAACCTCGGCGACCACGTCGGGGACGATCCCGCTGCCGTCGACGCCAATCGGCGTCGGCTGGCCGCCGGGATCGGGCTGCCGTACGAGCGGCTGGTCTGGATGGAGCAGATCCACAGCCGGAACGTCGCCGTCGTGTCCGGACCGGTCGATGCGCCGGTCGAGGCGACCGACGCGCTGGTCACCACCGAACGCAACCTGGCGCTGGTGGTCCTCACCGCCGACTGTGTGCCGTTGCTGCTGTCCGACGACGAGGCGGGCGTGATCGCGGCGGTGCACGCGGGCCGGGTGGGTGCCCGGATCGGGATCGTGCCCCGGGTGCTCGACGAGATGGTCGCCAACGGCGCCGAACTGTCCCGGATCGGGGCGTTCTTCGGGCCGTCCGCGAGCGGACGCCAGTACGAGGTGCCCGCCGCGATGCGGGCCGATGTGGAGGCGCACCTTCCCGGCAGCGCAACCACCACCGACCGCGGCACCCCCGGCCTGGACCTGCGGGCCGGGCTGCGCAGGCAGCTGCTCGAGGCCGGGGTCGGCGGCGTCGCGGAGGACCCGCGCTGCACCATCGAGGACCGGACGCTGTTCAGCTACCGCCGCTCCGGGGTGACCGGGCGGATCGGCGGCGTGATCTGGATGGAGTCGATCGACGGTGGGTGACGGTCACCCGGCCCCGCCGGGCCGCGGCGATGCCATCGCGGCCGCCCTGACCTCCGTGCGGGACCGCCTCACCCGGGCCGCGCTCGCCGCGGGCCGGGCCCCGGATGCGGTGCAGTTGCTGCCGGTCACCAAATTTTTCCCCGCGTCGGACGCCCGGATCCTGTACGACCTCGGCTGCCGCGAATTCGGGGAGTCCCGGGAACAGGAGGCCACCGCGAAGGTGGCCGACCTGGCCGACCTCACCGATGCCCGATGGCACATGATCGGCAGCGTGCAGCGGAACAAGGCGCGGGCCGTCGCCCGCTGGGCGCACGCGGTGCACTCCGTGGACAGCCCCCGGCTGGTGGACGCGCTCGCCGCGGCGTCGACCGCGGCGCTGGAGGCGGGGGACCGGTCGGCGCCGCTGCTGGTGCTGCTGCAGGTGAGCATCGACGGCGACATCCACCGCGGCGGCGTTCCGCTGGAGGAGCTGCCCGCGCTGGCCGAACGGGCCGCAGCCGCACCGGGTCTCGTGTTGGCCGGATTGATGGCGGTCCCGCCGCTGGGCGCCGACCCGGACCGGTCTTTCGCTACACTCGCGGCCGCCCACCACGACGTGTTGCGTGACCATCCGGACGCGCGCATGTTGTCGGCCGGGATGACCGCAGACCTCGAGAGTGCGGTCCGACACGGATCGACGTGCGTGCGTGTCGGAACCGCCCTGTTGGGTTCGAGGCCGATAGCCTCGAAATGAACTGATCGGCGTCCCGACCGATTATCCGCCGCGCCAAGGAAGGTCGATCGATGAGCACTCTGCACAAGTTCAAGGCTTACTTCGGCATGGTTCCGCTCGAGGACTACGAGGACGACTACCTCGACGAGCCCCGTCGAGCCCCGCGAAGCCGCTACGAGGACGGCGTCGACGGCGGGTACGACGATGCGGGCTACGGCGGACGGGACGACCTCGACGACCGGCAGCCCGCTCCCCGTCGGATGGAGCCGCTGCCGCCGCGCACGTCGCGGCCCGCCCCCTCCCAGGGCGTCGGAACCCGGCCCGCGGCGACCCACGGTTCGCTCGCGGTCAACACCCAGCCGCGGATCGAGAGCAGGCGCGCCCCGATGTTCGACGAGGGCGGTCCGCTGTCGAAGATCACCACGCTGCGCCCACGGGACTACGGCGAGGCCCGCATCATCGGGGAACGGTTCCGTGACGGCACGCCGGTGATCATGGACCTGGTCGAGATGAGCAACGCCGACGCCAAGCGGCTCGTCGACTTCGCCGCCGGCCTCGCGTTCGCGCTGCGCGGCTCGTTCGACAAGGTGGCAACGAAGGTGTTCCTGCTCTCACCGGCGGACATCGACGTGTCCGCGGAGGAACGTCGCCGGATCGCCGAGAACGGTTTCTACAATCAGAAATAGCCAGGTGCCGCCGGGTCCCGGCGGCGCGAGGACCACGGGTGCGACCGGTGTTCACCGGTCGCACCCGGTTGTCGGTGGCCCGGCCGCGAGTGGCCCGATTGTGACCGGGCCCGGCACGTCAGGCAGAGTGGTGGAGTGCCCTTGTTCGCGGTGATCTACTTCGTGCTGTTCGTGTTCTGGCTGCTTCTCATCGGCCGAATCATCGTCGAGTTCATCCGAACGTTCGCGCGGGACTGGCGGCCGACAGGCTTTGTCGTCGTCGTTCTCGAGGCGATTTTCACGGTCACGGATCCGCCGATCAAGTTGCTCCGGCGACTCATCCCGTCGATTTCGCTCGGCGGGATTCGGTTGGACCTGTCAATCATGGTCTTGCTGTTCATCGTGTTCATCCTGATGCAAGTCACTCAGGGACTTGCCGCATGACGTGCACGAATCGGGGACTGGCGCTGACCGCGGGTCGGGTGTGAAACAATGACCCGCAGTTACAACGTGAATACGTGGTCCTGCAGTGGATGCGCCATAACTGAATGCTTGCTTGACCGCCAACAGATGCGCGAAGGGATCCTTCCATGCCGCTGACACCAGCTGATGTTCACAACGTCGCGTTCAGCAAGCCTCCAATCGGGAAGCGTGGCTACAACGAGGACGAGGTCGATGCCTTCCTCGACCTGGTCGAGCAGGAGCTCGCCCGCCTGATCGAGGAGAACGCGGACCTCCGCCAGCGTGTCGGTGAACTCGATCAGGAGCTCGCGGATGCCAAGAAGGCGCCGCGCCCCGTTGCCGCGGCCGCGCCCGCGCCGACCCCTCCGCCTGCCCCCGCCCCGGCACCCGCGCCGGTCGTCGAGCCGCCGAAGCCGGTGGCACCGGCCCCCGCGCCGGCTCCGGCCCGGGCCGGAGCCGCCGAGGAGGCCAACCTCCAGGCCGCGAAGATCCTCGGCCTCGCCCAGGAGATGGCGGACCGCCTCACCGGCGACGCCAAGAACGAATCCGAGCAGCTCGTGTCAAGCGCCCGCTCGAACTCCGAGCAGCTCGTCAGCGACGCCCGCAGCCGGTCGGAGACGATGGTCGCCGAGGCCAAGCAGAAGTCCGAGGCGCTGCTGTCCGACGCGCAGACCCGCTCGGAGACGCAGCTGCGTCAGGCCAAGGAGAAGGCCGACGCCCTGCAGGCGGACGCCGAGAAGAAGCACACCGAGATCATGGCGACCATCAACCAGCAGCGCAGCGTGCTGGAGGAGCGGATCGAGCGCCTCAAGACGTTCGAGCGCGAGTACCGGGTGCGGCTGAAGTCGTACCTGGAGTCGCAGCTCGAGGAGCTCGAGCAGCGCGGGTCCGCGGTCCCGGTCGACGGCGGCCAGGATGCCTTCGGGTCCGAGGGCTCGAAGTCGTTCGCCAAAGGGAACAGCTGACCCGGCGCCGAGAGGGCCGTGGTCGTGACGGCTCGTGGCAGGGGGCTCTAGATGCTGGTGCTGACCCTGGCGATGGCCGCGGTGGGGTTCGCCCTACTGGTCATCGCGCTGATGACCGGTTCGGTGGTCTGGGCCTGGGGCTGCATCGTGGTCTGCGTCGTCGGTGCGGTGTTGCTGCTCGTGAGTTCGCTCCGGGGCAACACCGCACCGGGCGGTGCGCCCGGCGGCCGCGACCGGGGCGCCGGGACGGACGGCGCAACGAGGAACGAATTTGACGGGTCCGACTAGAATCGGCCCATGACATCCGCCCGGACCTCATCGGGCGGTGGCAGACGGCGTTGATCCGGCCATCACCGGGGAGTCTTCGGAAGAACGGCGCAGCGCCACCCCGAACCGGGTGGCGCGGGTGCCAAGTAGAACCGAACGGGTTCGGCCCGTCACAGCCGAGCTTATGAGTGGTCCGGATGTGGCGGCAGGTCGCCCGTCCGGGCAAGCGGGGTGGTACCGCGGCCACGGCGCACCGGCGCCCGAGTCGTCCCCGTGCCAGAGTGACAGGCACAGGGAGCACCACAGTGAGCGAGACCTATCCACGCGTCGACCTGACCGCAGGGACGGCCGGTGCCGGCGTGAACTTCCCGGAACTCGAGCAGCGGGTCCTCGCCGCGTGGGACGCCGACGACACCTTCCGGGCCTCGATCGAGAACCGGGACGGCGCCGACGAATTCGTGTTCTACGACGGCCCGCCGTTCGCCAACGGTTTGCCGCACTACGGGCACCTGCTCACCGGGTACGTCAAGGACCTGATCCCGCGCTACCAGACGATGCGCGGCAGGAAGGTCGAACGCCGCTTCGGCTGGGACTGCCACGGCCTGCCCGCCGAGCTGGAGGCCGAGAAGCAGCTCGGCATCAAGGACAAGTCGCAGATCGACGCGATGGGCCTCGCCGAGTTCAACGCGTACTGCAAGCAGTCCGTGCTCCGGTACACCGACGAGTGGCGCGACTACGTGACCCGGCAGGCGCGCTGGGTCGACTTCGACAACGACTACAAGACCCTTGACCTCGACTTCATGGAGTCGGTCATGTGGGCGTTCAAGGAGCTGTACGACAAGGGCCTGATCTACCAGGGCTTCCGGGTGCTGCCGTACAGCTGGTACGAGCAGACGCCGCTGTCGAACCAGGAGACCCGGCTCGACGACGCATACAAGATGCGTCAGGATCCGGCCGTCACGGTCGACATGGTGATCAACGCCGAAGGGTCCCCGCTGGACGGCGCCAACGCGCTGATCTGGACCACCACGCCCTGGACGCTGCCGTCCAACCTGGCGATCGCGGTGCACCCGGACGTCGACTACGTGCATGTCAGGGCGAGCGCAGCGACGGGGGATGTGCTGGCGGGCCAGGACGACCCCACCTACCTGCTCGCGGCGGCCCGCGTCGGTCACTACGCCCGCGAGCTCGGCGAGTCCCCCGAGGTGCTCGGCGAGTACACGGGCGCCGACCTGGTCGGCCTGACCTACACGCCGCCGTTCGACTTCTTCCACGGCCCCGGCAAGGGGCACGAGAACGCGCACCGGGTGCTGTCCGCCGACTACGTCACCACCGACTCCGGCACCGGAATCGTCCACCTCGCACCGGCGTTCGGTGAGGAGGACATGGACGTCGCGACCGCGAACGGCATCGAGATCGTGCAGCCGCTCGATGCGGGCGGCAAGTTCACCGCGATGGTGCCGCCGTACCAGGGCCTGCAGGTGTTCGACGCGAACCCGGTCATCATCAAGGACCTCAAGGCGGCCGGAAAGCTGTTGCGGCACGAGACGATCGAGCACTCGTACCCGCATTCCTGGCGGTCCGGTCAGCCGCTGATCTACATGGCAGTGCCGTCGTGGTTCGTCGCGGTCACCACGTTCCGGGACCGGATGGTCGAGCTGAACCAGGACATCACCTGGGTGCCCGAGCACATCAAGGACGGGCAGTTCGGCAAGTGGCTCGAAGGGGCCCGGGACTGGAACATCAGCCGGAACCGCTACTGGGGCAGCCCGATCCCGGTGTGGATCTCCGACGACCCGGCCTATCCGCGGGTCGACGTGTACGGTTCACTCGACCAGCTTGAGGCCGATTTCGGGGTGCGCCCGACCGACCTGCACCGGCCGATGATCGACGAGCTGACCCGCCCGAACCCGGACGACCCGACCGGGAAGTCCACGATGCGCCGGGTTCCCGAGGTGCTGGACTGCTGGTTCGAGTCCGGGTCGATGCCGTACGCGCAGGTGCACTTCCCGTTCGAGAACCAGGACTGGTTCCAGTCGCACAATCCGGGCGATTTCATCGTCGAGTACAACGGTCAGACCCGCGGCTGGTTCTACACCCTGCACGTGCTCTCGACCGCGCTGTTCGATCGGCCCGCCTTCAAAACCGTTGCCGCGCACGGCATCGTGCTCGGCGACGACGGCCTCAAGATGAGCAAGTCGAAGGGCAACTACCCGGACGTGAAGGAGGTGTTCGACCGGGACGGCTCCGACGCGATGCGCTGGTTCCTGATGTCGTCGCCGATCCTGCGCGGCGGCAACCTGGTCGTCACCGAGCAGGGCATCCGCGAGGGTGTCCGGCAGGCGCTGCTGCCGCTGTGGAACTCGTGGAGCTTCCTGCAGCTGTACGCCTCGAAGCCCGGCACCTGGCGGACCGATTCGACGAACGTGCTCGACCGCTACATCCTCGCGAAGCTTGCCGCGACGCGGACCGCGATGACCGAGGCCCTCGAGGTCAACGACATCGCCGGTGCATGCGACGAGCTGCGGCTGTTCTGCGACGCCCTGACCAACTGGTACGTGCGACGCTCACGCAACCGGTTCTGGGACGAGGACCGGGACGCGATCGACACCCTGCACACGGTGCTGGAGGTGACCTGCCGGCTGGCGGCACCGCTGCTGCCGCTGGCCACCGAGGTGATCTGGCGGGGCCTGACCGGCGGCCGCTCGGTACACCTGACCGACTGGCCTGCCGCGACGGAACTGGTGCCGGACGTCGAGCTGGTGGAGTCGATGGACGAGGTGCGCAACGTCTGCTCGACCGTCCTCGGCCTGCGCAAGGCGCAGAACCTGCGGGTGCGGCTGCCGCTGCCGGAGGTCACCGTCGCCGCCGCGGACGCCGAGCGGCTGCGGCCCTACCTCGGCATCATCGCCGACGAGGTCAACGTCAAGAACGTCGACCTGACCGGCGACGTCGACGCGCACGGACGGTTCGAGCTCGTCGTCAACGCGCGGGCCGCCGGGCCGCGGCTCGGCAAGGACGTGCAGACCGTCATCAAGGCGGTCAAGGCGGGCGACTGGACCGAGGTCGACGGGGTGGTCACGGTGTGGCCGGGTCGCTCCGCGGGCTCCGCTGCGGACGACTCCGGCATCGCGCTGCTGCCGTCCGAGTACACCCAGCGTCTGGTCGCCGCCGAACCGGAGTCGACGGCGGCGCTGCCCGCCAACGCCGGTCTGGTGGTGCTGAACTCGGCAGTCACCGAGGAGTTGGAGGCCGAGGGCTGGGCGAAGGACCGGATCCGGGAACTGCAGGACGCGCGCCGCGCCGCTGGCCTCGAGGTGTCGGACCGGATCGTCGTGACCCTGCAGGTCCCGGCCGAGCGGGCGGCGTGGGCGCAGCGGCACCGCGACCTGATCGCCGGCGAGATCCTGGCCACGACACTGGAGCTGGGCACCGTCGGCGCCGGTGCCGTCGACCTCGGTGAGGGTGTCCGGGCGGTCATCGCGAAGGCCTGAGATGAGCCGGCCGCTCACGCAGTGTCGCTGGGTGCTGCACCTGGACATGGACGCGTTCTTCGCGTCCGTGGAGCAGCTGACCCGCCCAACGCTGCGTGGGCGGCCGGTCCTCGTCGGCGGCCTCGGCGGCCGCGGCGTCGTCGCGGGCGCCAGCTACGAGGCCCGCGCGTACGGCGCCCGGTCGGCGATGCCGATGCATCAGGCGCGACGCCTCGTCGGGGTCGGTGCGGTGGTGCTGCCCCCGCGTGGGGCGCTGTACTCGGCGGTCAGCGCGACCGTGTTCGATACCCTCCGCACCCGGATGCCGGTCCTGGAGATGCTGTCGCTGGACGAGGCGTTCGGTGAGCCACCGGAACTGGTCGGGGCCGATCCGCGCGAGGTGCTGGAGTTTGCGGAGGGGTTGCGGGCGCTGATTCGGGAGAGCACCGGGCTGGTCGCATCGATCGGCGCCGGGTCGGGCAAGCAGATCGCGAAGATCGCGTCCGGCCTCGCGAAACCGGACGGGGTGCGGGTGGTGACGGCCGACGAGCAGCCGGACCTGTTCGAGGCGCTGCCGGTGCGTCGGCTGTGGGGGATCGGGCCGGTCGCGGAGGCGAAGCTGCGCAGGCTCGGCATCGAGACCATCGGCCAGTTCGCCGCGACCAGCGCCACTGAGGTCGTGACCCTGCTCGGCGCGACGGTCGGCCCGAGCCTGCACCGCCTCGCCCGCGGCATCGACGACCGTCCGGTCACCGAGCGGGCCGACGCGAAGCAGATCAGCGCCGAAACCACGTTCGCCGCCGACCTGGTCACCCTCGACCAGGTGCGGGCCGCGGTGGAGCGGACCGGCGGGCACGCCCACACGCGGCTGCTGCGGGACGGTCGCGCCGCGCGGACGGTGGTGCTCAAGCTGCGGAAGGCGGACATGACGATCGTGACGCGGTCGGCGACGCTGCCGTATGCGACGACCGATCGGCAGACGCTGATCGCGGCCGCGCACCGGCAGCTGATCGACCCCCGCGAGCTCGGCGCCATCCGACTGGTCGGGGTCTCGCTCGGCGGGCTGACGGCGTCCGCGCAGGGCTCCCTGTTCCCCGACCTTGATCACGGGGACACGATCGGCGCGGATGTGAATCCGGACACAGTGGAAATTCCCGACCCGGCGCGGAGCAGCCCGGCTGGGCCCGGGTCGCGGTGGCGTCCCGGGCAGGACGTGCGGCACGACGTGCACGGTCACGGCTGGGTGCAGGGGTGCGGGCACGGCGTGGTGACGGTGCGGTTCGAGACCCGGTCGACGGGCCCCGGACCGGCGCGCACCTTCGCGGACGACGACGGGCAGCTCGGCAACGCCGACCCCGCGGACAGCCTTCGTTAAGGAACCCCTTATTTTTTCCGTGTTGACTAAGGTGACACGTGCTCGCGCGACGGGGTCGGCAACGACGGCCGTCCGGCGCGCGCCGGGACGCACACACGACGCAAGTTCCAACAACGACGTAAGGACATGCATTGATGCTCCGTAAGACTCTCGTGGCCGGTGTCGCGGTCGCGGCCGCCCTCACGCTCGGCGCCTGCAGCTCCGACGGTGGCGACGACACGGCCGCCGCCACCACCACCAAGACCACCTCCGCTGTCGCCGAGCCGACCGGCATCGACAGCCCGCCCGCGCCGACCGCCGCCGAGCTGAACGCGATGCTGGCCAAGGGCCTCGACCCGGCGACCCCGGTCGAGGAGAAGGTCACCCTGGTTCAGGACGGTCAGGCCGATCCCGGCCTGTTCGATCAGGTCGCCGCCGCCGCGAAGCAGAACAACGCCACCGTCACCGTCGTCGACCCGATCCTCGACAACGGCGACGGCACCCTGACCGCCACCGTGAACCTCGACATCGGCGGCCAGGTCAACCCCGGCACCGCCACCTTCGTCGTCGAGAACGGCAAGTGGGTGCTGTCGAAGGAGTACGCCTGCAACATGATCAAGCTGGCGAACCTGACCTCCCCGGCCTGCGTCTAGAAGCGCGAAGCGCACGAACGGCCGGCAC
>NZ_JBHXNB010000023.1:0-66844 GCF_042720095.1 Rhodococcus sp. NPDC058505
CGACCGGAATGGTCGGGCGCCCTTCGCCGTGGAGGCGGCTACGCCACCCGTGAGTCTTTCTGGCCCCGTGGTGGGCCAAAAAGACTCACGGGCAGCGGAGCTGCCTAGAAGTTGATCATGTGGCCTGCGAGGCCGTGGATGGCCTCCTGCAGCGCCTCCGACAGGGTCGGGTGGGTGTGCACGTTGCGGGCCAGCTCGTTGACCGTGAGGTCCCACTTCTGCGCAAGGGTCAGCTCCGGCAGCAGCTCGGAGACGTCGGGGCCGATCAGATGGCCGCCGATGAGCTCGCCGTGCGTCTTGTCCGCGATCAGCTTGACGAAGCCGGTCGGATCGGCGAGGCCGTGGGCCTTGCCGTTCGCGGTGAACGGGAAGGTCGCGACCTTGACGTCGTAGCCCTCCGCCCGTGCCTGCTCCTCGGTGAGACCGAACGACGCGACCTGCGGCTGGCAGAAGGTGGCGCGCGGCATCATCCGGTAATCGCCCAGTTCGAGGGTCTCCGCGCCGCCGATGGTCTCTGCAGCCACGACGCCCTGCGCCTCGGCGACGTGCGCGAGCTGCAGCTTCGCGGTGACGTCGCCGATCGCGTAGATGCCGGGCACGTTGGTGCGCATCCGCTCGTCGATCGCGATGGCGCCGCGGTCGGTCAGCGCGACACCGGTGTTCTCAAGGCCGTAGCCGGTCACGTTCGGGGCGAAGCCGACGGACTGCAGCACCTTGTCCACGACGACGGTCTCGACGGTGCCGGACTTGTTGTCCTTGATCGCGACGGTGACCTTGGTGCCGTCGTCCTCGATGGTCTGGACCGCGGCGCCGGTCTTGATCGTGACGCCGAGCTTCTTGTACTGCTTGGCGATCTCCTTGGAGACGTCGGCATCCTCGTTCGGCAGCGCGCGGTCGAGGAATTCGACGATGGTGACGTCGACGCCGTAGTTCTTCAGGACGTAGCCGAACTCCATCCCGATCGCGCCCGCGCCGACAATCAGGATCGATCCGGGCAGGTCGCGGGTGAGGATCTGCTCCTCGTAGGTGACGACGTTGCTGCTCAGCGACGTGCCGGGGAGCAGCTTGGTGGTGCTGCCGGTGGCGATGATGACGTTGTCGAAGGTGACCGTCGCGGTGCCGCCCTTGGCCAGCGCAACGGAGATCGCGTTCGGGCCGGTGAAGGTGCCGCGGCCGTCGAACTCGTCGATCTTGTTCTTCTTCATCAGGAAGTGGACGCCCTTGACGCGGCCGTCCGCGACCTGGCGGCTGCGATCGAACGCGGCGCCGAAGTCGAACGACGCCTCCCCCGAGATGCCGAAGGTCTTCGCCTCTTTCGTGAAGATGTGCGCAAGCTCGGCATTGCGGAGAAGCGCCTTGGACGGGATGCAGCCCACATTCAGGCAAACACCGCCCCAGTACTTCTCTTCGATGATGGCGGTTTTCAGACCCAGCTGCGCCGCGCGGATGGCTGCGACATACCCGCCGGGACCGGCACCGAGGACAACGACGTCATAGTGTGAGGTCACGATTCCCCAGGGTAGTCCCGCCCGAATTCCCTGTCCCGACACGGTCCGGTTACCGACGAGTAGGGTCCGCGGCGCGAGCTGGCCCGACCCGCTCGCGCGGCATCCCGCCGAAATCGCGCCGAACGACCGGGTCGGGGAGGACAATCGAGGGGGTGGTCGTGGGCCCGTCAGGACCGAGTCCACGACCACCGCCCGGCCCGCCGGAATCCGCGCTGGCCGGGGCCCGACGCGCCCGGCCGTCCGGCGTGCCGCGCCGCGGAGTATCAATGATGAATGGCTGCACCCGACCCGAACGACCCGCATCTCTGGCTCGAGGACGTCACCGGCGACGCCGCCCTGGACTGGGTCCGGACCCGCAACGACCGCACGGTTGCCGAGTTCGCGTCCACCCCGGACTTCACCGACCTGCAGACCCGCATCCGGGCCGTCTTCGACACCGACGCGCGCATCCCGTACGTCCGCAGGCGCGGCGCGTTCCTCTACAACTACTGGCGCGACGCCGACCACGTGCGCGGGCTGTGGCGACGCACCACGATGGACTCGTACCGCACGGCCGCCCCGGAGTGGGAGGTCCTCGTCGACCTCGACGCGGTCGCGGAAGCGGAGGGCGAGAACTGGGTGTGGTCCGGTGCCCAGGTCCTGCGGACCGAGGACGGCAACGACCAGACCCGGGCGCTGGTCAGCATGTCCCGTGGCGGCGCCGACGCCGTGGTGATCCGTGAATTCGATCTTGTCCGACGCGAATTCGTCGCCGACGGCGGATTCGTGCTCCCCGAGGCGAAGACGGACATCGACTGGATCGACATCGACACCGTCTACGTCGGCACCGACACCGGCCTCGACGCCCTCACCGACTCCGGCTATCCGCGGATCGCGGCCCGGTGGAGTCGCGGCACCGACGTCCGCGACGCCCCGGTCGTGTTCGAGGGCGAGCACACCGACGTCGCGGTCTCGGCATGGTTCGACCGCACCCCCGGCTTCGAACGCAGCTTCGCCGAACGCTCTGTCGACTTCTACACCTCGCAGCGGTTCGAAATCGCCAGGGACGGAAGCCTGATCCGCATCGACGCCCCCGAGGACGCGCGGGTGTCCGCGCACCGGGAGTGGCTGCTGATCCGCACCCGCTCCCCCTGGACGGTCGGCGCGGACACCCATCCGGCGGGCACCCTGCTCGCCGCGAGGTACACCGACTACCTGGCTGGCTCCCGGGACCTGACCGTGCTGTTCGCACCGGACGCGCACACCGCACTCGAGCAGTACGTGTGGACCCGCAATCACCTGCTGCTGGTGACGCTGGCGGATGTGCAGACCCGGATGCGGGTCCTCACCCCCGGCCCGTCCGGGTGGACCGACATCCCGCTGGACGGCATCCCGGACCTGACGTCCACCGACGTGCTCGACGTGGATCCGGTGGACTCCGACGAGTTCTTCCTCAACTCGGGCGGCTACCTGACTCCAGCGACGCTGCTGCACGGGTACGTCGGCGAACCCGTCGAGGCACTCAAGCAGGCCCCCGCCTTCTTCGACGCGGCGGACCTGTCGGTGTCCCAGCGGTTCGCGACCTCCGAGGACGGCACCGCGATCCCCTACTTCGTGGTCCGCCGCGCGAACGCAGCGCCGGGCCCGACGCTGCTCTACGGCTACGGCGGCTTCGAGAACTCGCTGCTCCCCGGCTACAGCGGCGCCCTCGGCCGCGGCTGGCTCGAACGCGGTGGCACCTACGTCGTCGCGAACATCCGCGGCGGCGGCGAGTACGGTCCGGGCTGGCACACCCAGGCGTTGAAGGCGGGGCGGCACCGGGCGTACGAGGACTTCGCGGCCGTCGCCCGCGACCTCGTTGCGTCCGGCATCACCACTGTCGCGCAGCTCGGCGCCCAGGGCGGCAGCAACGGCGGACTGCTGATGGGCGTGATGCTCACCCGCTACCCGGAACTGTTCGGTGCCATCGTCTGCCAGGTGCCGCTGCTCGACATGCGGCGCTACCACCTGCTACTCGCCGGCGCCTCCTGGATGGCCGAGTACGGGGACCCCGACGACCCGGACGCGTGGGCCTACATCGGGGAGTACTCGCCGTACCAGAACACCGACCCGGACCGGGCCTACCCGCCGGTGCTGATCACCACGTCCACCCGCGACGACCGGGTGCATCCGGGGCACGCGCGGAAGATGGCCGCCCGCCTCGAGGAGCAGGGCCACCCGGTCCGGTACTACGAGAACATCGAGGGCGGGCACGGCGGCGCCGCCGACAACGCGCAGCTCGCGTTCAAGTCGGCGCTGGCGTACGAGTTCCTCTGGCGCACCCTGAGCTGACCCCGTTGAACGGGGGTTCATGTGTCACGTCCGGCCGGCGGATGACTCATGAACCCCCGTTCAATGCGTCGGGAGGGGCGGTCAGTGCACGATCCTGGCGAGCGCACGCAGGTCGGATTCGATCCGCCGGAACAGCTGGTACACCCCGAGGAACGCGGCGATCCCGCCGAGGCACAGCACCCGAACGGTCACATCGACGGCGCTGCCCGGATGGTCGCCGACGAAGCTGAGCCCAGCGACCCCGATCAGCGGCACAGACGCGGCGACGGCGAGATAGCGGGTCCCGACGCGCCGCAGCGCGCGGATGTCGCGGCCGTCGGTGCCGCGGATCTCACCGTGGGACAACACGATCGGATACAGGCAGCGGACCGCATAGTAGGTCAGAAGGAAGTACGGGTAGGCGACGGCGACTGCGCCGCACACCACCAGCGATGCGAGCAGGTGGGAGTAGGCGCGCTGCGGGATGCCGCCCGCCACGATCCGCAGCGCGATCGGATACCCGATCCCCGCCACCAGCCACGCCGCGAAACTGACGACGACGGCACGATGCCCGAGGCCCAGCGTCGCGACCCGCGCCCGGCCCAGGGTTGCGGCGTCGTAGCTCCGGCCGCGGCGGATCCCGCGGGGCACCGTCAGCGCGAGCCTGCACCACCACACGATCAGCACGCCCGCGATCGGGAAGGCGACCGCCCCGACCACCAGGTGCACGAACTCGAGGTGCTGCTGCGCCCGCACCGACAGGGTCGAGATGATCAGCTCCCGGTTGTAGTAGTAGTTGTAGCCCGCGGCAACGAGATTCGGGATCCCGATCGACAGCAGCAGGATCGGCAGTGCCCACCGCCACAACGACGCCCGGACACTGCCCGGGCGGGGGTCGACGAGGTCACGGGCGTGCGGGTCCAGGCACAACGCGAACTGGCGGGCCAGCCTCCGGCCGTCCGACCAGCGGTCGGCGGGGTCCGGTGCGAGCGACCCGATCAGCACCCGTCGCAGCGCGGCGGGACAGTCGGCGGGCAACCGGCCCGCGAGGTCGTCGTCGACCCCGCGTCGACGCCGCGCGAGTGGCTCGTCCCACGACTGACCCGGCGCGGCGTCGGGGAACGGCCGCGACCCGGTCAGCAGTTCCCACAGCAGCACGCCCAGTGAGTAGATGTCGCTGCGGGTGTCGATCGGGGCGGACGCCTCCGCCGCGGCGCCCGCCACCGCCGCCAACTGCTCGGGTGACATGTACGCCGCCGACCCGGCCACCGCGCCCGATGCGCCGGGCACCGCGGGGGTGTCGCCCGAACTGACGTTGAAGTCGGCGAGTTTCGGCACCCCCTCGGGCGTCAGGAGCACGTTCGCCGGTTTGATGTCGCGGTGCAGAACCCCGTGCGCGCGGGCGTACTCAAGCGCCTCGGCGAGCCGCAGCCCGATCCACGCCACCGTCTCCGGCCAGGACAGCGCCGCCACCTCCTCGCGCACGCTCGACTCGGCGGGCCGCATCTCACCCTTGCCTGCCCGGATCCGGTCGATCGAGTCGAGCAGCAGCCGTCCGTCCCGCTGGTCCTGCGGTGTTCGCCGCACCAGCCGCACCACGTCGAGCAGGGTGCCGCCGGACACGTACTCCATGAACAGCATCCGCAGCCTGCGGTCCTCGAGGACCCGCTGGTCGAAGACCCGCACGATGTTTGGGTGGTCGAGCCGGGCCAGGGTCCGCGCCTCGCTCCCGACGTCCCGGGAGATCTTCAGCGCGACCCAGCGCTGCATCGACCGCTGCCTGGCGAGGAACACCCTGGCGAACGCACCGTGGCCGAGCTCGGTGACCAGGTCGAAGTCGTCGAGCCGGTGCTCGCCTGCGAGGTCGTCGCTGCCGGGCAGCTCCAGGCCGCCGGTGCCCACGGTTCTCGGGTCGTGTTCCCGCAGCCAGTCGAAGCGGTCGGCCTGCGCGGGGAACTCCGCCACGTAGTCGTTGGGGTCGACGGTGTCCCCGCTGAGCCTGCGCACCCGGTACTCCTCGTAGACGAGCTCCGGCGGCAGCGGCTCGGCAAGCAGTTCCGGAAACTCGAGGCAATAGTCGGCGATCCGTTTCGGCCGGTGCACGCGCAGCCACCGGTACGCGAGGTCGACGGCGATCAGCTCGACGAGCGCCGCCCGCCGGATCGCGGCCGTGTCCGGCAGGTACTCCCGCAGGTCGGCCGACGCCCGCGCTTCCTCCCAGTCCGCGACGAGGCGCCCGACCCCCGAGTCGACGACGAATCCGGGGCTCGCACCGGGCGTGCTCGGGTGGGTGCCACCTCCCGGGTCGGGCTCGATGTATCCATAAGGGTCGGGTTCCGTCCCCGGCCCCGGTGGCGGACCGCTCGCAACGGTCTCGTCACCCGCGGGTCGGGCGGGACGATCCATGGCCGGTCGTCACTCCCGGTCCCGCAGCCAGGCCACGATCCGGTCCACGGTGCTTCCGCAGTTGCGGATCCACCCGTTGTGTCCCAACGGTTCCCCCTGGTGCCATGTCGTGACGTCCGCGTTCGGCAGCTTCCGGACCAGGTCCCGGATCGCGGGTTTCGGGGCGAGGTCGTCGGCCTCGACGGAGATCGAGAGCACCGGAAGGGTCAGCCCCGCCAGCGCCTGCTCGTAGTCGATGTCGGCGTCCGCGGGGTCGATCAGGCCGGTCCGCGCGAACCGGGACCAGTCCGAGATCAGGACCTTCGACTGGCGTCCGAAGCCGCCGACGTCGAACCGGTCGCCCGGCCAGAACCCCGCCACGTTGGCGGTCACCGACATCGCGGCCGAGCCGACGAGCAGTCCCGCGCCGCGCACCATCCCGTGCGTGCGGTGGAACGGCGACCCGGACGCGACCAGAATCACCCCGCCGAGCGCACCGTGGATGCGGGCCGCGTACATCACCCCCAGCTGCCCGCCCATGCTGTGCCCGAGCAGGAACGGGGTGCTCTCGTCGAACCGTTCCCGGACGGCCTCGAAGATCGCCGGGTAGTCCACCGACGCCAGCTCCTGATAGCCGTAGCTGCTTGCCGGGCCGGGCCGTGGCCTGCTGTCGCCCTGGCCGCGCAGTTCCCCGATCGCCGCGTTGAAACCGTGGCCGACCAGGGCCCGCGCAACGGTGTCGTAGTAGCCGCCCGGCACCCCGAGCCCGGGGAAGATGACCACCACCGGCGCCGCGTCCCGGCCCGCGAATAGCCGCACCGGAACCTCGGTTCCGTCCGGCATCTGAATCGGAATCGTCTCCACCGTTCAATACTCTCCCCTGAGCGCTGCTGCCGATAGTGTTCGACCATGGCACTCTCCGACCCGCTGCTGCTTCCCGCCGGAACCGAGTTCACGCCCGACGATCTGATCTTCTACGCCGATCGGGACAGCCGCACCCTGGACGAGGCGCTCGCGGACGCGGACCTGCTGGTCAGCTGCCCGCACGCGGGATCGCTGATTCCCGCGGAACTCGCCGAATTCCTTGCCCCGGAGTTCACCCGCCGGCTGCAGTTCGACTTCACCGACTGTTCCACCAGCCCGATCGTGCGGCGCTGGGCCGAGCTCGACCCGCGCATCGTGTACGTCGAGAACCCGCATCCGCGGTTGGTGCGCGACCCCAACCGGGCCAGGCCCGCCGACCTGCACACGGACCTGGTCGAGGCGTTCGCCCGGGTTCGAGCGGCAGGCCGGTACAACCATGTCGACCTCACCGGGGTGGACGCGATCCGCCCGGTCACGTTCTCGTTCTTCCCGCTGCTGGTCGAGCCCGACAGCGCCGCCGGGATGCGGGTGCTGGCGAACTCCCTCGCCGCCGTGGCGACCCGCGGGCTCGAGGTGTACGAACGGACCAGGGACGACCTGATCGGCCGGATGGTCGACCTCGCGTTCACCAGAGCACGGGACACCGGCCGCCCCGTCGAGTTCACCACGCTGTCCTTCCACGACACGATGAACACCACCACCACGCGGGACGGTGCGGTGAATGTCGCTCGTGCACCGGAGGATCGGCTGCCCGATGTGGTTGCCCTGTCCAATCGTGGTGACCACAACGGGGATCCGCGCGGCGACCACCCGGTGACGATGGCACCCGGGATGATCCGGGCGCTCGCGGACGCGCACCGGACCGGCTTCGCGGTCGACGGCGAGGCGGTTGCTCTGAATCAGCCATACCTCGGAAGTCAGGAGATCATCTCTGCCGGACGCCGATTCGCCGAGCTGGCGCCGCAGGCCGCGGCGGCCGGAGTGACCCTCGCTGCGGTGCAGGCGGAGTTCCGCCGCGAGTTCCTGCTCGGCCCCACCCTCACCGCCGAACTGCACGAGCCGGGCGTCGGGTGGCCGGTGGCGGACCCCGACCAGGTCGAGTCGATCGCGGAGTCGTGCCGGGCCGCGTGGGACGCGTACCGCGCCCGCTGACTCAGCCCAGGATCACCCCGAGCGCCGAACCCGCCGCGATCGTGGTGACCGCGAGGATCAGGGTCGGCAGGAAGAACGAGTGGTCGACGAGTTTGCTGCCGAGCTTGGTGCTGCCCGACTCGTCGAAGTTCGCGGCCGCGATCTGGGAACCGTTGGTGGGCAGCAGGTAGACGCCGGCGAACGCGCCCGCCCACATGCCGCTGATCAGTCCCGGCGCCAGTCCCGCGGTGAGGCCGATCGGCACGATGGTTCGGGTCGCGGTCGACTGGCTGGTGGTCAGCACGCACACCAGGAAGACGCCGAGCGCGAAGATCCACGGCGCCGCCTCGACGAGGTCGCCGACGGTGTCGGTGATCAGTTCTTCGTGCGCGCTGATGAAGGTGTCGGTCATCCAGGCGAGACCGAACAGTGCGATCGCCGAGACCATGCCAGCCCGGAACACCGACATCGTCGGCACGTCCGCGACCGGCGGCCTGCTCACCAGCAGGATCAGGGTGCCGACGACGAACATGATCATCTCGATGATCGGCGTCATGCCGAGCGGGGTGCCGTCGGAGGCGTCCGGTCGAATGCCCTTGAACAGCCCGAACACCACGATCGCGACAACGCCGACGAGGAAGATCAGCGCGGCGTTGCGCCCCTGCGTCGACGCCTTCAGCTCGATCCTGCTCAGGCCGCCGGACGGTGCGGCGAGGTCGCCGGACGCGATGCGCGCCTGGATCTCCGGGTCCTCGGCGATGTCCTTGCCGAGCCGGTTCACCACGACCGACGAGAGGACGATGCCGATCACCGCCGCGGGAAGGGTGATCTTGATGATGTCGATCAGCTCGAAGTTGTACGGCGCCACATCGGTCAGGGTGACCATCGCCGCCATCGCCGCGGACACCGGGCTGCAGGCGAGCGCGACACCAGTCGCGACCACCGACAACGACAGCGGGCGGGACGGCCGGATCCCGTTGCGGTAGGAGGCGTCGTAGATGACGGGCAACAGCGGATACAGAATGTTCGAGGTGCCTGCGCCGACCGAGAACAGGAACGACACCAGCGGAGCGATGAGGGTGATCTGCTTGGGGCGCTTGGCGATCAGGTTCGCGGCGATCGACACCATCCAGTCAATGCCGCCAGCGGCCTGCATCATCGACGACGCCAGCACCACCGACAGGACGATGAGCAGCGCGTCGACGGGAGGGGTGCCGACGTCCTCCCCGAAGACGAACACGAGGACCGCAACACGGCAACGGCGCCGGCCCCGCGACTGCGGGACCGGCGCCGTTGGTGTGCGTTAGGTCAGAGCCCGATGGTGCGGGCGATCCACGGCCACGACTTGTGCAGGTCGTCCTGCCAGTAGCCCCACGAGTGGGTTCCGTTCGGACGGAAGTCGAAGGTGGCCGGGATGTTCAGGTCATTGAGCCGCTTGAACAGGTTGTTCGTGCACAGCAGGGTGGCGCCCTCGATCACGCCGCCGACGATCACCTGGTTCGCCAGTGCTCCGGTGCCGCCGGTCGCCTCCAGGGTGTCGTGCGGGCCGGGCAGGCCGTTGCCGGTGGACATGTAGATCTCGGTGCCGCGCAGCTTCTCCGCGTTGACGACCGGGTCGTTGGCGATCCACTCCGGGCTACCGTCCGGGCCCCACATGTTCTCGGTGTCGCCGCCGCCGCGGGACTCGACGACCAGCTTGATGTACGCCTTACCCGCCGGGGTGGTGGTCTCGGCGCAGCCGCTGTAGCCCGCGACACTCTTGTACACGCCGGGGGCCTGGATCGCGAGGTTCAGCACGCTGGTGCCGGTCATCGAGATCGCGGCGAGCGAGTTGGTGCCGTTGCCCTTGAACGCCGCGTCGATGATCGGCGGCAGCTCCTGGGTGAGGAACGTCGTCCACTTGTTGCGGCCGAGCTCCGGGTCGTCCTTGATCCAGTCGGTGTAGTAGCTGAACGCGCCGCCGACCGGGGTGACGACGTTGACGTTCTTGTCGGCGAAGAACGAGGCGACGTCGGTGCGACGCTGCCAGGTCGCGGAGTCCTCGCCGCCGCCAGCACCGTTGAGCAGGTACAGGGTGGGGCGCTCGGAGTTCATGTCCGCGGGCAGCTGAATCTTCAGCGGGATGGTCTTGTCCATGGACACCGAGTGCACGTAGGCCGTGATCTGGCGTCCGGAGCCGTCGATGCGCTCGAGCTTGGATCCGTTCGGTGCGACCGCGCTCGGGACCTCGTCGGCGTTGGCGACGGCGCCGACGCCGAGCAGGGGCAGGACGGTCAGCGCGGCCGTCGCGGCCGCGAGGCGGCCGATCCGACGTGCGGATCCACGAAACTTGGGCATCTTCCCACCTTGGTGTGTCGTCTACGTTCGTTAGCGGTGCGTTCGCGTATATATACAGTACCGGGGCCCCATCGTTACCGAATGGGGCCTCGAGACGTGTGTACGCCCGGACAGTGTGGCCGAGTGCGCACCCGTTGTCCACGGAATCGTCGAAGTATCGGATGAACATCACCCGTCGGATCGACGACGCCGCGGTGACCGGACGGACGAGGCCGACCCACCGGACGGTGGATCGGCCTCGGTCAACCGGGTGGGGCGGCCGGGCCGCCCCGAGCGTGCGTCGGACTCAGAAGTCCATGCCGCCCATGCCACCGGTCGGGTCGCCCATCGGAGCGGCGGCCTTCTCCGGCTTGTCGGCAACGACGGCCTCGGTGGTCAGGAACAGCGCCGCGATGGACGCCGCGTTCTGCAGCGCCGAGCGGGTGACCTTGACCGGGTCGTTGATGCCCGCGACGAGCAGGTCCTCGTACTCGCCGGTGGCGGCGTTCAGGCCGCTGCCTGCGGGCAGGTTGCGAACCTTCTCCGCGACGACGCCGGGCTCGAGGCCTGCGTTGAACGCGATCTGCTTGAGCGGGGCCTCCAGGGCCACCTTGACGATGTTGGCACCGGTGGCCTCGTCGCCCTCGAGCTTCAGGTCGTCTAGGACCGGAGCGGCCTGCAGCAGCGCGACGCCACCACCGGCGACGATGCCCTCCTCGACGGCGGCCTTCGCGTTGCGGACGGCGTCCTCGATGCGGTGCTTGCGCTCCTTGAGCTCGACCTCGGTCGCGGCACCGGCCTTGATGACGGCGACGCCACCGGCCAGCTTCGCGAGGCGCTCCTGCAGCTTCTCGCGGTCGTAGTCCGAATCCGACGCCTCGATCTCGGCGCGGATCTGGTTGACGCGACCGGCGATGGCGTCGGCGTCGCCTGCACCCTCGACGATGGTGGTCTCGTCCTTGGTGACGACGACCTTGCGGGCGCGGCCGAGCAGCTCGATGCCCGCGGTCTCCAGGGACAGGCCGACCTCTTCGCTGACGACCTCGCCACCGGTGAGGATGGCGATGTCGGCGAGCTGCGCCTTGCGGCGGTCACCGAAGCCGGGAGCCTTGACGGCGACGGACTTGAAGGTCCCGCGGATCTTGTTGACCACCAGGGTCGACAGGGCCTCGCCCTCGACGTCCTCGGCGATGATCAGCAGCGGCTTGCCTGCCTGGATGACCTTCTCCAGCAGCGGCAGCAGGTCCTTGACCGTCGAGATCTTGGAGCTGACCAGCAGGATGTACGGATCCTCGAGGACCGCTTCCTGACGCTCGGCGTCGGTCGCGAAGTACAGCGAGATGTAGCCCTTGTCGAAGCGCATGCCCTCGGTGAGCTCGAGCTGCAGGCCGAAGGAGTTGGACTCCTCGACGGTGATGACGCCTTCCTTGCCGACCTTGTCCATGGCCTCGGCGATCAGCTCACCGATGGACGCGTCGCCCGCGGAGATGCCTGCGGTCGCGGCGATCTGCTCCTTGCCCTCGACCTCCTTGGCGGTGTCGAGCAGCTTGGCGGTGACGGCCTCGACGGCCTTCTCGATGCCGCGCTTGAGGCCAAGCGGGTTGGCGCCTGCCGCGACGTTGCGCAGACCCTCACGGACGAGCGCCTGAGCGAGGACGGTGGCGGTGGTGGTGCCGTCGCCAGCGACGTCGTCGGTCTTCTTGGCGACCTCCTTGACCAGCTCGGCGCCGATCTTCTCGTAGGGGTCCTCGAGCTCGATCTCCTTGGCGATGGACACGCCGTCGTTGGTGATCGTGGGGGCGCCCCACTTCTTCTCGAGCACGACGTTGCGACCCTTGGGTCCCAGCGTCACCTTGACGGCGTCGGCGAGGCTGTTGAGGCCACGCTCAAGGCCGCGACGGGCCTCTTCGTCGAACGCGATGATCTTGGCCATTGCGAAGTGATCCTCCGGATTGGGGGTGACACACAAGGCGACCGCTCGTCGGGTCGCCTCATTGGCGCGCAGGGCGAGCGCATGCGTTCGCCCCGTTCACTCGGCCAGGTTCGGTGCCCGCGACGGACGACCGAGGGTGTCGATGGATCCCGGCCTCACCGCCCCGACCTGGCACTCACGTGTTGCGAGTGCCAAGTGCATTTTTAGCACTCACCCGAGGCGAGTGCAAGGACTCACGACCCCCTCCACGTGCGCGGGGCGCGCCAGCACGGGCCCCTCCGGACCCGGCCGACACGCCCCGATTGCTCCGCGGAATCAGCGGATCACCGTGCTTCAGCGAATCAGGCACACCGCGCCGGTATTGAGGTTCACCGCGAACGACAGCGGGCCCATGCAGTCCACGCCGTCCGGTGTTGCGGTGGCACCGGAGCCCCAGCCGGCCAGCGCGAACGTGGTGTTGCCGTTGCCGCCCCCCGCCTTCGCGATGCCGCCACCGATCGCGAAGGCGTGCGCCTGGCCCGGGCCCTTCGTCGTGCTGAGCGCGACCCCGAAACCGGTCGCGAACGTGTTCGCGCCGCCGACCTCGGCGACGCTGACCGCGGTGCCGCTGTCCGTCGCGCCCGCCGTCGCGGTGCCACCGACCGTTGCGGTCGCGCCGCAACTCGCGTCACCAATCACGCGAATGTCGTCGGCCGACGGCGGGGACACGCAGTCGACGCGGGCCGCGGACGCGACCCCGCCGCCCGCGACGGCGAGGCCGCCGATCACGGCGACACCCGTCGCGATCGACGCGCCAACGCGGGCGAATCGGGTGCCGAACAGGGTCAGGGAACGGGGGCGGAACGCAGTGCGCACGAAACTCCTCGGCGGCATGAAGTGGGATGGGATGGGGTCGACCGTACCGAACAACCGGGCGCTCGGCCCCCGGGTTTCGCAAGCCCATCGTCGGTGACGATTCGCGGCCGGTTTGCCGGTCCGGCCCTGCCGATTTCCCGGGGCAGGCGCAGGTCCGACAGAACGGACATCTCCCCCGGGCGATGGCCGGTCGCCACTCATGGATCGAGCCGGTCGAGCAGGTCGGGCAGGTCCGCCACCGAATCGATGACATGGTCGGGAAGGACCGGCGGCGAGTCAAGGACGGCAGGCCGGAACTTCCCGGTCCGGACCAGCACCCCGACATATCCGACGTACTGCGCGGCGAGCACGTCGCCCACCAGGTCGTCGCCGATCATCATGGCGTGTTCGGGTTCGGTGCCCATCAGCGCTGCCGCGGTGGTGAACCCGGTCGGGGCGGGTTTGCCGATCACGGTGACCCGCGCACCGCCTGCGGCCTCGAGCCCCGGCAGGTAGACACCGGTGTCGATGCGGAGCCCGTCCGCGGTGGCCCAGGTGAGCCCGCTCTGCATCGCGACGACCGGGACCGCGCGCTGCATCATCTCGGCCACCCGACTCAACGTCAGGTGATCGAACTCCGGGCCCGCGCTGCCGAGCACCACCACGTCCGGATGCTCGTCGACGAGGGTGATCCCGGTCAGGTCCTCCGCGATGTCGCCATGGTTGATCAGCAGGCAGCGGGCGTCCCGGTAGGTGGACCGCAGATACTCGGCGGTCAGCACGGCCGCGGTGACGATCTCCCCGGTGTCGACGTCCATGCCGCAGGACAGCAACGCGGCGGCGATCTCGCGGCGGGTACGGGAGGTGGTGTTGGTGAGGAAGGCCCGGGGCAGTCCGCGGGCGCGCAGCGCATCCAGGGTCGCCCGGGCACCGGGCAGTGCTCGCCACGAGGTGACGAGCACTCCGTCGATGTCGAACAGGACCCCGTCGACGCTCACCGATCAAGTATGCGCCGGGCCGGGCGGCGAGCGGCGGACGCGCCCCGCGTCAGACGCGCCCGCGGGCGGCGAGGGCATTGAGCGCGGCGGCCGCGCCGGCCGCGTCGTCGACGGTGACGGTGAACCGTGACCCGTCGCCCCGGGTGACCTGCAGCGCCTCCCCCGGGCGGGCGATCAGCCCGACACCGCGCGGCCCGATCCGGTAGCCGTAGCCGCCGAACCCGTTCAGCACCCGGACGGTGACGGCCCGCGCCTCGGCCACCTCACCGAGCGGGATCGTGATCGCTCGAACCGGGACGAGTCCGCGCGCGGTCAGCCCGCGATGGTCGATGCCGACCCGGACCGGCGCCAGAACGAGTGCCATCAGGGCCGCGGAGATCACGGCGACGACGAGCACCAGGAGGGCGCTCGCGCCGCCGGTGGCCAGCAATGCGCCCGCGACAACGACGGGAACGACCCCCACGCCCACCCCGACCCACCGGGGCATCGACGCGGACCCCGACCAGGCGACCCGCTCGCGGTCCGCGAGCGGAATCCGCGGAGCGTCCGCGGGCGGCGCGGTGCTCGCCCGCGCCGGGCCGGGGGACGGCACCGCACGGGCACCGAGCAGGGCGGCGATCGCGCCGATCACGGCCGCGGCGACGAGTCCCCAGACGGGAACGGTGACGTCGGCCGCGTCGGCGACGCCCCGCTGCGGGGCGGCCATCAGCAGCGGAACCGCGGCGACGAACGACCCGATCCCGGCCGCGGCCGCGACGCCCGTCCGCGCGGTGCGCAGATCGCGGCGGGTGATCAGGACCAGCACCGTCACCAGGACGGCCGCGGTGGCCGGGCCGAGGAGCACCGACCAGCGCGCCGCGCCGGGCGAGGCGAAGCCGTCCGCGTCGCCGCCCGGCCCGAAGTGCACGGCGAGCGGGTCCGGCAGGTCCGCGGACCAGGCACCGAACAGCACGACCGCGACCGCACCGACCAGCAGCGGCGCCGCCAGTGCGGCGACGAGGGCCCGCGGCCACGACACCCGGGGTGTTTCCATCGAGTCGGTCATCCCATCTCCTTCGTCACGAGGGTCACGAGTTCATCCGTGCTCACGCCGAGTCGGCGCGCCTCGACGACGAGGGCCCGCACCACCTCCTGCAGCCTGCCGCGGCGGCCGCCGTCCGCGACGACGACCGCACCCCGCCCGCGCCGGAGTTCGATCAACCCCTCCTCGCGCAGCAGCTGATAGCCCCGCAGCACGGTGTGCACGTTGAGGTCGAGGGAGGCGGCGAGGTCTCGTGCGCCGGGCAGGCGATCGCCGGGCGCGACGCCGCCGTCGGCGATGGCCCGACGCACGCTGGCCGCCACCTGCTCGAACAGCGGTGCCGGCGACGCGGGGTCGATTCGGATGAGCACGACTTCATCGTATTGTTCTATCTCCAATAGAACAAGTTGCCCGACCGTGCACGGCCGAACGGGCGGTTGTCGGGACGGGCTCTCGACCGATGCCCCGACAACCGCCCGTTCGGTGGAGGATCAGGCGCCGACGTACTCCGCGAGGTGCGTGCCGGTGAGGGTCGAGCGCGCGGCGACCAGGTCCGCGGGCGCACCCTCGAAGACCACCCGACCACCGTCGTGGCCCGCACCCGGACCGAGGTCGATGATCCAGTCGGCGTGCGCCATCACCGCCTGATGGTGCTCGATGACGATCACCGACTTGCCGGAGTCCACCAGCCGGTCGAGCAGGCCGAGGAGGTTCTCCACGTCGGCGAGGTGCAGGCCGGTCGTCGGCTCGTCGAGGATGAGGACGTCACCCTTCTCCCCCATGTGGGTGGCGAGCTTGAGGCGTTGCCGCTCACCGCCGGACAGGGTGGTCAGCGGCTGACCGATCTTCACGTAACCGAGGCCAACGTCGACGAGCCTGGCCAGGATCCGGTGCGCCGCCGGAAGCTTCGCGTCACCGCTGCCGAAGAACGCCTCGGCCTCGGCGGCCGACATGGTCAGCACCTCGCTGATGTCCCTGCCGCCGAACGTGTACTCGAGAACCTCGGCCTGGAACCGCTTCCCCTCGCACACCTCACACGGAGCCGAGACGCCGCCCATCATCGCGAGGTCCGAGTAGATCACCCCGGCGCCGTTGCAGTTCGGGCACGCACCGTCGGAGTTCGCGCTGAACAGGCCCGGCTTGACGCCGTTGGCCTTCGCGAACGCCTTCCGGATCGGATCGAGCAGCCCGGTGTACGTGGCGGGATTGCTGCGCCGCGAGCCCTTGATCGCGCCCTGATCGATGGACACCACGCCGTCCCGGCCCGCGACCGACCCCGTGATCAGCGAACTCTTGCCGGAGCCCGCGACGCCGGTCACCACGACGAGCACACCCAACGGGAGGTCGACGTCCACGTCCCGCAGGTTGTGCGCGTCGGCGCCGCGAACCTCGAGTGCGCCTGCGGCGGTGCGCACCGCAGGCTTGAGTGAGGCGCGGTCGTCGAGATGCC
The DNA here is from genome assembly GCF_042720095.1 of Rhodococcus sp. NPDC058505. Taxonomy (NCBI): domain Bacteria; kingdom Bacillati; phylum Actinomycetota; class Actinomycetes; order Mycobacteriales; family Nocardiaceae; genus Rhodococcus; species Rhodococcus sp. NPDC058505. The sequence continues at coordinate 16,730 of NZ_JBHXNB010000023.1, forward strand.
GTCCGGTGAGGGTGCCGCTGGCGCGGAGCTCGCCGACGGTGCCCTCGAACACGATCTCGCCGCCGTCGGTGCCCGCGCGCGGGCCGAGGTCGACGACGTGGTCGGCGATCGCGATCGCCTCCGGCTTGTGCTCGACGACGAGCACGGTGTTTCCCTTGTCGCGCAGCTGCAACAGCAGGTTGTTCATCCGCGCGATGTCGTGCGGGTGCAGACCGATCGTCGGTTCGTCGAAGACATAGGTGACATCGGTGAGCGAGGACCCGAGATGCCGGATCAGCTTGGTGCGCTGCGCCTCTCCCCCGGACAGGGTGCCCGCCGGGCGGTCGAGGCTGAGGTAACCGAGGCCGATCTCGACGAACGAGTCGAGCGTGCGACGCAGCGCCGTCAGCAGCGGCGCCACCGTGTCCTCGTCCAGCCCGCCGACCCACTCGGCGAGGTCGCTGATCTGCATCGCGCACACGTCGGCGATGCTGAGGCCGGCGATCTTCGACGACCGGGCCAGCTCGCTGAGCCGGGTTCCCGCGCAGTCCGGGCAAGTCTGGAAGGTGATCGCACGGTCGACGAACGCCCGGATGTGCGGCTGCATCGCCTCACGGTCCTTGGACAGGAACGACTTCTGAATCTTCGGGATCAGGCCCTCGTAGGTGACGTTGACGCCCTCGACCTTGACCTTGGTTGGTTCCTTGTACAGCAGGTCGCCGAGCTGCTTCTTGGTGAACCTGGCAATCGGCTTGTCGGGGTCGAAGAATCCGCAGCCGCGGAAGATCCGGCCGTACCAGCCGTCCATGCTGTAGCCGGGGATCGTCAGCGCGCCCTCGTTCAGCGATTTGTCGGCGTCGTACAGCGCGGTCAGGTCGAAGTCGGAGACCGTGCCCATGCCCTCGCAGCGCGGGCACATCCCGCCGGTGACACTGAAACTTCTGCGCTCCTTGATCTCCAGTCCGCCCTTTTCGACGGTGACCGCCCCGGCACCGCTGATCGACGCGACGTTGAACGAGAACGCCTGCTGCGAGCCGATGTGCGGCGTGCCGATTCGGCTGAACAGGATCCGCAGCATCGCGTTCGCGTCGGTGGCGGTGCCGACCGTCGAGCGCGGGTTCGCGCCCATCCGCTCCTGGTCGACGATGATCGCCGTCGTCAGGCCCTCGAGCACGTCGACGTCGGGCCGCGCGAGCGTCGGCATGAAGCCCTGCACGAACGCGCTGTAGGTCTCGTTGATCATCCGCTGCGATTCGGCGGCGATCGTCGCGAACACCAGTGAACTCTTGCCGGACCCCGAGACGCCGGTGAACACCGTCAGCCGCCGCTTAGGGAGGTCGACGCTGACGTTCTTGAGATTGTTCTCCCGCGCACCGTGCACGCGGATCAGGTCGTGGCTGTCGGCGGCGGGCAGCCCGGCCGGCTGCGTTGTCGTCGGTGCCATGCTCACGTGGTCTCCATCCGTCGAACGGTGCCGCCGTCGCGGCCGTGGTCTCCGTGCCTGTCCGAACCCTTTATACGGGCGCCGTCTCCCACCGGAAGCCGTCCGGATCGGTGCAGGGGCCCGCGGTGCCGCGGACCGCGATGCGGTGCGAGCCGGTGCCCTCGGGGGACACGCCCGCGTTCTTCGCCAACGCCGCACGCCCGTTCAGCGCGAGGGTGACGCCGTCGGGCGCGGCCTCGAACTGAACGTACTTGCGGCCGAAGCTCTTCTGCACGACGAGCCCACGGTCGACGTAGAACTGCTTGCTCGCCTTGACGTCCGCGACCCCGAGCAGCAGGACCAGCTCGTCGAACTGTCGGACCGCCGGTCCGGTGTCCTTCTTCGACGAACTCGCGATCGTCCAGATCGCGCCGTCCGGGGCCTGCACTGCGCCGCCGTACCCCCACAGGCTCTTCCTAGCCGGCTTCAGTTCGGTCGCACCCCCGGCGAGGGCGGCCGCGACATACGCGTCGACGTTGCCGGGCTGGGACACCACCAGCGAGAGCGTGTAGCCGCGGAACCCGGTGGACGGCTCCTGCTCGGCGCGCACGCCGATCCGGGACCCGAGCCCGAGACCGCGGTAGAACGTCTCCGCGGCCGCGACGTCGGCGGCGCCGAGGAGCACCGAGGTCACCATCGTCGACCCTGCGGTGCTCATCGGGTCACCTCGTTGATGCGCAGCAGGTTGCCCGCGGGGTCGCGGACGGCGCAGTCGCGGATGCCGTACGGCTGCTCGATCGGTTCCTGCACGATGTCCGCGCCGCTGGACTCCAGCTTCGCGAACGTCCGGTCGAGGTCGGGGGTGGCGAGGGTGAGGATCGCGTAGGTCCCCTTCGCCATCATCTCGGTGATCGTGCGGCGCTCGTCCTCGGTGATGCCGGGGTCGGCGGCGGGCGGGTGCAGGACGAGGGAGGTGTCGGGTTGGTCCGGGTGCCCGATGGTGATCCAGTACAGCCCGTTGTAGCCGACCTCCTTGCGGACCTCGAAGCCGAGGAGGTCGCGGTAGAACGCCAGTGCGGCGTCGCGGTCGTCGTGGGGAAGGAAGGCCGAGTGAATGGTGAGGTTCATGTCCATCACGCTAGGGCCGCGCGGCGGGCCGCGCTTCTCGATTCCTGACCGGTCTGGTGACCTGCTTGGTGACACACGACTGCATCTCCGCGTCGGACCGCTGCTGGTCCCGGTACACGCTCGGCGGGACGCCGACGAGTTCGGCGAAGCGGGTGCTGAACGTGCCCAGCGAGGAACAGCCGACCGCGAAGCAGACCTCGGTGACGCTGAGGTCGCCGCGGCGCAGCAGGGCCATCGCGCGTTCGATGCGCCGGGTCATCAGGTAGGAGTACGGGGATTCGCCGTACTCCTTCCGGAACTGCCTGCTGAGGTGCCCTGCGGACATGTGCACGCCGCGGGCGAGGGCCTCGACGTCGAGCGGGTGCGCGTAGTCGCGGTCCATCCGGTCCCGGACGCGTCGCAGTCGGGCAAGGTCGCGCAGCCGCTGGGCGGTTGCGGCCTCGTCGGTCGATCCGGTCATTCGACCGATCGTGCCACGGCCGGGGGCCCGCCGGGCCCGGCGACGCGACCCGGCCCGTCAGCGGGTGAAGTGGCCGCGGGCGAGGTCGTCGACCTCGTGCGGGGTGAGCAGCCGTTCGAGCCGCTCGCTCGGCCAGGACGGCCGCCTGCCGAGGCCGTGCCCGATCGGCAGCATCGGGACCGGGTCGCGATGGGCGGGGCGACGAACGACGGGGATCTTCACGGCAGGCTCCGGGTGCGGGTGCCGACCACGGGGGCGGCGGGCGATGGGCTGGATACCCTGTTCATCGCCGTCCACCGGCAAGTCATTACCGCAGGCGCGATGCGAGACCTTGACGAACCCGACCTGCCGACGAATCATAGGTAGCCGACTCATCTGTAACCGTCGGTACCACACACTTCGAACGAACCGGAGAGCCCCGTGACGAACACCCTCGAAGCCACCATCGAGATCGACGCCGCACCGGACGCGGTCTGGCGGGTGATCTCCGACCTCGAGCGCATGGGCAGGTGGAGCCCGCAGTGCAAGGTGATGAAGGTCTTCGGCGGGCCGGTGCGCACCGGCACCAGGACGGTCAACGTGAACAAGAAGGGCCTGCTCGTCTGGCCGACGAGCAGCAAGGTCATCCGGTTCGACCCGAACACGGCCATCGCCTGGCGGGTGGCGGAGAACCGCACCATCTGGAGCTACGAGCTCACCCCGACCGAGCGCGGCACCCGCGTCACCGAACGCCGCGAGGCCCCGACCGGGACCAGCAAGGTCTCCGCGTTCCTCGTCGACAAATTCATGGGCGGGACCGCGGACTTCGAGGTCGAGATGGTGTCGGGAATGAACACCACACTGGCCCGGATCAAGAGCGAGGTGGAGTCCGCGACCGCGCACGCCGGGTGACCGGGGGCCCAGGCCGGCTTTCGGGGTGGGGCGACCGGGCCCCACTCGGCTAGCCTGTGCAGTGCCCGCGGGCGGCGAGCCCGCGGCCGCCCGCACCGTCCCCGACCGAAGAGGATCTCGTGGCCCGCCGACCCATGCCCATTGGCACTCCGCAGCCGACCGGGCTCGCCCACATCGTCGACCTGGTCCGGACCACGATCCCACCCCTGCACCCCGCCGGGTTGCCGTTCGTCCTCGCCCCGCTCGGCGTTGCCGTGCTCGGCCGCCGTCGCCCGTGGCTGCGTCGCACCGGCCTGCTCGCCGCCGGCGCGAGCGCCGCGTTCTTCCGGCACCCGCATCGGGTGCCGCCGAACCGGCCGAACGTGGTGGTCTCCCCCGCGGACGGCGAGGTGGCGCTCGTCGACACCGCCGTCCCGCCCGCGGAACTGGCGATGGGCGATCAGCCGGTGCCGCGGGTCAGCATCTTCCTGTCGGTGCTCGACGTGCACGTGCAGCGGAGCCCCGTCGCGGGTGAGGTCCTTCGGGTCGTGCACCGGCCGGGAAAGTTCCTGTCCGCCGATCTGGCCGAGGCCAGCGACGCCAACGAGCGCAACTCGATGCTGCTGCGGACGCCGTCCGGACATGATGTCGCGGTCGTGCAGATCGCCGGGTTGCTTGCGCGGCGCATCGTCTGCCAGGCCGAGGTCGGCGACCGACTGCCGATCGGTGACACGTACGGCCTGATCCGGTTCGGTTCCCGCGTCGACACCTACTTCCCCGTCGGCACCACGCTGATGGTGGAGAGGGGACAGCGCGCCGTCGGCGCCGAGACCGTGCTCGCGCAGCTCCCGTGAGCCAGCCGGAGGTCGTGACGAACACCCGCCGCGTCGCAACCAGCGGGCTGCTGCTGCTGCCGAGCACGCTGACGATCCTGGCCTTGTGCAGCGGCCTGTCCGCGGTGAAGTTCGCGCTCGGCGGCCAGCTCGGGGTCGCGCTGGGGATGATCGGCGTCGCCGCCGTCCTCGACTCGCTCGACGGCCGGATCGCACGCCTCCTCGACGCGACGACGAAGATCGGCGCGGAGCTCGACTCCCTCGCCGACGCCATCTCGTTCGGCGTTGCACCGGCACTGGTGCTGTACGTGACGCTGCTGGACGGCAGCAACGCGGGCTGGATGGTGGCGCTGGTCTACGCGGTGAGCATCGTGCTGCGACTGGCCCGCTTCAACACCCTTCTCGACGACGAGTCCGCGCCGTCGTACACGAACGAGTTCTTCGTCGGTGTGCCCGCCCCGGCCGGGGCCCTGATCGCCCTGACCCCGATCGCCGCGTATGAGGCGTGGGGGGACGGCTGGTGGTCGTCGTTCTGGCCGGTGTCGGTGTGGACGGTGCTGTCGGCGGTCCTGATCGTCAGCCGGATCCCGACGCTGGCGATGAAGACCTTCTCCGTTCCGCGGCGGATGGCGGCGGTGCTGCTGATCCTGGTCGCCCTGATCGGCGCCGCCCTGATCACCTACCCGTACGTGCTGCTGATCGTTCTCGTCTTCGCGTACCTGGTGCACATCCCGTTCGCGGTCCGATCCAAGCGGTGGGTCGCCGCCCGACCCGAGGTCTGGGACGTCAAACCCGCGGAGCGGCGCGCGATCCGACGAGCACCCGACGGTCACCGGCCGAAGCGTTCGGCGCAACGCCTCGGGCTCCGCAGGCCGCGATCGAAATGAGAGAGATGACGACGACGATGCGACGGGCGATGCGACGGATGTTCGCCGCGGGCCTTCCCGCTGCGGTGGCGATCGGCTCGGTTGGCCTGCCCGCCACGGCCTCGGCGCTCCCGGTCCGCGGGCCGATTCCGGTTGCCGGATCGTCGGTTGCCCCGTCCGGCACCGACACCGAAGTCACCTTCGAGGCGCGCGGCCTCGTGCTGCACGGCAGCCTCCGCGCACCGGCGCACCCGCGCACGGGTGCGGCGGTCCTGCTGCTGCCGGGCAGCGGCCCGACCGACCGGAACGGCAACCAGCCGGGCCTGACCGCGAACACGATCGGCCGGATAGCCGACGACCTGGCCGCGCAGGGCATCCCGAGTCTGCGTTTCGACAAGCTCGGCAGCGGCGCCACCGGCCTCGCCGGGTTGCCGCCCGAACGCCTCGCCGAGTTCGGCTTTACCGCGCAGGTCGATCACGCGGCGGCCGCCGCCCGGGTGCTGGCCGAGCGCACCGGCGTTCCGACGGACCGGCTGATCCTGGTCGGGCACAGCGAGGGCGCCTTCACGGCGCTCGCCCTCGCCGAGCGCGGCATCGGGCACGGCGGCCTCGGGCTGCTTGCCCCGCTCCCGATGCGCTACCTGGACCTGCTCACCGCGCAACTGAACACCCAACTCGATCAGGCCGTCCGGATCGGCCAGATGTCGGTCGCCGACGCCGACGCCGCCCGCGCCACGCTCCGCGACACCATCGCGGGCCTGCGCGAGTCCGGCACCCTGCCCGCCCGACCGGATCCGCTGCTCGCGAGCATCGGCCTGGTCCGCTCGAACGCGAAATTCCTCGCCGAAGCCGACGCGCTCGACCCGGTGCGGTTGGCCGCCGCCGTCCCCGACAGCACCCCGGTCCTGCTGACGTGTTCCGACAAGGACCTGAACGTCAACTGCGCGCAGGTGGGGCCGATCCGCGACGAATTGGGCCACACCGACCTGCATTTCGCGCATTTCACCAATGCCAATCACCTGCTCGACGAGCTGGGCCCGCTCCCGCCCGGCCCGCTGGACATGATCGTGCCGCTCCCGCAGTCGCTGGAGTTCAGCGCGGCGCTGCACGACTGGTCGGCGCGGTTCCCCACCGATCACAACTAGGGTGGGTTCCGTGACGTCCCCGGAACTCGCCCTCACCGCCCGACTGAACACGTCCGCCGCCGACGCCCGCCGCGGGGTGGTGCGCCTGCACCCCGAGGCCCTTGCCGCGCTGGGACTGCGGGAATGGGACGGGATCGCGGTCGTCGGCGGCCGCCGGACCGCCGCCGTTGTCGCGCTCGCGCCGTCCGGAACCCCCACCGGCACCGCCCTCCTCGACGACGTCACCCTGTCGAATGCGCGAGTGAAAGAAGATGCGCGGGTGGTGATTTCACCAGAAACCGTGTACGGCGCCCGCACCGTCACCGTCAGCGGATCCGCGCTGGCAACCCGCTCGATCTCCGACACCACGCTGCGGCAGGCCTTGCTGGGGAAGGTCGTCACCGTCGGGGACACCGTGTCCCTGCTGCCCCGCGACCTCGGCCCCGGCACCTCCACCACCGTGGCGACCCAGTCGCTGTCCCGCACCTTCGGGGTGACCTGGACATCCGAATTGCTGACGGTGACGGCCGTCGACCCGGCCGGACCGGTGAGCGTGCAACCCAACTCGGCCGTCGGCTGGGGCGAAACCCACCGCGCCGCCGCGTCACCCGACGCCGAACCGCGGGCGGTCCGGGAGCCGGAGGTGCGCCGCACGGACGCGGTGCCGGTGCGCGACCTGGTCGGGGTCGCCGCACAGGCAGCCAAGCTCGCGGAATGGCTCACCCTCGCACTCGACGAGCCGGAACTGCTGCACACCCTCGGTGCGTCGGCCCATCTCGGCGTCCTCGTCACCGGGCCCGCCGGGGTAGGGAAGGCGACATTGGCGCGGGCTGTGCTCGCCGGGCGCGGCGTGGTCGAGCTGGACGGACCCACCGTCGGCGCACTCGACTCCGCCGCGCGGCTGCAGCGCGTCGCCGACGCCGTCGCGCACCTCCGCCACGACCGTGGCGTGCTGCTGATCACCGACCTGGATGCGCTGCTGCCCGCCGAGCCGGATCCGGTGTCGACGCTGATCCTCGACGAGCTGCGGCGCGCGGTGGACACCCCGGGGGTCGCGTTCGTCGCCACCACCGCCCACCCCGACGCCCTCGACGGCCGGGCCCGCGGGCAGGACGTCTGCGACCGCGAACTGACCATCCCACTCCCGGACGCAGGCACCCGCCGATCACTGCTCGAGCTGCTGCTCCGCCGGGTGCCGACCGCGACCCTCGACCTCGACGTGATCGCCTCCCGCGCCCCGGGATTCGTTGCCGCCGACCTCGCGGCACTGGTACGGGAGGCGGCGATGCGGGCGGCCGCACGCGCCAGCGCCGACCGCACCGACCCGCGACTCGAACACGCCGACCTGCTCGGCGCGCTCGACGTGATCCGGCCGCTGTCCCGGTCCGGGACCGAGGAGTTGGCGGTCGGGTCGGTCACCCTCGACGACGTCGGGGACATGGTGGAGACCAAGCAGGCGCTGACCGAGGCCGTGCTGTGGCCATTGCAGCACCCCGATTCGTTCGCGCGCCTCGGCGTCGATCCGCCGCGCGGCGTACTGCTGTACGGACCTCCCGGCTGCGGAAAGACGTATCTGGTTCGGGCGCTTGCCAGTTCCGGTCAGCTGTCGGTGCATGCGGTCAAGGGCGCGGAGCTGATGGACAAGTGGGTCGGCGCATCGGAGCGGGCGGTGCGCGAACTGTTCCAGCGGGCACGGGACTCGGCACCGTCGATGATCTTCCTCGATGAGGTGGACGCGCTGGCCCCGCGGCGCGGGCAGTCCACCGACTCGGGGGTCACCGACCGGGTCGTCGCGGCGCTGCTCACCGAACTCGACGGGGTGGAGCCGCTCCGCGACGTCGTCGTGGTCGGTGCCACCAACCGGCCGGACCTGATCGACCCGGCGCTGCTGCGGCCCGGACGGTTGGAGAAGCTGGTGTTCGTTCCGCCGCCGGACGCCGAGGCCCGGCTCGAGATCCTGCGCACGGCAGGACGTTCCGTCCCGCTGGCCGCCGACGTCGACCTCGAAGCACTCGCCGCCGACCTGGACGGCTACTCCGCCGCCGACTGCTCCGCGCTGCTGCGTGAGGCGGCGCTGTCCGCGATGCGCCGCAACGTGGACGCCGCCGACGTCACCTCCGACGACGTGGCCACCGCCCGCGCAACCGTCCGCCCGTCCCTCGACCCCGATCAGGTCGCCCACCTCGCCGCCTACGCCGAGGGCCGCTGATAGCGGGGCCGGTCAGCGCCAACCCGCCAGAATCTCGTTGGCGCGCACCGCAAGCGCAGCCTGAAGCAGCGGGCCGAAGCTGACCCGTCCGACGCCGAGCGCCGCATAGCTCGCCCTCTCGCCGCTGGCGGGGTCGGCGATCGCATTGACCGGCAGCGGCAGCGCCGCCGTCAGCTCGCGATGCACCTCGTCGGTGTGGAAGCCCACCGGGTACAGGCAATCCGCGCCCGCCTCCGCGGCGAGGGTCAGCCGGGCAATGGCCCGCTGCACCCGATCCGACTCGTCACCGACCCGCCGCAGAAACAGGTCGGTGCGGGCGTTGATCACCACATGCACCCCGACCGCGTCCGCGGCGCGGCGCAGGCCCCCGACAACATCGGCGTGCTCCTGCGCCTCCCGCAGCCTGCCGCCCTCACCGTGCACGGTGTCCTCGATGTTGAGCCCGACCGCCCCGGCCTCGACGAGACCGTTGATCAGGGTCTCCGGCGTCTGGCCGTAACCGGACTCGATGTCCACCGAGACCGGAAGGTCGACCGCCGCGGTGATCTGGGCGACACGGGTGAGCAGTTCGGTGAAGCTCATGCCCTCGTTGTCGGCGCGACCGAGGGAGTCGGCCACCGGATGCGAACCGACGGTGAGGGCCGCGAAACCGGCCTCGACGGCGAGCTTCGCCGACCACGCATCCCAGACGGTCGGAAGGATCACCGGCTCCCCGGGCCGGTGCAGCCCGAGGAGCGTGGTGGCCTTCTCGGTGATCGATTCCATGGTGCGTTCCTCGCCTCGTGTTGTGGTGCGCACATCGTGGCACGCCCGGGCCCCACACTCGGCGCATCCGGGCACGTGTTCGGTTAGCGTCGGGCAATGCCTGTCACGCCCCGCGCCGCTGTCCCCGCGCTCGCCGGACTATTCGGCGGCTACCTGGCGGCGTTCGTGCTCACCGATCCGCCCGGCGGGAGGTGGGCGGTCCACACCTCGGGGCGCGAACTCGACCGGTGGCTGAGCGCGCAACCGACCGCGATCGCCGTCGCCGTGGTGGTCGCGGCCGCAACCTGTGCTGCGCTGGCGCGGAACGGGTCGAGGCGGATCGGGTGGGCGGTCGCGGCGGCCTGCGTCGCGGTCCTGCTCGGCGTCCGCCTCGCGGTGCCCGGCGTCGCGGGGGTCGACGGGCTGATCGCGCTGCACACCGTCAAGTGTCTCGCCGCCGGGGCGCTGCTCGGCGCCGCGGTCGCCGCCGGGTGGGGTCACCGGGGCGCGCAGCGCGCGGTCGCCGCTGGCGGGCTCGCGGGCTTTCTGTCGGTGTCCGCGTGGGGTGCCGCGGCGGCACGGGAGAGCACCTCGACCCTCGGCGAGCCCGCGTGGTGGCTGATCGGGGTGACCCTCGCGCTGGCGGCGGCCGCCGCGGCCACCGCGAACGTGTCGTCCCGGATCCCCCGGATCACCGGCCCCGAGGCCGGTGCCGCGCTGCTGACCGTCGTGGTGCTCGCGGCGGTCAACCGGCTGCAGATCGCCTGGATCGGGCAGGGCGGCAACGACACCCGGCTCCGGCAGTGGGTGGTGATCGCGGTCGCGATGGTGGTGGTTCTGGTCGCAACCGAGGTATGCGCCCGGCTGATCGCCCGCCGAACCCGGTCCGGTGACGGGGCGATCGTGCTCGCGGCGACCGGCGTCGCGGCGGCCGCGATGCCGGTCCTCGTCGATCTGCGCAACCCGTTCCGCGACGTCCCGTCCGCCGCCGTGGTCGCGGTGGCCGCCGTCGCGGTCGCCGTCGGCGTCGCGGTCGCGGTCCGCCGTCCGGCCCCGATCGCGGGACTGGCGGTGGCAGCGGCGGTTCCGGTGGTCGGCGCGATCTGGCCGGACCTCGGCGCCCAGGGACCGCTGCTGCTGGTGCGGCTCGCGGTGGTCGGGGTCGGCGCGGGCTGGGCGCTGGCATCCGCCCTGCCCGGGTCGGCGGCGGTCGCCGCCGTCGGGCTGGCGATCCCGTTCGCGTCCACCGTGTTCCACGCGGCGGCGACGGTGATCGTGCCGCACTCCCCGAATGTCATCTTCGACGGCGCCTACGAACCGCTGCGTGGCGTCGAGATGTCACGAGCGTATTCGGAGGACCTCGACGCCTTCTTTGCGATCAGTAGCTACGACGATCGGATGGCGGGCATCGCCCTCGCGGTCGCGGTCGCGTTCTGCGCGTGGGGCGTTCGCGGCGTCCGGGCGGTCCGGTGACGACCGCGCGGAGCACCGTCGCCTTCCTGGCCGCGCTGCTGACCGCGGCCGCGGCGGGCTGGGCGTTGATGACCCCGCTGGCGGCAACCTTCGGGGTTGCCGGATCGGAGGGGCAGATCCGGGCGTTGCTGACCAGCCGGTCGCTCGCCGCCGCGGTCGGACTGCTGGTGGCGGTCGCGGCCGCCGGGGCGTTGTCGCGGCGCGGCTCGGTCCGCACCGCGCGGCTGGCGGCGCTGCTCGGGCTCGGCCTGTCGGTCGCGGTGCTGGTGGTGAACAGCGATGCGCGACAGGTGGAGTGGCTGATCGCGGCGACCTACGTCGCGGGCATCGGCGCGGGCCTTGCGCTCGGCGGTGCGGTGGTCGCCGCCACCGGCCGGGCCGAGGAGGTGGCGGTGACCGGGGGTGCGCTTGCCGCGTTCCTGCTCGTGCCCTATGCCACCGCACGGCTCGATCTCCCGATGACGGTCGGCTGGACCGCGTACGCGCCGCTCACCGACGCGGGCAACGCCGTCGATCCGGCGCCGTGGTGGCTGGTGCTGCCCGCGGCGGTCGCAACGCTGTTCGCGCTGCTGCTCGGCGGCGGGCGCGCCGCGCGGCCGTCGACGCGGGGCGGAACCGTCACCCTCGCCGTCGTGCTCGCCGCCCTGGTGACGAACGCGGCGATCGGTGCGACACAGGACAATCGCACCGTGACCTGGGTGCTGCTCGGGGCGTTCGTCACGGTCGTGATCGGGGCCGCGTTCCTGCTCGATGGGCAGGACGGGACACTGCTGCTCACGACCACCGCGATCGTCGCCGCGGCCGCGGGCACGCTGCCCGGCACGTCCGACCTCACCTGGGTCGGGGTCGCGATCCTGGCGGTCGGGGTGACGGTGGGCGTGGTGGCCGGCGTGCGGTGGCCGGGCGTCGTGGTCGGGCTGACCCTGTTGGCGGCGGTGTGCCTGATCGGCGTGCTGCCGGACGTCGCGGATGGGCTGGGCGACGTGCTCCGCTCGTTCGCGCTCGCCCCGGTCGCCGGGTATGCGGTCGGCTCCTGCGTCGGCGCGAGGTCGGGGGCGACGGTGGCCGGCCTCGCGGTGCTGTTCGTGCCGAGCGCGCTGACGGTCGCCGGGCAGGCATCGGAGTCGGGGCTGCTGGGGGCGCAGTCCCCGTTCACCGAGCTGCCGCGGGGTGCGCTGGCGACCGCGCCGCCGGACCTGCCCGCGGTGGCCCTGGCGATGACGCTGGTCACGCTGACCCTCGTCGCCGCGGTGGGGGCACTGCGGCAGCGCACCGAGGATCGCTGACACCGCCGCCTCGCCCCGCGCCTCCCGCCCCGCCCCATGCATTGAACGGGGGTTCATGTGCCAGTTCCGGACGGCGGATGGCACATGAACCCCCGTTCAATGCTTCGTGGGGTAGGCGGAGCCGCCTGCAGGAAGAAAGCTGGCGTGCCCTAAACTGGACATCACCGCCCGGATACTCCCGGGCGTATCGACACCCCGCCGCCGCACGGCAACGACCCCCGACGGAGTGCCCTTGCTCGCTATATTGTTCGCCCACGCAATCGCCGCCGTTCTGGCGCCAGCTGCCGTGCGAACAATGGGGCGCAACGCATTTCTGCCGCTGTCGCTGGTGCCCGCCGGGTCACTGGTGTGGGTGATCGCGAACTGGAACACCGAACAGTCGCTGCACATCAGCTGGGCTCCGGGCCTGTCGATGGACATCGACATGCGGTTCGACTCCCTCGCCGCGATCATGTCCGCGCTGATCCTCGGCATCGGCACCCTCGTGCTGATCTACTGCTCGCGGTACTTCCAGAACGACGAGACCCGGCTCGGCATCTTCGCCGCCGAGATGGTCGCGTTCGCCGGCGCCATGTTCGGCCTGGTCACCAGCGACAACATGCTCATCCTCTACACGTTCTGGGAACTGACGACGATCCTGTCGTTCCTGCTGGTCGGTCACTACGCCGAACGCGCGTCGAGCCGACGGGCCGCCACCCAGGCCCTGCTGGTGACCACCGCGGGCGGCCTCGCGATGCTGGTCGGCTTCATCATCCTCGGTCAGGTCGGCGGCAGCTACCAGATCTCGGTGCTGCTGGAGAACCCGCCCGGCGGCTGGCTCCCCGCGGTCGGCGTAGTGCTGGTGCTGATCGGCGCGCTGTCGAAGTCCGCGATCATCCCGATGCATTTCTGGCTGCCCGGAGCGATGGCCGCACCCACCCCGGTCAGCGCCTACCTGCACGCCGCCGCGATGGTGAAGGCGGGCATCTACCTGATCGCCAGGCTGGCACCGGGGTTCGCCGACTCCGGACCGTGGCGGGTCACCGTGATGACGCTCGGCCTCGGCACCATGCTGCTCGGCGGCTGGCGGGCGATGCGGGCGTTCGACCTCAAACTGATCCTCGCCTTCGGCACCGTCAGCCAGCTCGGCTTCCTCACCGTCCTGGTCGGCACCGGCACCCGCGACGCCGCCCTCGCGGGGATGGCGCTGGTCGTCGCGCACGCCATGTTCAAGGCCGCCCTGTTCATGGTCGTCGGCATCATCGACCACACCACCGGCACCCGCGACATCCGCAAGCTCGCGCACCTCGGCAGGGCCGCGCCGGTGCTATGCCTCGTCGCGATCGCGGCCGCGGCCAGCATGGCCGGGCTGCCCCCGTTCTTCGGGTTCGTCGGCAAGGAGGGCGCCCTCGAGGCGATCGCCACCGCGTCGGTGCTCAATCCGACCGTCCGCTGGATCGAACTGGCGGGCATCGTTGCCGGGTCGATCCTCACCGTCGCCTACAGCATCCGCTTCATCTGGGGCGCGTTCGGCCGCAAGCAGCTCACCCACCCGAGCCCCGCGGTCGCGGCCATGCACCGGCCCGGTCTGCTGTTCCTTGCGGTTCCGACGGTGCTGGCGGCGGCCGGGCTGGTCACGGGCCTGATCTCGCCGGTGATGGACGCCCTGCTCAGCGCGTACGCGAACAGCCTGCCCGGCAGCCAGCACTACCACCTCGCGCTGTGGCACGGGTTCGGGCTCGCGCTGTGGCTGACCGTGCTGGTCGTCGCGGGCGGCGTCGGGGTGTACCTGATGCACCGTCGGGTCAGCAGGCTGCGATTCGAGCACGCCCCGCTCGGCAACGCCGAACGGGTCTACGACGCGACGCTGCGCGGCATGGACACCGTCTCGCTGCGCCTGACCGGCACCACCCAGCGTGGTTCGCTGCCACTGACCCAGGCCACCATCCTGATCACGCTGGTGCTGCTGCCGACAATCCTGCTGGTGCTCGGCACCGACACCACGACCCGGCTGCGGTTGTGGGAGTCGCCGATCCAGTTCGCCGTCGGCCTCATCATGATCGCGGCCGCGCTGGCCGCGACGGTGATGCGCAACCGGCTCGCCGCCGTCATCCTGGTCGGCGTCACCGGCTACGGCTGCGGCGTCATCTTCGCCCTCGACGGCGCCCCCGACCTCGCGCTGACCCAGTTCCTGGTCGAGACGCTGACCCTGGTGATCTTCGTGCTGGTGCTGCGCAAACTGCCCGCCGAAACCGACGAACGCCAGTCCGTCGGGTTCAAGCCGGGGCGGGCGCTGCTCGGCGCGGCGGTCGGCGCGATGGTGACCGCGCTCGGCGCCTTCGCGATGAGCGCCCGCAGCACCGAACCGATCTCCGTGCACATGCCGGACCTCGCCTACCACGTCGGCAACGGCAAGAACGTCGTCAACGTGCTGCTCGTCGACATCCGCGCCTGGGACACCCTCGGCGAGATCTGCGTGCTGCTGGTCGCCGCGACCGGCGTCGCCTCGCTGGTGTTCCGCAACCGCCGATTCGGCAGCGCGCCGCGGGTCGCGGACGTTCCCGAGTTCGAGTCCCCGGCCTCGGAGACGACGTGGCTGCGGGGCGGCGACCTGATCGACCCCCGACACCGGTCGCTGATCCTCGAGGTCACCACCCGGATGATCTTCCCGACGATGATGGTGCTGTCGGTGTACTTCTTCTTCTCCGGCCACAACGCCCCCGGCGGCGGCTTCGCGGGTGGCCTGACGGCCGGGCTCGCACTGGTCCTGCGCTACCTTGCCGGCGGCCGCTACGAACTCGGCGAAACCGTGCCGATCGACGCGGGCAAGATCCTCGGCCTCGGCCTGATCTTCGCCGCGGGAACCGCGCTGACCTCACTGTTCCTCGGCGCACCCGCGCTGTCGTCCGCGACGATCGAAGTGACGCTGCCGCTGCTCGGCGACATCAAGCTGGTCACCGCGCTGTTCTTCGACCTCGGGGTGTATCTGATCGTCGTCGGGCTCGTCCTCGATGTGCTGCGCAGCCTCGGGGCGCGCCTCGACGCCGAGGTCGAGACCCGGCCGGAGGAGGTGGCAGCGCGATGAGCGTGAACATCGGGTTCCTCCTCGTCATCGGCGTCCTGATCGCGACCGGCGTCTATCTGCTGCTCGAGCGGTCCATCACGAAGATGCTGCTGGGCCTGCTGCTGTTCGGCAACGGCGTCAACCTGCTGATCCTCACGATGGGCGGCCCGCCCGGCAGCGCCCCGATCGTCGGCCGGTCCAACGACGTGTACGACACGATGGCCGACCCGCTGGCGCAGGCGATGATCCTGACCGCGATCGTGATCACGATGGGCATCGCCGCGTTCGTGCTGGCCCTGGCGTACCGGTCCTACAAGATCAACACCAAGGACGCGGTCGAGGACGACGTCGAGGACACCAAGGTCAAGACCCGCCGCAGCCCGGCCGAGGCCCCCGACCACGACCGCTCCGACGACCCGATCACCGGCGACTCCACGTTCAGCGGCGACGCCTTCGACGACAAGGGCAATCCCATCCCCCTGGAACAGCTCAAGAACCTCGAGGACCTCGAGGTGTACGAGGACCTGCGTGAGGGCGACTTCGACGAGTTCGACCCGAACGGTGACACCATGTCCGACCCGGACGGCAACAACACGTCCGACCCGGACGGCGACAACAAGTCCGACCCGGACGGCGACGACGATCCACGCGACCCGCTGCCCACCGGTGGTGACCGCCGATGACGCTGGTCCAGAACCTCACCCCGCTGCCGGTGCTGGTGCCGATGCTGGCCGCGGCCGTCACCCTCGTCGGCGGCCGCCGGCCCCGGTTCCAGCGCGCCATCACCATCGCGGCGCTCACCGCCGGGCTCGCGGTGTCCGTTGCGCTGCTCTACCTCGCCGACCGGGACGGCATCTCCGCGCTGCAGGTCGGCGGGTGGGACTCCCCGATCGGCATCACCCTCGTCGTGGACCGGCTGTCCGCGACCATGCTCGTCGTCTCCTACACCGTGCTGCTCGCCGTCATGGCCTTCGCGGTCGGTCAGGGCATCCATGACGGCACCGAACGCCAGCCGGTGTCGATCTTCCTGCCCACCTACCTCGCGCTCGCCGCGGGCATCTCCAACGCGTTCCTCGCTGGCGACCTGTTCAACCTGTACGTCGGGTTCGAGGTGCTGCTTGCGGCGTCGTTCGTGCTGCTCACCCTCGGTGCCAGCGCCGACCGGGTCCGCGCGGGCGTCTCCTACGTGATGGTGTCGATGGTGTCGTCGCTGATCTTCCTGATCGGCATCGCCCTCGCGTACGGCGCGACCGGCACCCTCAACCTGGCCCAGATGGCGGTCCGGCTCGATGACATTCCCGCCGGGACACGGATGGCGATCTTCGGGGTGCTGCTCGTCGCGTTCGGGATCAAGGCGGCGGTGTTCCCGCTGTCCACCTGGCTACCGGACTCCTACCCGACCGCGCCCGCCCCGGTCACCGCGGTGTTCGCCGGCCTGCTCACCAAGGTCGGGGTGTACGCGATCATCCGGGCGCACACGCTGCTGTTCCCGCAGGGCGAGCTCGACGACGTCCTGCTGGTGTGCGGGCTGCTGACGATGATCGTCGGCATCCTCGGTGCGATCGCCCAGTCCGACATCAAGCGACTGCTGTCGTTCACGCTGATCAGCCACATCGGCTACATGGTGTTCGGCATCGCACTGTCCACCGAGCAGGGCCTGTCCGGCGCCATCTACTACGTCGCGCACCACATCATCGTGCAGACCACACTGTTCCTGGTCGTCGGTCTGATCGAACGGCAGGCCGGATCGTCGTCGCTGCGGCGGCTCGGCGGTCTCGCCGCGGCAAGCCCGGTGCTGGCGATCGTGTTCCTGATCCCGGCCCTCAACCTCGGCGGTATCCCCCCGTTCTCCGGATTCATCGGCAAGATCGCGCTGCTGCAGGCCGGTGCCGCGCACCCGAGCGTGCTGTCGTGGATCCTCGTCGCCGGCGGCACCGTCACCAGCCTGCTGACCCTGTACGTCGTCGCCCGGGTATGGACGAAGGCCTTCTGGCGGGCCCGCGCCGACGCCCCGGAGGGTGACCTCGCGGACGTCAGCCCGTCCGCCCTGATCGACGAGTCCGAGGAAGACATCGCGTTCGTCGACCGCGAGGACGTCGGGCGGATGCCCGCGCTGATGCTGGCACCGACGATCGCGCTGGTCGGTGTCGGGATCGCGCTGACGGTGTTCGCCGGTCAGATCATCGCGGTCACCGACCGGGCAGCCGCGGACCTGCAGGACCGGTCCATCTACATCGAGGCGGTCCTCGGGCCCGGCCACCACGAGCAGGCGACGGCGTCCGGGGGCGACCGATGACGCGGGCGCTGGCGCTGCGGGCGGCGTCGCTGGTGTGGCTGGTCCTCGTGTGGGTGCTGCTGTGGGGCACCGTGTCCGCCGCCAACATTCTCGGCGGGGTGGTCGTCGCCACCCTGATCACGGTGCTGCTGCCGCTGCCCCGGGTGCCGGTGCAGGGGCGGATCCACCTGTGGTCGGTGATCAAGCTGATCGGCCTCGCGCTCGGCTACGCCGCGCAGTCGAGCGTGCAGGTCGCGTGGCTGTCGGTGCGGCCGGGGCCGCTGCCGGTGACCGGGGTGCTGCGCTGCAGGCTCGGCATCAAGTCCGACCTCGTGCTGACGCTGTGCGTTGACGTGCTGAACCTGATCCCCGGCACCCTGGTTCTCGAGGTCGACCGCGTCAAGCGCGTCGTGTACGTGCACGTCCTCGACATCGGCACCGACAAGGCGGTGCGCCACTTCCACCGGACCGTCCGGCAGCTGGACCGCCTGTTCATCCAGGCCTTCGAGCGGGACACCGAGTGGACACCCGCCCCGCTGCCCGACGACAACGCCACCGAAAGGAGCCCCCGATGACGACCGTGATCGTGATCGCAGGCGTGATGATGTCGATCGCCGCCGTGCTCACCTCGTACCGGCTCCTCGCGGGCCCGCACACCCTGGACCGCCTCGTCGCGATGGACACCCTGGTCGCGGTCGCGATCTGCGGTCTCGCGCTGTGGGCGGCGTACAGCATGGACACCACCCTGGTCCCGGCGATCGTCGCGCTGTCGCTGGTCGGCTTCATCGGCTCGGTGTCGGTGGCCCGTTTCCGGGTGCGTGACGACCAGTGAGCGCCGCACTCGACGTCCTCGCCGCGATCGCGATCCTGCTCGGTGCGCTGCTCGCGATGACCGCGGCGCTGGGCATCGTCCGCTTCGCCGACACCCTCTCCCGCATGCACCCGGCGACCAAACCCCAGGTCATCGGCATGCTCCTGGTGCTGTTCGGGTGCGTCGTCCGGCTGCGCGGCAACGTCGACATCTGGATGCTGGTGCTGGTCGGGCTGTTCACCCTCGTCACCGCGCCGGTCATCGCGCACGTCGTCGGCCGCGTCGCCTACCGCGAGCAGCGGGGTCGGGACGGGCTCGGCATCGTCGGCGACCTCGACCGGGAACAGAATCCCCCCGCGAGTTAGTCGTTTTACCGTTGTTGCACGCGGCATCGACCCGAGAACGACCAACTCGCGGACCTCACCGTGGCAGTTCTGTCGCGCCGCCCGCACGCAACGCGTCCGCGACCCGCTCGAGCAGCTCGTCGGGATAGCGCACCACCAACTCCTTCGTCGCGACCACCACATCCCAGCCGAGCCGCCGGACGCTGTTGCGGCGCCGGACATCGCGCGAGTACCGGCCCCGCTCGCGGTGGTGGTCGCCGTCGTACTCGAGCACGACGCGGTACTGCGGCCACGCCATGTCGACACGCGCGACCAGCCGGGCCCGCTCGTCTGTCAGCAGGACCTGGGTGTCCGGTTTCGTGAATCCCGCGCGGACGACCAGCAGCCGCGTCCGCGTCTCCCACGGTGATTCGGCGCCGCCGTCAGCGAGGTCCACGACGCGCCTGAGCTGTTTGAGCCCCCGGTCGCCCCGATGCTGCGCGACCATCACCAGCAGATCCTTCGGGTCGCGCCGACCGATATTGCACAGCCCGTCGACCGCCTCGATCGCGGCGTCGAACGGCAGCCACCGCCCGAGGTCGTACGCGGTCCGCAGGTGCGACGTCAACGCATAGCCGAGCACCTCCTCCGATTCGCCGGACAGCAGGGTGTCGTAGCGGAGCCGGACGCCCGCCCGCCTGCGCGCAGGTGCAGGCAGGACGATCTCCGGTTCCACATCCTCGGGCACGTACCGGTAGCCGTGCAGCGCGGCCGCCGACCACCCGGCCAGCACGCCCTGCGGATAGGTGACCCCCAGCGCCCGCGACCGCTGTGCGAAGTCGAGCGGCTGGTCCGCGCGGATGTATACCCCGGTCAGCACCGCCCGGTAGTCGCGCTCGACCTGCCAGGGCGTCATGCCCTCGAGGAGCCGGGACCGGCGAATCGGTCCGACAGGTCTCGGATCACGCACCATCCCCGGACCCTAACCGCGAGTTAGTCCTTTTCAGGCGGTAGTGACCGAAATCGACAGTAGAACAACTAATTCGCGACGACGACTAACTCACGACCAGCCGCGGCCGTCCACCCCAGCGACCCAACGCCGTGTCCGGCGCGGCGAAGAAGGTGGCGTGGAAGGCGACGACGACCGCACCCATCACCCCGAGGATCAGCGGCACCGACAGGTACGGGGCCGCCGCGATCGGCACAGCCAGGTAGCGGTAGCCGCCGAGCAGCGCGGCGAACGCGACCGCGCCGCCGACGACGAGCCGGACCCGGAACCAGCCCCAGCCGCGTTCCGGTTCGCGCAGGGCCGCCTCGATGGTCAGGCACAGCACGACCCCGGCGACCAGGTCGACGGCATAGTGGTAGCCGAAGCCGAGCGTCGCCATCAGGGTGCACACCAGCCAGAAGGTGCCGCCCCACCGCAGCCACGTCGGCCCCCGGCGCGAATGCACGAAGATCGCCAACGCCCACGCGGTGTGCAGGCTCGGCATGCAGTTGCGGGGCGCGTCGCCGGTGAACACGAACGCCGCCGGGTCGGTGCCGGTCGGGATGACGGTGGGCCAGTAGTCGCCGAGCTGGGCGCCCTGCCCGGCGGTGCCGAACGCGAAGTCGGGTCCGACGACGGGAAACAGCAGGTAGAACACCGGGCCGATCAGGCCGATCGCGAGGAACGTCCGGACCAGGTGGTGCCCCGCCCAACCTGCCCGCAGCTGCCAGAGCGCGACGACGATCGCCGCGACGGGCAGCTCGATGTACACCCAGTGCAGGACGCCGTACCCGACGGGACCGAGCGCGTCGACGACCTGCCCCATCACCCACGACGGGCTGCCGAACGCGCGGTCGGCGAGCTCGAGGTACTCGTCGAGGACGGCGGGGCGCGTCATCACCGTGATCTGCAACCAGACGTCACCGATCTTCGTCGCGACGATCAGCAGGGCCCCGAACCCGACGCCGAGCAGCACGCTGCGCCTGCGCTCACCGGTCCACCGCACCGCCGCGACCACGGCGATCAGGGTCAACACCCAGGTGGGGCCGTTCCCGACCGCGAACGGCCCGCCCTGCAGCAGCCGACCCGCGAGGAACACCAGGTCGATGCCGACGGCCGCCGCGACCGCGGCAACGCGCTGCCGGTTCGTCAACCCGACGAGGCCAAGCGCCAGCCCGGCCCACGGCACCGACATCGACTTGGGGGTGCCGACGAAGTCCCTGGCGAGTGACTGCACCGGCCCCTCGAACCCGGATCGGGTCGCGACGACCTGCAGCACCAGCATTGCCACCACGACGGTGGCCACCGCGGCGGGCACGAGGACCCGCCGTCCACCCGCCCGCCACGCCGCACTGGCGGTCGAGTTGTCAGTCAGCACCCGTACATAGTAAACGGTGCGTGAACTGCGCTTTAACGCTCCAGTTCGGTGACGAGTGCGTCCACGACGGCGGTCAGATCGCCGCCGTTGCCCGCCGCGACCGCCCGCTGCCGCTGATAGGACGCCCCCCGTCGCGGGATGTCCGCGACCCTGGCCAATTCGTCCGCGCAGCCGAGTTCCACCGCGAGCGGCGCGAGCTGCTCGAGCAGATCGTCGAGGTCGTCGGTGACGAGGCGTTCGTTGCTGGCGGCGTCCAGGATGATCTCGGCGTCGAGGCCGTACCGCGCGGCCCGCCACTTGTTCTCCTGCACATGCCAGGGCGGCATCCCCGGCAGCTCGATGCCCGCCTCCAGCTGCCGGTCGAAGTGGACGACCAGGCAGTGGATCAGCGCAACCAGGGACTCCAACTCACCGCGGGTGGAGACGCCGTCGCAGACCCGGACCTCGATCGTGCCCCACTGCGGGGCGGGCCGGATGTCCCAGTGCAGGGCACCGAGCCGCTCGATCACCCCGGTCTTCATCTGGTCGTGGACGAAGCCCTCGAACTGCGCCCACGTCTCGAACTGGAACGGCAGCCCGGCGGTCGGGAGCTGCTGAAACATCAGGGCCCGGTTGCTGGCGTATCCGGTGTCGACGCCCGCCCACATCGGCGACGACGCCGACAACGCGAGCAGGTGCGGATACTTGACCAGCAGCGCGTTGATGATCGGGAACACCTTGTGCGCCGACGACACCCCGACGTGGACGTGCACCCCCCAGATCAGCATCTGCCGACCCCACCACTGGGTCCGCTCGATCATCTCGTCGTAGTGCGGATTGGGCGTGACCTGCTGGGTGGACCACTGCGCGAACGGGTGGGTGCCCGCGCACATCAGCTCGACGTTCTCGCGGTGCGCCGCCCGGCGCAGCAGCGTCATCGTCTCCTGCAGGTCCGCCATCGCCTCCGCGGTGGTGTCGCAGATCCCGGTGACGAGTTCCACGGTGTTGCGCAGGAACTCCTTGTGCAACCGCGGCGCGTCCGCGAGGTCCGCGGCGGCGGCCAGGACCTGCGCGGCGCTGTTGGACAGGTCGCGGGTGTCCGGGTCGACCAGCGCGACCTCCCACTCGACGCCGATCGTGGGCCGGGGCGAACCGGCGAAATGGACTGCCACAGCCCGAATCCAACCACAGTCCCGACGACGACGCCGCGACCGGAAACCGGCCTGTGGCCGAGGTCTCCGATCGCGGCGGGTGGTCGAGCTCGGGTTCCGCTGCGCGGTGGTGTTACTTGATCACACCGCAGGCGACGCGGGCGCCAGCGTCGCCGGTGTCCAGGGTGGCCTGATCCGGCGCGGGGGCGTACCGGGTCGGGATGTTCGCGAAGTTGTCGGCACCGGCGTGCACGACGATCGCGGTGCCCTCACCGTGGTTCTGCAGATCCTCGATCGTGAACGCGTCGGTGGTGGTCGTCAGGTTCGCGGTACCGTCCGCACGCACGAACAGCGACGGCAGGTCGCCGCTGGCCGGGTTGCCGCCGTGGCCCTCGACCTGCAGGTGCCCACCGGCGGAGACGAAGTCGCCCTCGCAGCTGCCGACCGAGTGAATGTGCAGGCCGTGGAAGCCGGGCTCGAGGCCGTTCGCCGCGACGGTCACGACCACGTTCTCACCGGAGCCGACGAACGTCGCGGTCCCGGCCGCCTTGCCGTCCGCACCCTTGAGCACGGTGTTGAGCCGGTCGGCATGCTCGGCGCCGTGGCCCTCGCCTGCGTCACCCTCGGGTGCGGGCGCGCCGGTCCACACGGCAGGGGTGGTGCCCTGAACGTCGCTCGCCACCTCGTTCGGCGGGCTGCAGGCGGTGAGGCCAACGGCCGCGATCGCAACCATCGGGGCGACGACGCGCAGGGACACGCGGCGTGACCGGGTCGTCTGCGAATCGCGTCGGGTAAGCAAGGCCATCAAACCGCTCCTTCGAGATGGGCTGGAAGTGCACTGATCATAGCCAGCCGGGCGAACCGGCCGACCGGTGGTCTACGACGCCGCATAGTTGAGCGGCTCCGCCCCTCGTCTACTGGGAGGTGACGATGACGATCACGCCGGGGGACGCCGTCGCGATCCCGCCGAACCGCTGTTCGGCGGTGATGCCGAGATCCGCGGCGATCTGCTGCGCCGCCTGCCGCTCCGCCGCCGAGTTCGCGCTGTAATAGGCGGTCGTCTTCGCGACGTTGCCGCTGCTGTAGTTGCCGGTCTCGGCCACCGTCCAGCCCTCCGACTCGAGGGTGCCCGCGGTCTGCGCGGCAAGACCGCTGACGGTGCTGTTGTTGAAGACCCGCACCGGGACCGCCGACCGGTCGACGGCGGCGGTGGTCGGCGTCGCCGCAGCGGCGACCGGAGCGAGGGTGGTCGGCGAGACGGGCGCCGGTGTCGTTGCCCGAGCCGACGCCGCAGGCGCGTTCGGCGCCCCCGTGACCGGGGCCACGCTGGGCAGCACCTCGGACGAGCGGGTGTCCGACCCGGAGTTCGACAGGGTCAACGCTCCGATGCCCGCGAACGCGATGGCCAGGGCGATGAGAACCATCGCGAGTGCGCGTAGTGGGGGTCCCGACGGTGCCGGCTGCGGGGTGCTCACGGGTTCGACCATACGGGTCGGGGCCCCATCTGCGTCATCTGGGCACGCGGGCCGATCGCGCGGGCCGCACCACGAGGATCGGGCGACATGGCTAGGTGACGTCGAAACCGAGGCGGCGGGCGGCGCGCGCCTTCTGCCTGCTCGCGCGCAGCCGACGCAGCCGTTTGACCAGCATCGGATCCGCGGCAAGGGCCTCCGGCCGGTCAACGAGCGCGTTGAGCACCTGGTAGTAGCGGGTCGCCGACATGTCGAACAGTTCCTTGATGGCATCCTCCTTCGCGCCCGCGTACTTCCACCACTGGCGTTCGAAGGTCAGAATGTCGTGATCGCGGCGGGTGAGTCCGTCCGCTCCGACCCCGGCGCTCTCCGGCTGGTCGGTGGGCTGCGAATTCCGGCTACGCGCGACTGCGCCGTCCATCTCACTCCTCAACGTCGAACTCTCGCCCCATCCATCAGCGAAGGCTAAAGCTCCCCACCGACAGATCCGGGTGCACCGATCCGGCGACGAATGACAACCCTGTACTTCCGACGGCTATTGAACCACGGTGACCGCACCCGTTCCCCGGTTCGCGGTGCTGGCGCGTCGCGATGCGGGGCCCGGCGGCATCCGGCAACAGGGCGCACCGATCGCCACCACTATTCTCGGTCGCATGGCAATTCTTCCTATCGTGATCGTCGGTGACCCGGTTCTCCATCAGCCGA
Organism: Rhodococcus sp. NPDC058505; assembly: GCF_042720095.1. Classification (NCBI taxonomy): domain Bacteria; kingdom Bacillati; phylum Actinomycetota; class Actinomycetes; order Mycobacteriales; family Nocardiaceae; genus Rhodococcus; species Rhodococcus sp. NPDC058505. The sequence goes on from NZ_JBHXNB010000023.1 coordinate 41,250, forward strand.
CTGCGCCGGTGACGCAGCCGCTGTCCGAGATCGCCGAGCTCGTCGCCGACATGTACGACACGATGGACGCCGCGAACGGCGTCGGCCTTGCCGCCAATCAGGTGGGCGTCGGCCTGCGGGTGTTCGTGTACGACTGCCCGGACTACGACGTGAACCCGGACGGGGAGCGGCGTCGCGGCGAGGTGGTCAATCCGGTGCTGGAGACCTCGGAGATCCCCGAGTCGATGCCGGACCCCGACGACGACGAGGAGGGCTGCCTGTCCGTCCCGGGTGAGCAGTTCCCCACCGGCCGCGCGAACTGGGCGAAGGTGACCGGGGTCGACGTGAACGGCGATCCGGTGACGATCGAGGGCACCGGCTTCTTCGCCCGGATGCTGCAGCACGAGGTCGGGCACCTGGACGGCTTCCTCTACACGGATGTGCTGATCGGGCGGAACGCCCGCGCCGCGAAGAAGATCATCAAGCGGTCCGGCTGGGGTGTCCCCGGCCTGTCCTGGACGCCCGGCACGGTCGAGGACCCGTTCGGTCACGATGACTGACGACCCGGCGGGCAGCGGCAGGCACCACCACCCGCCGCCCGTGCCGGGTGGGGGCGGCACCCCCGGTCCCGAAACGGTGCCGCACCGGGCCAGGACCGCGCCCCGCCTCGGCAGCCGGGTGGTGCTGCGCTACAAGCTGCCGCCCGGCTATCCGCAGCCGCTGACCGACATGATCGGCGAACTCGTCGCGCTGACGCCCGCGGTCGTGGTGCGCGCCCAGGACGGTCGGGTCGCGCAGGTCGAGCGCGGCCAGGTCGTCGCGCTGAAGGAGATCGGGGCGCGCCCGGTCGCGACCCGCGAGATCCGGGCGCTCGAACTCGCGGCGGCGGACGGCTGGCCGGGGACCGACCAGTCCTGGATCGACGGCTGGCTGGCACGGGCGGGCGCGGGGATCACCGGCCGCGCGAACTCCGCCGCCCCGCTCGGTCGGGCGCACCGGATCGGTGACCTGCACTCCGGTGACACCCTGGACCGGCTGCACGCCTGGTACGCGGAGCGGCGACTGCCGCTGACGCTGCTGCTGCCGGACCGCCTCGGGGCGGCCCCCGACGGCTGGACCGTGTCGGCGGAGGTTCAGGTGATGGCGGCGGACATCACCAATCTGACGTTGCCGGACGGCGAGTCGATGGTGACGGTCGACCCGGCGCCGGGGGCGGGCTGGCGGTCGCTGCGCCGACCCGGAACGGGGGTGTCGGACCGGGAGGTTGCGGTGCTGACCGCGGTCCGTGACGGCGAACTCGGATTCGGGGTCCTCGGCGCCGCGGGGTCGGAACCACTCGGCATCGCCCGGGCCGCGATCACCGAGGCACCGGACGGCAGGCGCTGGGTGGGGCTGACCGCGGTCGAGGTCGCACCGGCGCACCGCAGGCGCGGGCTGGGGATGCTGGTGTGCGCGGAAATGATCCGCTGGGGCCGCGACCACGGCGCGACGCACGCCTACGTCCAGGTCCGGGCCGACAATCCCGGCGCCCTCGAGTTGTACCGGACCCTCGGGCTGATCGATCACCACCGCTACCGCTACGCCACCGCGCCCGCCCGGTCCGGGTGAAGGGCACCTTCAGCCGGTCCGGCGGGGCGCAGGTGCCCTTCACCCGGCGGGGCGGGCTGTCGGAGCAGCGCACTACGCTGCGGGCATGCGATTGGCGACGTGGAATGTGAACTCCGTTCGGGCCAGGACCGACCGGATCGTGGACTGGCTGACCAGGACCGACGTCGACGTGCTCGCCATGCAGGAGACCAAGTGCCGGGACGACCAGTTCCCGACCGAACGGTTCACCGAACTCGGCTACCAGGTCGCGCACGTCGGCCTTAGCCAGTGGAACGGGGTCGCGATCGTGTCCCGCGTCGGCCTCGACGACATTCAGGTCGGCTTCGAGGGCCAGCCCGGATTCGCGAAGCAGGCCCCGGACAGCCTCGACGTCGTCCCGCCGGTCGTCGAGGCCCGCGCGATCGGCGCGACCTGCGGCGGCGTACGGGTGTGGAGCCTGTACGTGCCGAATGGCCGCGAGCTGTCGGACCCGCACTACACGTACAAGCTGGACTGGCTCGCGACCCTGCGCGACGATGCGGCGAAGTGGCTGGCCGACGACCCGAACGCGCAGATCGCGCTGGTCGGCGACTGGAACGTCGCGCCGACCGACGAGGACGTGTGGGATCCGGCGCTGTTCGAGGGCAAGACGCACACCTCGCGCCCGGAGCGGGACGCGTTCGCCGCGTTCGAGGAGGTCGGGTTCGCCGAGGTGACCCGGCCGCACACCCCCGGGCCCGGGGTGTACACCTACTGGGACTACACGCAGCTGCGGTTCCCGAAGCGGCAGGGCATGCGGATCGATTTCCAGTACGCCTCCCCCGCGCTGGCAGCCCGCGTCACCGATGCGTCGATCGACCGGGAGGAACGCAAGGGCAAGGGCGCGAGCGATCACGCCCCGGTGATCGTCGACCTGGATTAGGTTCGCGCTCGTCCGTCCGCCGCACCCCCTTCCCTCAGGAGTCCACCGTCGAGACCGCCAATGACCAACCCGACCGGATAGACGCCGCCTGGGTCGAGAACGGTCAACACCGATCGGCCCGCTGGCGCACCAACGGCGACCTCAAGCCGCCGAAGACGGTGGTCATCGCCGGGGATGAACTCCGCGCCGACGACGCGATGCGGCTTGCGTCCGAGGGCACCGCCATGCTGTGGCGAGGCGACTTTCCTGGCGCCCGGCAACTGCTCGATGCGCTGAAGCGGCGGCTTGATCGGCTGCGAGTGCAGGCGGGCCCGGACCTCACGCTGACCTTCCACCGACACCGGCAGGCCAGGGCGCACCGCACCCGGATCCTGAGCATGATCGTCATCGAACTCGGCCCGGACTACGCCATCGACCTGAGGCGGGCACCCGATATCCGGCTGGCGTGCCGCGAGGCGTACGGCGACGCCTCGGAGGCCAGCCTGGTGTCCCTGCAGGAACTGCTGGGGGTCGTCGGTGCACACGAGTGGCGGCGGCGGGGCGTGCAGATCCCGGCGCTCGATGCCCGCATCCACCCCCACTACGGGGTGTTCGCACCGACCCGGAACGAGTACGTCGACCTGGTCGCGGAGGCGGAGTTCCCGGCACGCGTCGGCACGGCGTTCGACATCGGCACCGGCACCGGAGTGCTTGCCGCACTGCTCGCCCGACGCGGCGCCGAGCGGGTGATCGCGACCGACATCGCACCGCGCGCGGTCGCCTGCGCCACCGACAACATCGACCGTCTCGGGCTGGCGGACCGGGTGCAGATCGTCCACACCGACGGGTATCCGGACGGGCGCGCCGACCTGGTGGTGTGCAATCCGCCGTGGGTGCCTGCCGCGCCGACGTCGTCGATCGAGTTGGGGGTCTTCGACCGCAAGGGCCAGATGCTCGCCGAGTTCGTCCGCGGACTGCCGGGCCACCTCACCGCGGGCGGGCAGGGATGGCTGGTGCTCTCCGATCTTGCGGAGCGTCTCGGCCTGCGCACCCGCGCCCAGCTGACCGACCTGTTCGATCGGTCCGGACTGATCGTGCTCGGCCGCAGCGATGTCCGCCCGCGGCACCCGCGGGCGTCCGGCGGTCGCGGCCAACGCAGCCGGGGTCCCGAAGATCCGCTGGCGGCCGTCCGGGCGGCGGAGGTCGTGTCCCTCTGGCGGCTCGCGGCCCGCGACGGCTGACCGCGACGTCGTCGCGTCAGGCGTCGTCGAGCAGCGGCAGGTACTCGGTGTGGGTGCCGAGATAGCGGCGCACGTAGGTGCAGACCGGGTGCACCCGCCATCCGCGCACCCGCGCCTCCTCAAGTACCTCCCGGACCAGCACCGCCGCCCATCCGCGGCCGCCGTGCTCCTCCTTGACCACCGTGTGCATCAACGCGACAGCGGCGCCGTCCGCCGGTGCGCAGTCGACGCCGTCCAGGCGGCGGTATCCGAGGATGCCCACCAGTTCGCCGTCGACCCACAGGTCGAAGCGCGAGTGCGCGGGGTTGTCCTCAACCTGAGCCCGCGCCGCGTCGGCGCGGGCCGCGACGGCGGTCACCGCCGCCGTCCGGTGCTGGTTCCGCTTGAACATGCCGCCATGCAAGCAGCATCCGGGCCGGGCCGCTGCCCGGGACGGGCCCCGTCGACAAGTTGTCGCCCATCCTTCGTCGAATCGTGGCCGAATCGCCGCCCGGCGCTCACACCGGGACCAGAATGTCGCGGTACTCGGGGTTCGCGGCGACGAATCGCTGCAGGTAGGTGCACACGGGCCGGATCTTCCAGCCGTACCCGCGGGCCGCGTCGAGCGCCCGCCGGACCATCAGCGCGGCGAGCCCCCGGTGCCCGAAGTCCTCGACGATCACGGTGTGCAGGAAGGAGACGACCGGCGCCGTCGACCGCCGTCGGCCCCTGGCGGCTCCATCGTTCGACTCGAGGTCGTAGTAGCCCAGAATGCCGACGAGGTCGCCGTTGAGCCACAGCTCGAAACGGCTCTGAGCGGCATTGTTCGTCACCTCGGCCGTCGCCTTGTCCGCGAGCATCGGTCCTGTCTCCTTCTGGGTGAAGCGCCGGGCAGGCCTGCCCGTAACAGAAATGTGATCCACGCCACTATAGGTCGGCTGGCGGGTGCGCAACAGGGATCGGGCGAAACTGGGCTAGGGTCTGCGGCGACAACTGAACACCCACGGGGGCTCGCACCAGCGGGCTGAGAGGACGGCTAGCTCCTTCGCGAGCGATGAGGGCCGTCGACCGTATGAACCTGACCGGGTAATGCCGGCGTAGGGAGTATTCGAATGAGGGACACCTCTGTCACCACGGCCGTCACCACGGGACCGATCGCGGGCAGCAGCAAGCGGTACCTGGACGTCGACGGGCTGTCGGTGCCGGTGCGCCGCGTGCACCTGACCACCGGCGATCATCTGGACCTGTACGACACGTCCGGCCCGTACACCGAGGACGACGCGCGAATCGACCTTGAGGCGGGCCTGCCGCCGGTGCGGTCGGGCTGGCCGCGGCCTGCCGGGGCCAGCACCCAACTGGGCTGGGCGCGCGCGGGCGTCGTCACCGCCGAGATGCGCTACTGCGCCGCCCGCGAGGGCGTGTCGCCGGAGGTGGTGCGCGACGAGGTCGCCGCCGGTCGGGCGGTGATCCCGGCCAACCGCAATCACCCCGAGCTCGAACCGATGGTGATCGGCAAGCGATTCGGGGTGAAGATCAACGCGAACATCGGCAACTCGGCGGTCACCTCGTCGATCGCCGAGGAGGTCGAGAAGATGGTGTGGGCCACCCGCTGGGGCGCCGACACCATCATGGACCTGTCCACCGGCAGGAACATCCACGAGACCAGGGAGTGGATCCTGCGCAACTCCCCCGTCCCGGTCGGGACGGTGCCGCTCTACCAGGCGCTGGAGAAGGTTGGCGGCGACCCGGCAGCACTGACCTGGGAGCTGTACCGCGACACCGTGATCGAGCAGTGCGAGCAGGGCGTGGACTACATGACGGTGCACGCCGGGGTGCTGCTGCGGCACGTCCCGCTGACCGTGAAGCGGGTCACCGGCATCGTCTCGCGCGGCGGGTCGATCATGGCCGCCTGGTGCCTCGCGCACCACCGGGAGTCGTTCCTGTACACCCACTTCGCGGAGCTGTGCGAGATCCTCGCCCGCTACGACGTCACCTTCTCGCTCGGCGACGGGCTGCGCCCCGGATCCATCGCGGACGCCAACGACGCGGCGCAGTTCGCCGAGCTCCGCACCCTCGGCGAACTGACCGCAATCGCGAAATCCCATGGCGTGCAGGTGATGATCGAGGGCCCGGGGCACGCGCCGATGCACAAGATCGTGGAGAACGTCCGCCTCGAGGAGGAGCTGTGCGAGGAGGCACCGTTCTACACCCTCGGCCCGCTCGCCACCGACATCGCGCCCGCCTACGACCACATCACCTCCGCGATCGGCGCGGCGATGATCGCGCAGGCCGGGACCGCGATGCTCTGCTACGTGACCCCGAAGGAGCATCTGGGGCTGCCGAACCGGGACGACGTGAAGGTCGGCGTCATCACCTACAAGATCGCCGCGCACGCCGCCGACCTGGCCAAGGGGCACCCGCGGGCGCAGGAACGCGACGACGCACTGTCGACGGCCCGGTTCGAGTTCCGCTGGCACGATCAGTTCGCGCTGTCGCTCGACCCGGACACCGCCCGGGAGTATCACGACGAGACGTTGCCCGCCGAGCCAGCGAAATCTGCACACTTCTGTTCGATGTGCGGGCCGAAGTTCTGCTCGATGCGGATCTCCGCCGACGTCCGCCAGGTGTACCTGCCCACCGTTCCGGCGGGTCGATAGGCTCCTTGCTCGTGAACCTGCTGCCGCTGACCCCCGACGGACAGACCCCCGTCCGTGCCCTCACCATCGCCGGTACCGATTCCGGCGGCGGCGCTGGCATTCAGGCCGACTCCCGCACGATGGCGCTGCTCGGTGTGCACGCCTGCGTCGCCGTCGCCGCGGTGACGGTGCAGAACTCGGTGGGGGTGAGCGGTTTTCACGAGATCCCGCCGCAGATCGTGGCCGATCAGGTGCGGTCGGTGGTCGGCGACATCGGGGTGAGCGCCGCGAAGACGGGGATGCTGGCGTCCACCGCGATCATCGAGTCGGTCGCGCAGGTGTGCGGCGAGGTCGGGATCGGCAAGGGCAGGCCGGTGCCGCTGGTGGTGGACCCGGTGTGCGCATCGATGCACGGCGACCCACTGCTGCACGCGGAGGCCCTCGACGCGGTGCGGCACACGCTGATCCCGATCGCGTCGCTGGTCACGCCGAACCTCGACGAGGTCCGGCTGATCACCGGCATCGAGGTCGTCGACGACGCGTCGGCTCGCCGGGCAGCGGAGGCGCTGCACGGGCTCGGCGCGCAGTGGGCGCTGGTCAAGGGCGGTCACCTGCGTACCTCAACGGAATCGACCGACCTGCTCTTCGACGGCGAAACGTTCCACCAGTTCACCGGCCCGCGGATCGACACCGGCAACGACCACGGCGGCGGGGACACCCTCGCCGCCGCGGTCGCATGCGCGCTCGCGCACGGCCGATCGATGCCCGAGGCCGTCGCGTTCGGGAAGCAGTGGGTGACCCGCTGCCTCGCGGCGTCCTACGACCTCGGGGCGGGACACGGCCCCGTCTCCCCGCTGTGGCGGCTGCATCCGGGCGCTGCGGAAGGTCAGTGCGAGTAGTCCCGGAAGGTCATCACGGCCGCGACGAGGATCACCGCCGCCGCGACGATGTAGACCGCTATGCGGAACCAGTAGGGACCGACTTCGTAGTAGTTCACCGCGAACGCGCCGAACATTGCGGCCAGGATGAGCACCATCCCGTACAGGGGCGTCCGCTGTTCCCGATCAGCCATACCATCAGTGTCCGCGCGGACAGCGGCGGTGGCAATGGCGCCGCCCGCGGCGGTCGCAATGGCCGGTCATTCGGCCTGATCGCCGTCGGCCTCGTCACCGCGGCGGTGCCGCTCGTCGTCACCGCGGCGGCGCCGCTCGTTGGCACCGCGGCGGTGCCGCTCGTTGGCACTGCGCCGTTGCTGCTCCTTCGCGACGCGGCGCTGCTCCTCGGCTCGTTCGCGGCAGCGCCGCAAGAACTCCTCGTCGGACTCACTGCTGACGCCCGCCTGCCGACCGGGCCGGTCGTACTCCGGGAAGCCGGTGACCCGGGCCGGGGCCTGCACACCGACGCCGCCCTGTGGACGCCCGAGTAGCAGCCACAGCACGGATCCGAGCAGCGGCACCAGGATCACGACGATCAGCCACAGGATCTTCGGGAGGTGCCGGACCCGGTGCTCGTCTGCGCAGATCACGTCGACGAGGCACCCCACCCACAGCACCATCACGATCAACCCGAGATACGGCACGCGCCGCCCCTTCCCACGTTCCTCCTCCGGACAAACCGGACCCAGGAGTTTCATCCACGCCGGGCCCCGGCGCGTTACGGGCCGCGGCAGACGACCGCGGGGTCAGTCCCGCTGAACTGTGTACATCCGCAGGTCCGCGGGCACGCCCCGCGGCGCGGACGAGAACAGTCCACGACGGAACGGTCGAGCAAGCAGGCCCAGCTCGGCAAGCCGCTCGGAGCCGAGCGCGTCGACGGTCGCCGCGGAGGCCATCACGTGGCCGTCGGCGCCTGCCTGCATCACCCTGGCGGCGATGTTGACGTCGACCCCGAGCCAGTCGGCGCCGACCTGGCGAGGAATGCCGGTGTGCACGCCGACCCGCATCCGGGGGCGGTGGCCGTGGCACTCCACCCCGCCCAACGCCGATCGGGCGGCGAACACGGCTTCGATGGCGCGGTCGGGGCGGGCGAACACGGCCATCATCCCGTCGCCCATCCGCTTGACGACGAGTCCGCCGCGCTCGACGACGGGAGGTTCGATCGCGCGGGCCACCTCGCGGAGCAGGTCGATCGTCGCCTCGTCGCCCGCGGCGAGCGCGAAGTCGGAGTAGCCGACGAGGTCGGTGAAGACGAGCGTCATCTCCCGCGTGCCCCGGCCGTGACCGGTGCGTTCGAGCACCGCCTGCCACAGTTGCAGCGCGCCGAACCCGGCCTCGCGGGCGGCGCCGGGCCGTTCGCCCCGCAGCCGGTCGGCGACCCGGGCAACCGCCCGCACCCCGCCCGGTCCCGCGGTGGAGAGCGGGTCCCCGAAGCTGGCATCGCCGGGCAGGGCGCGCCGGACCCGCCGGACCGTGTCGACCACGGCGGGTGCGCTGTCCACCGCGCGCAGCCAGGCCAGCGCGGACGCGACGCGGCGCGCACCGTCGCCGGACTGCCCGGCCGCAGGCTCCTCGGTCACCGGCAAAGTGTAACCACCCGTCACAGACAGGAGCCTGCGGCGCAGCGCCTACGCGTCGCGCTTGTTGACGACGAACAGCGCGGCCCCGAACACCACGGCGACGAACACCGCGAAGTAGACGAGGCTCCCCCACGGACCCCAGTGCCAGTCGATGCCCTGGTCGGAGCCGAGGAAATGATTCGCATTGGCAAACGGCAGGAACGGCTGGATCTCGCGGCCCACCCTGCCGAACAGTCCGAACAGCGATTCGATCAGCAGCGGCCACAGCAACAGCAGCGTGATCGCGCCAGCGGACTGCCGCACCAGCGACCCGACCGCGACGGCAAGCGCGACGCACAGCAGCGCATAGATCGGCACCCCGTAGATCGCTCGCCAGGATTCGGATCCGGACAGCGTCAGCAGCGCGCCCGCCTCGCTCCCCGCGGTGGCCTTCGCGATCGCGTACGCACCGAACGTCAGCCCGAAGGTCAGCACCGCACCGAAGACCCCGATCAGGCCGGCCTTCGTGAGCAGCACCGTGTCCCGCTTCGGCACCGCCTGGAAGGTGGTGCGGATGAGGCCGAACCGGTACTCACTGGTCACCGCGAGCGCGGCCATGATCATCAGGATAAGAACGCCGAACCCGCTGACGCCGCCGACCGAGTCCGCGAGGGTCGGCAGGAACGGGTCGTAGCCGGGGTCCTCGCCGGTCGCGACCTGATCGTGGTATGCGCTGAGCCCCACCTTCGCCGTCACGCCGATCACGGCGGCAAGGACGAGCCCCAACACGACGATCGCGGCGGTGCACCACCACGGCGACTTCGTCGAGGTGAGCTTGATGCGTTCCGCTGCAACGACACCCATCAGAGCGTCCCTCCCATCACGTCGGCGTGGTACTGCACGTCGTCCCCTGTCATCTTCATGAATGCGTCCTCAAGCGACCCGCGCTGCGCCGCCAACTCGTGCAGCACGATGCCCTGCCCGCCGGCGATCTGCCCGACGGTGTCGGTCGTGGCGCCGCGCACGATCAACGCGGCATCACCGTCCGGGCCCGCGCCGTCGGACTCCACGGACAGGCCCTGCCCGACGAGGGCCGCCTGCAGCACCTCGAGCTGCGGGCTGCGCACCCGCACCGACGCCTCCGAGGACCGGTCGACGAATTCCTTGACCGGGGAATCGGATACCAGCCGACCTCGCCCGATCACGACGAGATGCTCTGCGGTCAAAGCCATCTCGGACAGCAAATGGCTCGAGACGAGGACCGTCCGACCCTCGCCGGCGAGGCGCTGCATGAACTTGCGGATCCAGACGATGCCCTCGGGGTCGAGACCGTTGACCGGCTCGTCGAACAGCAGCACCTGCGGATCGCCGAGCAGCGCACCGGCCAACCCGAGCCGCTGCGCCATGCCGAGCGAGAACCCGCCCGCCTTCTTCCCGGCGACCTCGGTGAGACCGACCAGACGCAGCACCTCGTCGACCCGGGACGACGGAATCCCGTTGGAGGCGGCCATCCACTGCAGGTGTGCCCGCGCGGACCGGTTGGGGTGCACCCACTTGGCGTCGAGCAGTGCGCCGACGGTCCGGAGCGGCTGCGGCAGATCGTGGTACGGCTTGCCGTCGATCAGTGCCACGCCCGCGGTCGGCCGGTCCAACCCGAGGATCATCCGCATGGTCGTCGACTTGCCCGCGCCGTTCGGCCCGAGGAACCCGGTGACGATCCCCGGCCGGACCGTGAAGGTCAGGTCGTCGACCGCCCGCACGTCCCCGAATGTCTTGGTCAGTCCCCTCACTTCAATCATGACCACCAGCATTCCCGAAAAACCGGAGGCGCACATCATTCCCTGGTGGCGCGCCGTGTCATCCGTGGGGCTGACAGGCCGTCAGGGTTTTCCCCGAGCCGTCAGGGTCAGTGCGACCCGTTCCCGCCAACGGTATCCGGGGTCGTCGGGAACCGGTCCGCCGGGTTCTCGCCCTCGTCGTACACCGACTGCGGGGGCCCGATCAGCAGCGGATCCGGTGTTCCGACGACGCGCGGGTCCTTGCCTGCGTAGTCGAACCGCGCCAGCACCCACCGCATCGCCTCGAGGCGGGCACGCTTCTTGTCGTTGGACTTGACGATCGTCCACGGCGCGTGCGGGGTGTCGGTGTAGAACAGCATGTTCTCCTTGGCCTCGGTGTAGGCGTCCCACTTATCGAGGCTGGCGAGGTCGGTCGGCGAGAGCTTCCACTGCTTGACCGGGTCGGTGCTGCGCGCCACGAACCGGGCGTGCTGTTCCTCGCGTCCGACGGAGAACCAGAACTTGATCAGGTGAATGCCCGATTGGACCAACATCCGCTCGAATTCCGGTGCTGAGCGGGTGAATTCGAGGTACTCGGTGGGGGTGCAGTAACCCATGACCCGCTCGACACCGGCCCGGTTGTACCAGGACCGGTCCATCAGCACGATCTCCCCGCCCGCCGGCAGGTGCGCGACGTACCGCTGAAAGTACCACTGCGTCCGTTCGCGCTCGGTGGGCTTCTCGAGGGCCATCACCCGCGCGCCGCGGGGGTTGAGGTGCTCGGTGAACCGCTTGATCGCACCGCCCTTCCCCGCCGCGTCCCTGCCCTCGAAGATGATGACGATCTTCTCGTCGTTCTCCTTGACCCAGGCCTGCAGTTTGAGCATCTCGATCTGCAGGGCACGTTTACGGAACTCGTACTGGCGCCGGGTCATCTTCCGGTCGTACGGGTAGCCGTGCCGCCACGGCGCCTCCGGCCCGTCGTCGGGCCGGACCCGCCCCGACTTGCGCAGCAACTCGCCGATCTCGTCGATCTCCGGGGTGACGTCGATCTGCGTCGGTGCGGCCGGCTCGAACACCCCGTCCGGTGCGTGCCCGTCGCGCGACTGCCCGTGCTGCTCGCTCACGCTGTCGAGCCTACCGCCGGACCGACGACCTCGGCGGGATCTACAGGTCGGGGGAGGATGCTTGCGCCCAGAACCGCTTCGGAATCCGCCCCGCCAGCCGTGCGAGGTGCCCGGCGGTGACGGCGGATGCCATCGCGGACGCCATCGACACCGGATCCTTCGCCCGGGTGACGGCGGTCGCGAGCAGCACCGCGTCGCAGCCGAGTTCCATCGCCAGGGCCGCGTCGCTGGCCGTGCCGATGCCCGCGTCCAGGACGACCGGAACCCCGGCCTGCTCGACGATCATCGCGATGTTGTGCGGATTGCAGATGCCTAGTCCGGTGCCGATCGGCGCACCGAGCGGCATCACCGCCGCGCACCCGACGTCCTCCAGCCGCTTCGCGAGTACCGGATCGTCGGTCGTGTACGGCAACACCGTGAAGCCGTCGTCGACGAGTTGTTCTGCGGCGCTGACCAGTTCGATGGCGTCGGGGAGCAGGGTGCGATCGTCGGCGATCACCTCGAGCTTGACCCAGTCGGTCTCGAGAGCCTCCCTGGCCAGTTGCGCGGTGAGCACCGCTTCCGTGGCACCCCGGCAGCCCGCCGTGTTCGGCAACGGCGCGATGTCCAACCGCCGCAACAGGTCCAGCACCCCGGTGCGGCCGACGGCGTCCACCCGGCGCATCGCGACGGTGGTCAGTTCGGTGCCCGACGCGACCAGTGCCTCCTCGAGCACCGTCAGGTTTGCGGCGCCGCCGGTCCCCATGATCAGCCGGGACCCGAACGTGCGGCCGGCGATCGTCAGCTGGTCACCCACCCTGCACCGCCGTCAGGATCTCGATCTCCCAACCCTTTTCGACGTTCCGATCCCACGACGAGCGGGGCACGACGGCGCCGTCCACTGCCACCGCGACCCCTCGGTCGGGCAGGTCGAGGTGGGTGAGAAGCTGTGCCACCGTCATCGGCTCGGACAGTTGATGGTCCTCGCCGTTGACGGTGATGCCGATGTTCACCATGGTCGTCATTTCCTCACTCGTGCGTCGACACCAGTGTGCCGAAACGGTCGGGCAGGCAGGACACCGCCTCCGGCAGCGGTGTCCCGTCCAGTTCGGCAACCACCGCGTCCGCGGACAGCGGCGTCAACAGGATGCCGTTGCGGCCGTGCCCGGCGGCAAGGACAACCCGGTCCGTGACGCGGCCGAGAATCGGCAGGTTGTCGGGGCTCATCGGCCGCAGTCCCGCGGTCGTCTCGTGCAGTTCGTACTCGCCGATGCTCGGCATCAGGGCCTGCGCGTCGGCGATCAGGTCCCGCACCCCGGCAACGGTGACGGCGGTGTCGTCACCAGACTCGTGCTGGGTCGCGCCGAGCACCAGTCCGTCCCCCCGCGGAACGAGGTAGACGGGGCGACCGTGCACGCTGGCCCGGACGGTTCGGCTCGGCGCGGGCGCCACCCCCGGCCGGTGCCGCAGCCGGAGCACCTCCCCCTTCACCGGGCGCACCGGCAGCCCCGGCCACAACCGGGCGGACGCGGTCCCCGCGGCGAGCACCACCTGGTCGTCGGGCAGGGCCTCCAGGTCGGTGACGGTGTCGGCCCGGAACGTCACACCCGCGTCGGTGGCGGCCGCCCGCAGGGCCCGGACCAGCGCACGGTTGTCGACCGCGAGCTCGGTCGGGGCGACCAGCGCCAGCCGGATCGCCGGGGCAAGCGACGGTTCCGCGGCCCGGATCTGCGCCCGGGTGAGCAGGTCGAGGTCGTGGCCGTGCCCGGCGAGCCAGTCGGCGACGGTGCGCAGGTCCGCGGCGTCCGCGGCGTCCAACGCGACCGTCATCGAGCTCTGCGAGGTGAACAGCGTCTCGCCCGTCGACCGTTCCAGTTCCCCGCCGAAGCCGGGCCACCGGTCCAGCGACGCGGATCCGGCGGCGAGCACCGCGTCCTCGCCGGGCCAGCCCTCGGACAGCGGGGCCAGCATCCCGCCCGCCACCCACGACGCCCCCGACCCGACGGCCGGGTCGTAGAGCGTCACGGACCACCCGGACCGGGCTGCGCGCCACGCGATCGACAGGCCGATCACGCCGCCGCCGACCACCGCAACGGTTCCGTTCACCACATCCACCTCACTCCCTGCGCCGGCATGATCCGGGTCAGGTCTGACGGTCGGGGCGCGCACGCCCCCTCTCAGCCCCGCGTCCGCCGGGACTCCCGTGTCTCAATCGTTCCCCCAGAGACTACCGTTGGCCACGTGCCCACCTCGCATGCCGCTCAACGCCCCGCCCCGCGCGAACGTCTCGCGACCGCGCGCCTGTACCTGTGCACCGACGCCCGACGGGAGCGCGGCGACCTGGCGAAGTTCGCCGACGCGGCGCTGTCCGGCGGCGTCGACATCATCCAGCTCCGGGACAAGGGATCGGTCGGGGAACGGGAGTTCGGCCGGATCGAGGCGCGCGAGGAACTGGCCGCGCTCGCCGAACTTGCTGCGGTCTGTCGCAGGCACGGCGCGCTGCTCGCCGTCAACGACCGCGCCGACCTTGCCCTGGCGGCGGGCGCCGACGTTCTGCACCTCGGGCAGGGCGATCTGCCCGTGCACTACGCGCGCCGGATCGTCGGACCCGACGTCGTGATCGGCCGGTCCACCGGCAGCCGCGCGCAGGCGCAGCTCGCCGCGATCGAGGAGGGCGTCGACTACTTCGCGACCGGGCCGGTGTGGGCGACCCCGACCAAGCCGGGCCGGGGCGCCGCGGGCCTCCAGCTGGTCCGGGAGGTCGCGGCCGCGGAGCCGACGCTGCCGTGGTTCGCGATCGGCGGGGTCGACGAGCGGCGGCTGCCGGAGGTTCTCGAGGCGGGCGCCACCCGGATCTGCGTGGTCCGCGCGATCACCGAGGCCCGCGACCCGCAGGCCGCGGCCCGCGCCCTCGGCGACGCCCTCGACCGCAACGCCGCCGCATCCCGCTAACCCGCCTCCTCGGGTTCCCTAATGTCACATTGGCTCACTTAGCGATACTCGATGTGACATTAGGGAACCCGCGGGGCGCGGAACCTTAGTCGAGCCAGGACAGGACAGTGGACGGCGACAGCCGGAGCACGGTGGCGGGCAGCCGGTCGCGGAGCCCGCGGTCGGCGGTGACGACGACGGTCAGTTCGCCGGGCGCCGCGGTGAGCGTGCCCACCGCGGCGGGGCCACCCGCGAGCTCCGCCAGCGTGTCGTCCCCGCTGCCCGACGCGACGTGCACGGGCACCCGGGTGTCGACGGCGGCGACCTGCGCCGCCCGTCCCTCAAGGACCGCCTCGACCCGCGGCAGCCAGCCGAAGCCGCCGTCGGGGAGTTCGATCGTCCTCGGCAGGGTCGCCGCGATGCCCGCGAGCAGCCTGCCGGTGGCGCCCGCGCGGTCCCGCCACCACCCGTCGGGGCGGGAGCCGACGACGTTCGCGGTGTCGAGCAGCAGGCGCACCGGGGCGGCCCGCAGCGCCGCCCAGCTGGCCGCGAACCCGGGATGCAGCGGCAGGTCCGGCACCCGATCCTCGGGCACCCAGCGCAGTTCGGTGCTCTCCCCGTTCGGGACCGTCGCCAGCGGGTGCTCGGCGTCCGCGATCACCGTGGTGTACGTCCAGTCGCCGCCGACGACGCGCGCGGTGACCCGTTCGGCCCGCACCCTCAACTGGGCGGCACCGATCCCGGCCTCCTCCTCCGCTTCCCGGACCGCGGCATGGGTGGTGCTCTCGTGCGAGTCCCTCGCGCCACCGGGCAGCGCCCAGGTCCCACCCTGATGACTCCACGCCGCCCGGTGCTGGAGCAGAACCGCCGATCCACCGTCGGGCAGCGGAGCGCGCAGCAGCAGGCCAGCGGCGCCGAACCGGCCCCAGTACCGGTTGCCGTCGTCGCTCGTCGCCCAGCCGTCGCCGTCACCGCGCATCGACTTCGCCCACCTACTCCGTGTCCTCGGAATTCCCGCGCGAACGCATCGTGCGCCCACCGAACGATCCGTCTCCGAACTTAGCCAGTCACTCGGCCCGAAGCACGGATACTGCTTATATGCTGCCCACTGTCGGGGGATCCAGCCAGGTGCGAAGGGGTGCGGTGTGACAGTTCGGGTGGCCCCCTCGACGCAGCCGCGAGGCGTCGAGGCATCGGGCGCCCCGGTCGGCACGGCTGCGCGACTGCGGACCCTGGCGCGCACCACCCCCGCCAGGATGACGGCGCTCGGGATCGGGTTGGTGCTGCTCGCGATCGTGTCCGGGACGGTCGCCGCGACCCAGGTGATGGACCGGCAACGCACCCTCGACGTGCTGCACACCGAGATCGAGCCGCTCGCCTACGCCGCCCAGGACATCTACAGCTCGCTGTCCATCGCGGACGCCGCCGCGACGACGGCGTTCCTCTCCGGCGGGATCGAACCGGTCGACGTGCGCGACCGCTACACCCGGGCGATCACCGACGCGGGCGTCGACCTCGTCGACGCGGCGGCGGGCACCGACCCGACCGACACAACGGCCCACGACCTGCTGACGAAGCTGTCCGTCGGCGTGCCCGTCTACACCGGCCTGATCGAGACGGCACGCGCCAACCATCGGGACGGCCATCCGGTGGGGTCGGCGTACCTGAGCGAGGCGTCGACGATGCTGCAGACGACGCTGCTGCCGCTGGCCGAACAGTTGCACACCGTGCAGGCCGCGCGCGTGGTGGCGCTGCAGGCGGAGTTCGCGACCCCGCCGTGGCTGGCGATCGCGCTGCTGATGCTGCTGCTTGCCGCGTTGGTGGTGGCGTCGTACCTGCTTGCCCGCTGGACCCGCCGCCGGTTGAACGCCGGCCTGATCCTGGCCTGCCTCGCCGTGACCGTGTCGCTTGGCTGGCTGGTGGTCGCCGGATTCGTCTCGGCCTCGTCCACCGCCCGCGCGCTCGACCTCGGCGCGCGGCCGCTCGCCGAGCTGACGACGGCCCGCATCCTGACGCAGCAGGCCCGCGCCGACGAGACGCTCGGGTTGGTGCGGCGCGACTTCACCGGGCGCTACGACGCCGACTTCCAGCGGCACCTCGATCGGCTCGGGTCGGTCCTCGCCGACATCGAGCGGCGGGACCCGCCGGTGGCTGCACGGATCGGGGCCGCGGACCGCGCCAGGGTGGCCTGGTCGAGCGCGCACGCACAGTTGATGACGCACCTCGCCGAGGGCAACTGGCGCGGCGCCGTCACCATTGCGATCGCGGCGGGCGGGGCCGGATCCACCGCCCACTATGCGGCGGCCGACACCGAACTGACGAGTGCGATCGCGGCGACGCGCGCGGAGCTGAGGGACGGCATCGGCCGCGCACTGACGACGCTGACCGGGTTGGCGCCGGGGACCGCCGGGCTTGGGGTGATCGCGGTGACCGGGGTGGTGATCGGACTGTGGCCACGACTGCGGGAGTACCAGTGACGCGGGGCGCGCGGTGGCGCCGCCGGGTCGCGGTCGGTGCGGTCGCCGCCGCGGTCGCCGGCTGCGCCACCGACACGGTGTTCGACCTGCCGGAGCATCCGACCGCGTACCTGGCGCCACCGATGCCGTCGGGCGTGGCGACCGCACCGCCACCCGCCTCGCCCGAACCCGAGCCGGACTGCGGCGACCCGACCGCGAGCCTGCGCCCCTCGCCGGCGGACGCGACCACGCCGACCCCCGCGGTGGACCGGATCCGGGCGCGCGGACGGTTGGTCGTCGGACTCGACACCAGCAGCAACCTGTTCAGCTTCCGCAATCCCGCGACCGGCACCATCGAGGGTTTCGACGTCGACATCGCCAGGGAGATCGCGCGCGACCTGTTCGGCGATCCCAACCGGATCGAGTTCCGGATCCTGTCCTCGGCGGATCGGATCGCGGCCCTCGACAGCCGGCTGGTGGACGTGGTCGTCAAGACGATGTCGATCACCTGCGAGCGACGGGACCGGGTGGCGTTCTCGACGGTGTACTACCAGGCCGGGCAGCGGGTGCTCGCGATGCGGGGGGCGGGGATCCGGGACGCGTCCGACCTGGCGGGCCGCCGGGTGTGTGCGGCAGCGGGGACGACGAACCTGCACCGCATCCAGCAGATGCAGCCCGACGCCACGGTGCTGACGGTGCCGAACTGGGCGGACTGTCTGGTGCTGCTGCAGCAACGGCAGGTCGACGCGGTGACCTCGGACGACGCGATCCTCGCCGGGCTCGCGTCCCAGGACCCGAACGTCGAATTGGTCGGCCCCGCCTTCAGTTCCGAGCCGTACGGGATCGGCCTCAACAAGGCCGACGCGGACCTGGTCCGCCAGGTGAATCGCACCCTGGAGCGGATCCGCACGGACGGCACGTGGGAACGCATCCACGATCGGTGGCTGTCCGTGATCGGGCCTGCCCCCGCACCACCGACACCGCACTACGAGGACTGACCGCCGCGATGACCGACTCCCCCGACGACGCACCCCCCACCCAGGCCGCGCAGCCGACCCAAGCGGCGGCGGCACCACAGGATGCGAGCACGGGACCGGAGACCGCCCCCGGGGGCACGTCGGCCCGGACCTCCTCGGCGCGAAGCAGCGGACGACGCAGCCGATCGCAGCGTTCCCGCAGCGCCCGTCGCCGCATCGGCGGCGGTCTCGTCGAGGTCCCCGCCGTGACGATGCCCGACCCCGCCACCGTGGTGATGACGAATCCCGTTGTCGCCGAGAACAAGCGGTACTGTTGGAAGTGCGGCAAGCCGGTGGGGCGGGGCGGGCCGGAAGACACCGCGGGGCACTGCCCCTTCTGCACCGCCGGATTCGACTTCGCGCCCCGGTTGGCCGCGGGGGACATGGTTGCCGCCCAGTACGAGGTCCAGGGGTGTCTCGCACACGGCGGGCTCGGCTGGATCTACCTGGCCGTCGACCGCAACGTCAGCGATCGGTGGGTGGTGCTCAAGGGACTGCTGCACGCCGGGGATGCCGAGGCCCAGGCGGTCGCGCTCGCCGAACGCCAGTTCCTCGCCGAGGTCGAATACCCGGGGATCGTCAAGATCTACAACTTCGTCGAACATCCGCAGCCGGACGGCAGCACCATCGGCTTCATCGTGATGGAGTATGTCGGCGGACATTCGCTGCGCGATGCGTTGCGGACCCGGCAGCGCCCCGAACGGCTCCCGGTGGAGCAGGCCATCGCCTACGTCCTTGAGGTGCTGCCCGCCCTGGAGTACCTGCACTCGATCGGACTGGCGTACAACGACCTCAAGCCCGAGAACATCATGATCACCGAGGACCAGGTCAAGCTGATCGATCTGGGGGCGGTGGCCGCGCTGGAGGATTTCGGCTATCTGTACGGCACCCCCGGATACCAGGCACCCGAGATCCTCCGCACCGGACCGACCGTCGCCAGCGACATCTACACGGTCGGCCGGACGCTGGCCGTGCTGTGCCTGAACTTGCCGGCCGAGCACGGGCACTACCGGCCCGGTATCCCCTCCCCGGATGACGCTCCCCTGCTCGCCGAGCACGAGTCGCTGTACCGATTCCTGTTGCGCGCCACCGACACCGACCCCGACCGGCGATTCGGCGACGCCGTGGCGACCGCGGGCCAGCTGACCGGCGTCCTGCGCGAGGTGCTGTCCCGGCAGACCGGCGACGAGCATCCCGGCCTGTCCGAGCGGTTCAGCCCCGGCAGGACGGTCTTCGGAACCGATCTAGCGATCCGCGGAACGGACGTCTACCTCGACGGCGCCCGCCACGGCGTCGCCGTCGATGCGCGGGAGGTCGTTGCCGCACTGGCCGTCCCCCTGATCGATCTGACCGATCCAAGCTCCCCGTTGATCGCGGCGACGGTGCATGCCGAACCCGCTCAGACCCTGGACGCGATCCGACGGGCCCGCGCGAACAGCCTCGACCCCGGTGCCGACGGTGCACCCGGATTCACCGCGGAGATCGCATACGCGGAGGTGAAGGCCCTCCTCGATCTCGGTGACGACGACGCAGCGGCAGCCGTGCTCGACGTGGTCGCCGAGACCGGGGGCGACGACTGGCGGATCGACTGGTATCGCGGCATGGTGGCACTGCTCCGCGGCGAATATGAGGCGGCGATGACGTGTTTCGACGGCACCCTCGCCGCCCTGCCCGGCGAGATCGCCCCGAAGCTGGCGCTGGCCGCGACCGCCGAGCTGATCCTGCAGCACTGGCACACCGACGATCCGCGGCAGTGGCGCAGTTTCGCCGAGAAGTACTACCGCACGGTGTGGCGGAGCGACCGCGGGGTGGTGAGCGCGGCGTTCGGGCTCTCGCGCGAACTCGCCGAGCAGGGCGACATCGCAGGCGCGATCGCCGCCCTCGATCAGATCCCGGCGACCTCACGCCTGTTCACGACCGCCCGCATGACGGCGGCGCTGACCCGACTGTCCGGGGCGCCGATCGCGCGGCTCGACGAGGGGGCACTGCGGGACGCCGCGCGCCGGGTCGAGATGCTGCCCCCCGACGAGGGGCGGGCACCACAGATGCGGGCCGTTGTCCTCGGCACCGCCCTCGACTGGGTGCTGTCCGGGAAGGTCCCCGACCGGGACGGGGGACCGCTGCTCGGCGTCCCGTTCACCGAGGACGGTCTGCGCACCGGCACCGAGACCGCGCTACGGGCGTTGGCGCGCAACACGTCCCGGACCGCGCACCGGCACGCCCTGGTCGACCTCGCGAACCGGGTCCGGCCCCGCACCTGGTGGTAGGCGGCTGCGCCACCCGTGAGTCCTTATGGCCTGCACCGGGGCCAAATCCGCTCACGGGCGCCGGAGGCGCCTATCTCGCGAAGTCGCGGGCGAAGCGGGCTATCGCGAGCTCCTCGTTGGTCGGCACGACGAGCACCGTCACCGCGGACTCGTCGGTGGAGATGATGCGGGGGTCGTGACCGCGGACCGCGTTCCGTCGGGGATCGATCTCGATACCGAGCCGCTGCAGCCCGGCGAGCGCGTCGGCCCGCACCTCCGCCGCGTTCTCCCCGACCCCGGCGGTGAACGTGATCGCATCGGCACCACCGAGCACCGCCAGGTAGCCGCCGACGTACTTACGGAGCCGGTGGATGTAGACGTCGTAGGCGAGGGTCGCGGCCGGGTCACCCGCGTCGATCAGCTGCCGCAGCTCCCGGAAGTCGTTGACCCCGCTGAGTCCCTTGAGTCCCGAACGCCGGTTCAGCAGGTCGTCGATCGCGTCGACCTCCAGCCCGGCGCTGCGGCGCAGGTGCATCAGAATGCCGGGGTCGATGTCGCCGCTGCGGGTTCCCATCACCAGCCCCTCGAGCGGGGTGAGTCCCATCGACGTGTCAATCGCGCGGCCACCCGCGATCGCCGATGCCGACGCCCCGTTGCCCAGGTGCAGCACGATCTGGTTCAGCTCGGCCGGGTCGCGACCGAGCACCTCCGCCACCCGCGCCGACACGTACTCGTGGGAGGTGCCGTGGAACCCGTAGCGGCGGATACCGTGCGCTGCGGCGACCTCGGCGTCGAGGGCGTAGGTGCGGGACCGGGCGGGCAGGGTGTGGAAGAACGCGGTGTCGAAGACCGCGACGTGCGGCACGAACGGCAGCGCCAGCATCGCACCCTCGATGCCGATCACGTTGGCCGGGTTGTGCAGCGGGGCGAGTTCCGACAGTCGGGTGATCTCGTCGATCACGTCGGGCGTGATGAGCGTCGGGCGGTGGAAGACCTCTCCGCCGTGCACCACTCGGTGGCCGACGGCGGCGATGCCCGCGGTCACCAGATCGACGCCCGCCTCGGCGAACATCCCGAACGCCAGCCGCAGTCCGTGCGCGTGGTCGCTGATCGGACCGCGGTGTTCCCGGTCCGTGCCGCGGTGGTGGTGCGTGACCAGCCCGTCGGGCTCCCCGATCCGTTCGACAAGTCCGGCCGCGATCGCCTCCCCGCCGTCCGGGTCGACCAGTTGATACTTGATCGACGACGATCCCGAATTGACTACCAGCACCGATCCTTTCACGACCGTGCCTCCCCCGACTCGATGCCCTGCGCCTGGATCGCGGTGATCGCAACCGTGTTGACGATGTCCTGCACCAGCGCCCCCCGCGACAGGTCGTTGACCGGCTTGTTCAGGCCTTGCAGCACCGGGCCGACCGCGACCGCACCCGCGCTGCGCTGCACCGCCTTGTACGTGTTGTTCCCGGTGTTCAGGTCGGGGAACACAAACACCGTCGCCCGGCCCGCGACCTGCGAGTCGGGGAGCTTCGCCGTCGCCACGGTCGGCTCGACCGCCGCGTCGTACTGGATCGGGCCCTCCACCAACAGATCCGGGCGCCGCTCCCGGACCAGCGCGGTCGCCATCCGCACCTTGTCCACCTCGATCCCGGCGCCGGAATCGCCGGTCGAGTAGGACAGCATCGCAATCCGCGGGTCGATGCCGAAGCGGGCGGCGGTGCGCGCGGAGGAGATCGCGATGTCGGCGAGCTGTTCGGCCGTCGGGTCGGGGACAACGGCGCAGTCGCCGTAGGCAAGCACCCGGTCGGCCAGGCACATCAGGAAGATGCTCGACACCGTCGACACCCCCGGTTCGGTCCGGATGATCTCGAACGAGGGGCGGATGGTGTGCGCGGTGGTGTGCGCGGCGCCGGACACCATGCCATCCGCGATTCCGGTGTGCACCATCATCGTTCCGAAGTACGAGACGTCGGCCATCACCTCCCGCGCCCGGTCGACGGTCATCCCCTTATGCTCCCGCAACCGCGCGTACTCGACCGCGAACCGTTCGGTGTGCTCGCAGTCCGACGGGGTGAGGACCGCGGCGCCGTCGAGGTCGACGCCGAGGTCTGCGGCCCGACGACGGATCGCCGTCTCGTCCCCGAGGATGGTCAGGTCGGCGATGCCGCGTTGCAGCACCCGTCCCGCGGCCCGCAGGATCCGGTCGTCGCTACCCTCCGGGAGCACGATGTGCCGCCGGTCGGCGCGCGCCCGTTCGATCAGCTGGTACTCGAACATCTGCGGTGTGACCACCTCGGGCCGCTCCACCCGCAGCCAGGCCAGCAGGTCCGCGGCATCGACCCGCTGCTCCATCAGGCTCAACGCGGTGTCGACCTTGCGCTGCGATCCGACGGCCACCCGCCCCCGGGTGACCGCCGCCGCGGACGCGGTGTCGAAGGTCCCGAGGTCGGTGGTCAGGATCGGCAGACTCGGCCGCAATCCCGCCATCAGCTTCGCGACGGCCGGGTGCGGCAGCAGGCCCCCGTTCATGATGATCCCGGCGATCGACGGAAAACCCTCCGCCTCATGGGCGTTGACGAGAGCAAGCAGAGCATCGGAGCGGTCGGCCGGGACGATCACGACCATTCCGTCGGTGAGCCGCTCGAGGATGTGCTCGGCAGTCATGCCCCCGACCATCACCCGCAGCGCCTCCCGCTGCAGCAATTCGGTGTCCCCGCTGTAGAGTTCACCGCCGATCGCCCGGCGCAGTTCGGCGACCGTCGGCGCAACCAGCAGCGGGATCTCGGGCAGACTCCACACCGGCACCGCGAGCGGAGCCAGCGCGACCCGCACCGCGTCGAGGTCGTCGGGTGCGCAACGGTTCACCACCACACCCACCAGATGCGCATGGCGGGACCGCAATTCGGCCGCACAGATCTGGCCGAGCTGCAACACCTCGTCGGCGGTGCGACCCGAACCGCGCAGGGCAAGCAGCACCGGCGCATCCAGATTGACGGCGATCCTCGCGTTGAACTCCAGTTCGCTTGGGCTCGCCACATCGGTGTAGTCGCTGCCGACGATGACGACCGCGTCGCACTGCTGCGCCATCTCGTGATACCGGGCGACGATCTCCGCGAGCGCCAGTTCGGGGTCGGCGTGCACCGCCTCGTACGTGACGCCGAGGCTCTGCTCGTAGGTCAGGTCGGCGGTGGTGTGGTCGAGCAGCAATTCGAGGATGTAGTCGGGCTCGTCGGTGGAGCGGGCGATCGGCCGGAACACCCCCACCCGCGCCGTCGACCCGCACAACATCTGCAGCACGCCCAACGCGATCGTCGACTTCCCCGTGTCGCCCTCCGGGGAGGCGATGTAGACACTCGAGACTGCGGACGCTGCGGAGGCCATGGCGTCCACCCTAGCCAGTGCGGTCGGTCCCGTAGGTCCGGCAGGGACGGCGTCGCGGGCCGAGGCGAATGGCGGCGCTGCATAATCGACATCCATGAGCGACTCCTCCTTCCCCGACGTCCGCTGGGGGTCCGAGAGCAGCATCCTGCGCGGTCCGGCCACCGCTTTCGGGTCGACCCGGTTCGGATCGTGGATGATCCGCAGCCTGGCCGGCGTGGATCGGACGCTGCTCGAACGCAGCCGTGGCCGCTTCACGGTGCTTGGGCCGATCGGACTGCCGACGGTGCTGCTCAACTCGACCGGACGCAAGTCGGGTCTGCGGCGCACCAGCCCGCTGCTCTACCTCCGGGACGGCGATCGGCTCGTGGTGGTGGGCAGCAACTTCGGGCAGGCACATCATCCGGCGTGGACGGGCAATCTGCTGGCCGATCCGCAGGCCAGCGTGACGATGGCGGGCCGCGAGATCGAGGTGCTGGCGACCCCGGTCACCGGCGCCGAGAAGGACCGGCTGTACACCGCGTTCGTCGAGTTGGCCGGGGCGTACGAGGTGTACCGGGGCCGCACCGACCGGGATCTGCGGATGTTCGCGCTGTCCGTGCGGTAGACCGGGTCGTCGTTAGACGACGGAGGGGCGGTCGATGTCGGACACGTCGGCGCCCGCGGACTCGAGGCGGGCGAACAGGCCGTCCGTCCCGTTGCGGGACGCGAACTCGAGTTCGGCGTCGGTGATCGGCACCGCCTGCAGCCAGGTGGTGACGTCCTCCTCGCGGTCGACGAGGATCTCGAGGTCGGGCCAGATGAACGGGACGACGAGCAGGACGTGCTTGGTGCCGCGGCCCGGGTCGGCCTCGTGGACCGCGTTGGGCACGATCGTGTTCGGGGTGACGTGGAACGACCCGGACGCGACCGCGAAGGCGCACTGCGCCAGCACGTCGGCGAGGGCGCGGTGGTCGGCGCGGCCGACGGTGATCAGTTCGGTGCGGATCGGCCGCCCGTCGTCGGTGGTGACATTGGTGGGATATCGGACCATGTCCAGCGTGGCGTACGAGGCGTACCCGGGGCCCGGGCAGCCGTCACCGATCGCGATCGACACCTCGTCCGGCTTCTCGCCGTCGGCCTCCGGGTCGACGCCCGCGCGGAACCGCAGCACCTGCGGCAACGCTCCGAACACCTCGCCGAGTCGGCGGGCGGCTTCCATGACGTCGTCGCTGGCATCCATGACACGTCAGCCTAGTGAGCCGCCCGCCCGATACCGGCGTCAGCCCAGGGCGCGCAGCCGCGGCGCCAGATCCCGCTCAAACAACTCCAAGAACCGCCGCTGATCATGCCCGGGCGCATGAAACACCAGATGGTTCAGCCCGGCATCGACATAATCCCGCACCCTCGCGACCGCCTCATCCGGATCCGACGCGACAATCCACCGCTTCGCGACCTGCTCAATCGGCAACGCATCCGCCGCCGCCTCCATCTCGATCGGATCCTCAATCGAATGCTTCTGCTCCGGAGTCAACGACAACGGCGCCCAAAACCGGGTGTTCTCCAACGCCCTCACCGGATCCGTGTCATACGAGATCTTGATCTCGATCATCTTGTCGATCCCCGCGACGTCCCGCTCCGCCTTCCCCGCACCCTCCGCCACCGCAGGCATCAACTTCTCCGTATACAACTCCATCCCCTTGCCGGACGTACAAATGAACCCATCCCCCGCCCGACCCGCATACCGCGCCACCACCGGACCACCCGCCGCGATATACACCGGAATCCCACCCTCGGGAACGTCATAAATCGACGCCCCCACCGTCCGGTAATACTCCCCGTCGAAATCAACCCGATCCCCGGTCCACAACTCCCGCATCAACCGCACCGA
>NZ_JBHXNB010000024.1:0-58767 GCF_042720095.1 Rhodococcus sp. NPDC058505
GTGTTTTCGTCGAGTTGCCACGCCTGTACCCGGTTGGGTGTGGTGAGTAGCTCGTCGAGGTCCATGTCTCGACGTTACTCGTATGTGTGTTCGATAGCAAGGGTGTTCGAGTGTGGATGTGATTGATGCGCAACAATATTCGGATCTGGCAAGTTGGGGAATCAAAGAGTACGAGGTGGACTTCACCGGAGGAACCTGCACGCGCGCTCGGTGATGTGCTCGTGCAGTCGCGTCGCGGCGGTCGTCGGCCGGCTGCTGCCCGTGGCGAGGCCGATCGTCCGGTCGCCCATGCCGGTCAGGGGAATGGTCACCAGGCCGGGATGCGGGGTCTCCGCTGCGGGCAGCACGGCGACGCCGAGGCCGTGCCCGACGAGCGCCCGGATCGTCTCGAACTCGCTGATCTCGAATGCGACCTGCGGGGTGAATCCCGCCTCGGCGCAGCGTGAATCAAGGACCTGCCGAAGGTGATAGGTCGGCGGGTTGGCGATGAACCGTTCCCCGGTCAGCTCCGCGAGATCGACCCGGCGGCGACCGGCCAGCCGGTGGGCGCTGGCGACGTGTAGCAGCAGCCGCTGACGGCCAAGGACCGTCACGGGCAGGTCGTCGGGTGGTGGGATCATCACGGCGAGGTCGAGGTGGCCGTCGCGCACCATCCCGGCGAGCGCCTCGCCGTGCGCCTGGACGAGGTGCAGCCGGATGCGCGGTGCCACCCGGTGGAAGTCGGCGAGCAGGGACGGGATGCTCACCGGGCCGAGGGTCAGCGGGAAGCCGAATCGGACGAGTCCGCCGTCGGGGTCGGCGTTCCCGCGGACCGCGGACACGGCGTCGTCGAGCGCCGCCACCAGGTCGCGGGTTCGTTCGTGCAACTCGCGGCCAGCGGTGGTCAGGGTGACCCCGCGGCCGAGGTGTTGAAACAGCGGCACGCCCAGCGTGTCCTCAAGCGATCTGATTCGTCTGCTCAGCGACGACTGGGGCACCCCGAGAAGGTCCGCGGCGCGGGTGAAGTGCCCCTCGCGGGCGGCGGCGTCGAAGGCGGCCAGCTGGGGTATCACCGTCGCTGCCTCGTCCGGCAAGAACCGTTCCATATTCGGATCATAAGCAGGCGATTACGTCATTGGACGGATCAGTCTCGTCGGAGCACGCTGGGGAGACCATCACCTGCGACAGGGAGGGTAACCATGAAGCACAGTGAATCAGCAAGCACGGGAACGGAAATTGGTGGGGAGGTGGCCGACGTCGTGCTCATCGGGGGCGGCATCATGTCCGCGACGCTGGGGGCGTTGCTCTCCCGGGTGCAGCCCGACTGGTCGATCGTCCTGCTCGAGCGTCTCGACGACCTGGCCGGGGAGAGTTCGGGGCCGTGGAACAACGCGGGCACCGGCCACGCCGGGCTGTGCGAGCTCAACTACATGCCCGACCCCGACGACCCGACGACGCCTGAGAGCATCGGGCGTCGGTTCGGTCTCTCCCTCGAGTTCTGGGCGGCGCTCCTCGACGGCGGTGATCCTCCCGCGGCGGCGTC
Organism: Rhodococcus sp. NPDC058505; assembly: GCF_042720095.1. Classification (NCBI taxonomy): domain Bacteria; kingdom Bacillati; phylum Actinomycetota; class Actinomycetes; order Mycobacteriales; family Nocardiaceae; genus Rhodococcus; species Rhodococcus sp. NPDC058505. The sequence goes on from NZ_JBHXNB010000024.1 coordinate 1,523, forward strand.
GGTCGTCACCCCGACCCCGCACCTGAACGTCGTCTTCGGTGCCGCCGACGTCGACTACCTGCGGCGCCGCGTCGCCACCCTGCGCCGTTCCCCGCTGTTCTCGGCGATGGAGTACACCGAGGATCCCGAGCTGATCCGACGGTGGGCGCCGCTGATCATGGACGGCCGAAGCGGCGACGGACCGATCGCCGCCACCCGCCACCAGGCAGGAACCGACGTCGACTTCGGTGCCCTGACCCGCGCGCTGGTGGACGCCATGACCGCCCGCGGGGCGCGGGTCCGCCTGCACCACGACGTCACCCGGCTGGCGCGCGGCGACGACGGGTTGTGGTCCGTGACCGGCCGGGACCGGAGCGCAGGCACCGGGTTTCGGCTCCGGTCCCGATTCGTGTTTGTCGGCGCGGGGGGCTACGCGCTGACCCTGCTGCAGCGGGCCGGGATCCCGGAGGTGCGCGGGTATGCGGTCTTCCCGCTCGGCGCGCAGTTCCTGCGCACCCGCACCCCCGATGTCGTGTCCCGGCATGACGCGAAGGTCTACGGGCAGGCTGCGGTCGGGGCGCCGCCGATGTCGGTGCCACACCTCGACCGGCGCGTCGTCGACGGCTGCCCGGCGCTGATGTTCGGGCCGTACGCGACGTTCAGTACCCGGCTCCTCACGCACGGCAGCCTTCTCGACCTGTTTGCCACCGTCCGACCCCGGAACATCGTGCCGCTGCTGGCGGTCGGCGTCCGGAACCTGCCGCTGGTGCGGTACCTGGTTGGGCAGCTGCTCGCGTCGCGGAAGCGAAAGGTCGCGCAGCTCAGGCGGTTCTATCCCGAAGCGGACCCGGCCGACTGGGAGCTGGTGCAGGCCGGGCAGCGTGCTCAGCTGATCAAGCCGGACCGCCGCAGGGGCGGGGTTCTGACCTTCGGGACCGAGGTCGTGGCCGGTGCGGACGGCACCATCGCCGGTCTGCTCGGCGCCTCCCCCGGCGCGTCGGTCGCCCCGTCGGTGATGGTCGATCTGCTCGCCGCCTGCTTTCCCCGGCGCGTCGAGGGGTGGGCGCCGGTGCTGCGGGAACTCATGCCGGGAGTAGAGGACCTGGCGCCGATTCCGCAGGGCGGCAGGGACAGTCGAGGGTGACCCGTCCTGACGCCGTCAGTGGTGCTGCACCGTGATGTCCACGTCCCGGGGCGTCAGGGCGGCCACCAGCGCGGCCACCCCGAGGAGCGCGACCCCGCCGAGCAGGCCGATCGTGGTGAACGATTCGGTGAAGGCGTCCTGCGCGTGGACTGCCAACTCGGGGAGATCCGCCCGGCTCGCGACCTCCATTGCGCCGCCGAGGGATTCCTCGGAGACGCGGACGGCGGCCGACAACTCGTCGCTCGGGGGCAGGCCGGCGGTGACGGCGTCGAGGTGTAGTCCGTCGCGGTAGACGAGGGCGGCGACGCTGCCGAGGATCGCGACGCCGAGGACGTTGCCGAGGTCGTAGGCGGTCTCCTCGATCGCGGCGGCGCTGCCCGCCTTCTCGGGCGGGCTGCCGGACATGATCAGCGCCGACGCGATCGCCAGCGAACCCGCGCCGGCGCCGAGCACCGCGAGCGCGGCGGCCACCCACCCGTAGCCCAGCGGCGCCGGGGCGAGGTACAGCAGCAGGAAGCCGATCCCGGAGACGGCCAGGCCGCCCGCGAGGACCGCGCGGGCCCCGATCCGGGTCGCCAACGCGGGCGCGGTGATCGAGGTGACCGCACCGCCCGCCGCCAGCGGCAGCAGGTGCACGCCCGCGCTCAGCGGCGAGCGACCCTGCACGAGCTGCAACCACTGCGCGCCAAGCAGCAGCAGCGCCGCCATCGCGAACATCGCCGCGAGCGCGGCGACGGTGCCCGCCGTGAACGACCGCCGGGTGAACAGGCGGACGTCAAGCAGCGGGTCGGGCCTGCGCAGGCAGCGCATCGTGAACCAGGTCAGCAGCCCGGCGCCCGCGGCGAACACGGCCCACGCGGTCGGGTTGGCGATGCCGTGGTCGGGGTAGTGCTTGGCCATGTTCTTGATCGCCCATACCAGCGCAACCATGCCCGTGATCGACAGCAGCGACGCGAGCAGATCCCAGCGTCCGGCGGTCGGGACCCGTGACTCGGGCAGCAGCCACGCGCCGAATGCCAGACCGACGACCATCAGCGGAACATTCACCAGAAACGCGGCGTGCCAGGAGAAGTGCTCGAGCAGCAGGCCCCCGACGATCGGGCCGATCGCGGCGCCCAGCGCGGTGACGGACGCCCAGATGCCGAGCGCGGTGGCCCGCTCCGCGGGGTTGCGGAACACTACGCGCACCATCGACAGGGTCGTCGGCATGATCATCGCACCGCCGAGGCCGAGCAGCGCGCGGACCGCGATCACGGCCTCCGGGCTGTCGGCGACCAGCACCAGCATCGACGCCACCGCGAACACCGCGAATCCGGCGAGCAGCAGCCGCTTGCGACCCCAGCGGTCGGCGAGCGCGCTGGCCGACACGAGCAGGCCCGCCAGCACCAGCGAGTAGGCGTCCACGATCCAGAGCTGTTGCGTCGCAGACGGTTGCACGTCAGCGGCGAGATCGGGTAGCGCGACGTTGAGGACGGTCATGTCCATCACCACGGCGAGCAGACTCAGGGACAACACCGCGAGCGCGGCCCACCGGCGCGCGGGTGGCAGGTCGACCTCGTCGGCGACGGCCTGCATGGTTCGGTCACTCATCGTCGTGCTCCTCGATCCGCAGGAGGGCCGCCGCCGCCGCGGCGAGGAACGGCTCGGATAGGGGGGTGTCGTGCAGCAGGGCGTGGGTGGCAGCGCCGTCGGTGAACACAGCGAGCGCGACCGCGGCGTCGCGGCCGGTGTGGACGGACAGCACCTCGACCAGGCCCTCGAACCACGTCGCCGCCAGCTCTCGCAGGCTGTCCTGGTGCAGGGCGGCCGCGTAGGTCGCCGCATCCGCGCGTACCCGGTCGGTGTTGCTGACGTACTCGAACAGGATCCGGCCGACTGTCGCGGGCGTCGGACCTGCGGCCGCCAGCTGGTCGGCGATTTCCCGCAGGTCGGCGGCGGCGCGGTCCCGCAGCAGCGTCAGCGCCTCGCACCCCAGCGCGTCGAGGGAGGTGAAGTAGTAGGTCGTCGAGCCCAGTGGCACCCCGGCCCGCTGCGCGACGTGCCGGTGCGTCAGCTCGGGCAGCCCCCCGTCGACGACCAGGTCGGCCGCGGCCTCGACGATCGCCCGGCGGCGGCCCGCGGGGTCGCGTCGCGCCCGGGTCCGTTCCTCCGTCATGCCCACCTCCCGATTGTGTACAGACGTACACTACGCCCGCTTATGTACATATGTACACGAAATTGGCGTCGGCGGCACGGCGGGCCGCGCAGGCCGGGTGATCCGCCGCGTTCGGCCTCCGGCGCGATCCGACCGGGATAGCCTGACGCGATCATGTCCTGAAACGGGGGGAGTGGTCATGCGGCGGAGCCTGACCCGGCGGGTGCCGGGATCGATGCTGATGCTGGTGGTTCTCGCGATGCTGTGGTCCGCGGCCGGAGCGGGCACCGCGCGGGCCGAGCTACCGGTCGACTACAACTTCTTCGCCGGGGTCCCCGCCGAACTCGCGAATCCAGGCGGGTCGCTGCCCGGCTCCAACGACTGGTCCTGCACCCCATCCGCCGCGCACCCGAACCCGGTGGTGCTGGTGCATGGCACATCCGGTGGCGCGCAGACGAACTGGGGTGCGTTCGTTCCGGCCCTCGCCAACGAGGGGTACTGCGTGTTCGCGCTTACCTACGGCGCGCTGGACGTGCCGTGGCCACTCTCGGCAATGGGCGGCATGCGGCCCATCGAGGAGAGCGCGGGCCAGCTGGCCGCCTTCGTCGACCGGGTGCGTGCGGCGACGGGCGCCGAGCGGGTCGACCTGGTCAGTCACTCCCAGGGCAGCGTCGTCGGCAACTACTTCGTCAAACGGCTCGGCGGCGAGGGTCGGGTGGACAGGTTCGTGTCCATCGCGGGTCCGTGGCAGGGGGCGTGGGGCGACCAGATGGACCTGTGGCGGGGGATCGGGCAGCGGTTGGGCGTCGAACCCGACGACCTGGACGGGATGATGTCCATGAGCGTCTGCGCCGCGTGCTCGCAGCTGGTCGGCGGATCGCAGTTCATGCGGGACCTGAACGCCGACGGCGTCTACGCGCCGGGCGTCGACTACACGAACATCGCGACCGTCTACGACGAGATCGCCTACCCGTACACCAGCGGCCTGATCGCAGCGCCCAACGCGGTCAACATCGTGGTGCAGGACGGCTGCCCGACCGACTTCTCCGAACACCTCGCGATCGCGGGCAGCCCGCGCACCGCCGGCTTCATCCTCAATGCGCTCGACCCCGCGCACCCGCGGCCGGTGGGCTGCGAGTTCGTGCCCCCGGTCACCGGCTGACGCGGGACGCGGTGGTCACCGGCCGCCGCCGATGCTGGGGTTCTGCGCGGAGATCGACCGCGGCGTCAGCCGCTTCTGGTCGGAGCCGTCGGGATTCATCGACGCGAGTTCCGGTCGGGTCGGGACGGAGGTGTCGGTGACCGGCTCGCCGGTGGGAGTGGTCGCGCGGGTGTAGAGGATGCGGGTGCCGTCGGGTGTGAACTCCGGGTGCACGGCGTAGGTGTCGGTCAGGGGCGTGATCGCACCGCCCGCCGCGGGCATCGAGTAGATCTCGGAACCGTTGTTGCCGCCCCGGTTGCTGGAGAAGACGAGGGTGGATCCGTCGGGCGAATAGGCGGGATCCGCGTTCCAGAACTGGTCGCGCAGGACCACCGTGGACGGCCCGCCGGTCACGGGTGCCTCGACGAGGTAGCCGCTGACGGTCACCAGGATCCGCGAGCCGTCCGGTGAGAACGTCGCCACCGTGCCGTGCTCCGCGAGATCGACCACCCGGGCATTGGTTCCGTCGGTGTCGACGATGGTGATGCTCTCACCGCCAGCGGTGGTGAACGCGAGCATGGAGCCGTCGGGCGAGTAGACGGGTTGGTATCCGCCCTCGTACACCGTGCGCACTGCGCCCGATTTCAGGTCGACGATGTCGATGAATCTGCCGGCGCGGGTGTAGGCGAGTTCGGTGCCGTCCGGTGACAGCGCGGCGTACCCCGCCCTGCTGTCGACGGTGTCGTCGGCCACGGTGGGAGTCACCTGCCGGACCCCGCTGCCGTCGATGTCCATCACGAATACCTGGCCCCACCCGTCGTCGAACGACACGACCACCGGTGCCGGGTCCGCGGGTTCGCCCGCGCATCCGGTCACGACGACGCAGGCGGCGGTGAGGGCGAGTGCCGATCGCGGGAGACGCATCCGGTGATCATCGCACCACCGACGATCGGTCGTCGGGCGCGCCAACCCGGCGGGTAGAGTTAAACACCAAGCGGCCCAATCGAATCAAAGGGCAGGGACGGCCGGGGGCGAATTACACGCTGGGTATTTGACCGGTTATATTCCCCCGATGCTGAAAGTGCGCCTCGGTGTCCGGGCCCGGGTCCTGGCCATCGCATTGGTCCCCAGCCTGGCGTTGCTCGGGATCGGTGTTGGCACCACCGGATATCTGATTCGGGAGAGCCGCCAGGCCGAACAGTGGGCGGCGGCGAACCTGGATGCCGTGATCCACGCTCGCGACGTCGTCGACGGCGTCGAGCAGGAGCGGATGCTGACCCTGTGGCAACTGGCCGGGCAGCGGGGCGATCCGGCCGTGCTCGACGAGGTGCGGCGCGGCGTCGACGCCGCGTTCATTGCGCTGGCCCCGTACTCGGTGCGGCTGCAGGAGGTGTCGCAGGGCACCGTCGGTGCCGACACCGGCGGCTTCGACACCCTGCTCGCCAGCCTGCCCCAGATCCGCGGTCAGATCGACGCCGGACGGATGTCGATCGAGGACACCTTCGGCCTCTTCAACACCATCCTCGACGCGGTGGCGCTGGGTACCACGCTCATCACCTCCAACGCGCCCGACGCGGGGACCGGTGTCGCGCTCCTCAACGGCGTCCGGGTGCTGCACGTGATGGAGGGAATGTCGCGGTCCGCGGCGCTCACCGCCGCCGAACTGGAGGGCAGGCTCGTTGGCGGCCCCCTGCACGACGACTACCGAAACCTGGTCGGCTCCTACCGGACCGCCCTCCCGCAGCTCGCCGCGGATCTCGGCGCCGACCCGGCCGCCGCGAAGATCCGGGCGGTTCTGGCGTCTCCCGCCTGGCAGCAGGTGGGGGAGATGGAGAGCTACCTCATCGCGCCGCCGGAGGCGGACCGGACCGGTGACGAGCCGTCACCGCCGATGACCTTCGCCGAATGGCGCACCGCGCAGGAGCAGCTGTCGGCGGGCGTGATCGACGCCTGGAAGGACCTCAACGACCGCGCCAATGCGATCGCCGTCGACGAGGGCCAGCGCACCGCCGAGACCTCGCTGTGGGTGGGTGCCGCGGTGCTCGGGCTCACGATCCTCGCGTTCCTGCTGTCGTTGTGGTTGGCGAACCGGCTGATCGGGCGGCTCAAGCGTCTCCGCAAGGAAACGCTTGACCTGGCCGAGGTTGAACTGCCCGACACCATGCGCCGGCTGAGGGCGGGCGAGCACATCGACCCCGAGCCCGCGCACCTGAACTTCGGTAGCGACGAAATCGGTTCGGTGGCACAGGCCTTCAACCGAGCGCACGCGGCGGCCGTGTCCGCAGCGGTCACCGAGGCCCGCACGCGTGAGGGGGTGCGCGCGGTGTTCCTCAACCTCGCCCACCGAAGCCAGATGGTGGTGCACCGGCAGCTCGAGGTCCTCGACGAGGCCGAGCAGCGCCAGGAGGATCCGGCCCTGCTGGAGACGTTCTTCCGACTCGACCACCTGGCGACCCGCGAACGCCGCAACGCCGAGAACCTCATCATCCTCGGCGGCGGTGAACCCGGCCGTCAGTGGCGGAGCCCGGTGCCGCTGGTCGACCTGGTGCGCAGCGCGATCGGCGAGAGCCTCGAGTACACCCGGGTGTACACCCGGCGGGTGCCGCAGGTGTTTATCGTCGGCAACGTGGTCGCCGACCTTATCCACCTGCTCGCCGAGCTGGTCGACAACGCGACCGCGTTCTCCCCGCCGGCGTCCCGGGTCGAGGTGAGCGGCAACGTGGTCGGCAAGGGCGTCGCGATCGAGATCACCGATCAGGGCATCGGCATGTCCGCCGAGGAACTCGACCGCGTCAACGAGATGCTGCGCAACCCGCCGGACTTCTCCGTCGAAACCCTGTCGGCGACGTCCCGGCTCGGCCTGTTCATCGTGTCCCAGCTGGGGGCCCGGCACGGCATTCACATCCATCTCGTCGATTCCGAGTACGGCGGCATCCGCGCGATCGTGCTGCTGCCGCACTCGGTGGTCGCCGGTGATGCGGCGCCCGTGACGGGACACCTGCCCAACCGGTTCGCCGAGCGTCCGGCCGCGCAGCCTGCCGTCGCGATGCCGGAACTCGTTGCCCCGGACCGCGGATCGGCGGTGGGTGGCGCACCCACGCCGCCGGCTCCGCAGGTTCACATGCCGACGCCGACGCCGCAGGCTCCGATGCCGACCGCAGATCAGCCGGGGCGGACGACGACCCGGTCCCAGGCGTGGACCGTCGACGAGCGCGACGGCCGCACCCCACCCGCCGTGCGCACCGAACCCGCAGGATCCACCGGGTCTACCCCGGTGTACGACCCGCCGACCGTCACCGTCGACACCGAGGCCCTCACGACGAAGTCGTTGCCGGACAGCGGCGGCGAGGGGCGGCCGAGCCTGCCCCGCCGTCGCAGGCAGGCAAATTTGGCGCCGGAGCTGGCGCACGATGGCCGGGCCGAGGCGGAGCCGCAGCAACCGCCACGGTCGGCGGAACAGGCACGAGATCTGATGTCCGCCATCGCGTACGGTACGCAGCAGGGTCGGCAGCCGGATCCCCAGGCCGGACAGACATCCATGGACGAGACGGAAGACGAAGGACGCGGACGATGACGACTTCTCCCTCAGGTGAACTGAACTGGCTCCTCGACGATCTGGTCAATCGTCTCGCCGGGGTGCGCTACGCGGTCGTGCTGTCCACCGACGGGCTGCTGCTGGGCCGGTCGACGGCCATGAGCAGGGAGGACGCCGAGCATTTCGGCGCCATGTCGGCCACCCTGCACGGGCTGGCACGCAGCGCGGGGCAGCGCTTCCAGGGCGGCGCCGTCCGCCAGGCGGTCATCGAACTGGAGAACGCGGTCCTGTTCGTGACCGCCGCCGGCAACAATGCGTGTATCGCATTGCAGGCCAACGGGACCGCAAACCTGGGTATGGTCGCGTACGAGATGAACCTGACCGTGCAGCGGATCGGCAGCCACCTGTCCACCGACCCGCGTGCGGCTGTCGCCGAGCACGGCGCATAGAGGGGCGGTGACACGAATGGGTCAATCGTGGTTCGATGACGCGGCCGGACCCCTCGTCCGCCCCTACGCCGTCACCCGCGGTCGCACCGTCGGCGCGGGGCACGAACTCGACATGCTCACCCTCGTGGTGACCGCGTCCCATGCCCCGCGGCTGCGGCATGCCGAGGCCGAGTACACCGAGATCCTGCGGTTGTGCCGCGACGCGCAATCCGTCGCCGAGGTCTCGGCGCACCTGCAGCTGCCGCTGGCGGTGACGAAGATCCTCGTCGGCGATCTGATCACCGAGGGGCAGTTGGTGTTCCGATCCCCGGCCAGCAGCGACCCCGACGACGGCATGGCCGGGCTCGGCGACCTGAACATTCTGCACGCAGTCCTCGATGGAATCCGAAAGCTGTAGACCACAATGCATGACGATGTGTCCTCAACCGACCTGGCTGCCTCGGTCAAGATCCTGGTGGCCGGTGGTTTCGGAGTCGGCAAGACCACGATGGTGTCCTCCGTCAGTGAGATCACCCCGCTCCGCACCGAAGAGATGATCACCGAATTGTCCACCGGCATCGACGATCTGTCGGGCGTGGAGGGAAAGACCACGACCACCGTCGCCCTGGACTTCGGTCGTATCACCCTCGACCAGAACCTGGTGCTGTACCTGTTCGGCACGCCGGGGCAGGACCGCTTCTGGTTCCTCTGGGACGAGCTGGTCCGCGGTGCGCTCGGCGCGGTGGTGCTTGCCGACACCCGCAGGCTGGAAAACTCGTTCGCCGCCATCGATTTCTTCGAGCGGCGCGGCGTCTCATTCACGGTCGCGGTGAACTGCTTTGAGAGCTCCCAGGCCTACACCGTCGACGAGGTCCGCGAGGCCCTCGATATCGACGCCAAGACGCCGATCGTGCTGTGCGACGCGCGTGACCGGGAATCGTGCAAGACCGTGCTGATCACCCTCGTCGAGCACCTCATCGCGCGGGCGGGCGCCTCGGTGGCCTGAGCGGGCGGCCTCGCGGCTATGTGTCGGAAGGCCTGCTGCGGATGGCGCGCAGCGCGAACCGCGCCAGTGCCGCCGCGGCGACGGCGGCCAGCGCCGCCACCGCGATTCGTGTCATGACCGTCGGGTGCGGAACCTTGAGTTGCGGGTGGCAGCGGCCCCCGGACTACCCGCGTTGCTTCGCCACGGTGCGTGATGCATCCGGGTGTCGTAGCCTCCGGGAGAAGCCCGCACCGATGAGTTCCGGACGGACCGGAGGTCTACCCGTTCATGAGGAAACTGATCTACGGATACGGCGTGTCCCTCGACGGCTATGTCAACGACCGCGACGGCAGCATCGACTGGACCGAACCCGACGACGAATTGCACCAGTTCCACAACGACCGGTACCGCGAGCTGGAGCTGTCGCTGCACGGCCGGCGGCTCTACGAGCTGATGGCCGAATACTGGCCGCACGTGCCCGACGACGCGTCGAGCATCGAACGCGACTTCGCCGAACTCTGGACGCAGAAGCCGAAGGTCGTCTTCTCCCGCACCCTCACCGAGGTGCACTGGAACAGCCGCCTCGTCCGCGACAACGCGGTCGAGGAGGTGCGCAGGCTGAAGGCCGACGGCGACGGCGTCTTCGAGGTCGGCGGCGCGGATCTCGCCGCGTCGCTGATCCCGCACGGGCTGATCGACGAATACCAGGTGTTCGTCTCACCGGTGGTGCTCGGCGGCGGCACCCCGATGTTCCCGCCGTTGGACCAGCGACTGCGGCTCCGCCTCGTCGAGACGCGGCGCTTCGAGACGGCGGTGCTGCTGCGTTACCTCGCCGAGTGAGGACCGCCAGCCCCGCACCGGGCCGTCGGGTCCGCGGGTCGCCGTCCCTAGCGGGCGTCGGTGGCCGGGCCGTAGAGCCGCGCGACGTCCGGGGAGTCGAGCCACCCGGAGTAGGTGGGCGATTGCGGCCACCCCGCGGGGGAGTCTTGCCATTCCTCCTGCCTGCCCCACGGCAGGAGGTCGATCAGCGCGAACGTGTAGCTGAGTTGCTCGGTTCCGCGGCCGGTGGTGTGCCAGGTGCGGTACACCGTGTCGCCGTCGCGCAGGAACACGTTGACGGCGAACCCGCCGCCGGGTGGTGCGTCGACGTCGGCGCCGAACGAACTCTCCGCGGACGAGTACCAGTCCATCCGGTTGCCGACCTTGGCCCGGTAGGCCAGCGCCTCGTCGATGGGCCCGTTGGTGACGATGACCATGCGGGCGTCGTAGTTGTCGAGGACGCCCAGCCGGGTCCACTGCGTGGTGAGGCCGGTGCAGCCACCGCACTGCCACTGTGCGCCGTCGGACCACATGTGGTGGTAGGTGATGAGCTGCGAGCGTCCCTCGAACACGTCGACGAGTCGAATCCCCCCGTCCGGGCCGATCAGCGTGTAGTCGGGCAGTTCAACCATCGGCAACCTGCGGCGCTGCGCGGCGATCGCGTCGAGTTCCCTGGTGGCGGCCTTCTCCCGCGTCCGCAGGTCGGCCAGCGCGGCCCGCCAGGACTGCTGGTCGACGATCGGGGGTAGCGCGCGTGCGGTCTGGTCGGTCATGGCCTCTCCCGGAATCGAAGGATCTGTCCTCCAGTGTGGACCGGATGCGGGCCGGAAAGTCATCGCTCGCCGTCACTGAAGGGATCGCACCGAGCCGACCGGAAATAACTTCGTCCGCGGATGTCGAAGCCGGTCACTCGGCAACGAGGTAGCCGTGAACGACCCGATGCCGACGAGAGGACACCACCATGACGATGCACGAGAACGAGAACGAAATCACCCAGCCGGTACCACCACCGGCCGCGAACCTCCAGCGTCTCGACCGGCTCGTTGGCACGTGGCGGATCACCGGCGGAGCCGAGGGGACCGTGACCTATTCCTGGATGGAGGGCCGCTACTTCCTGATCCAGCAGGTCGACCTCGAACAGTTCGGTGAGTCGATCATCGGCACCGAGATGATCGGCAACCTCCGTCCCTTCGGCGAGGCACCGGGCGCGGACGTCGTGTCCCGGTTCTACGACAGCCAGGGCAACACGCTGGACTACGTCTACGAACTCGACGGTGACACGTTGACGATCTGGGGCGGGTCGAAGGGCTCGCCCGCGTACTTTCGTGGGACCTTCAACGCGGACGACACCGTCCTCGACGGTGAATGGGTGTACCCGGGGGGCGGCGGCTACCCGTCGACGATGACCCGGACGGCGCAGTGATTCCGATCGAGCGAGGAGATCCGATGAAGTACATGCTGTTGGCGTACACGAATCAGGCGGAGTGGGACGCCGTGGATGTGACGAGCCCGGAGTTCCTGGCCATGTGCGAGTTCTACGAGAACCTCGAACGCGAACTCACCGATACCGGTGAACTCGTCATGACACAGGGACTGTCGGATCCGTCGCTGGCCAAGACCGTGCGCAGGGTGAACGGGACGCCGATCGCCTCCGACGGTCCGTACGCCGAGACCAAGGAGGTGCTGGCCAGCTTCTCCATCATCGAGTGCGCGACGCACGACCGTGCACTGGCCATCACCGCGCGCATCGTGGAGGCGATCGGCGACACCGTCGAGCTGCGACCGGTGATGGAAGGCGATCCCACCGAGGTCTGAACGACCGTGGACGAGGTCACCTTCGGGCACCTGCTGCGCGATCTCGCGCCGCAGGTGCTCGGCGCGCTGGTGCGGCGGTACGGACACTTCGACGTTGCGGAGGATGCCGTGCAGGAGGCGCTGCTCGCGGCGGCGCTGCAGTGGCCGGGGGAGGGGGTGCCCGCCGATCCCCGACCCTGGCTGATCCGGGTCGCGTCGCGGCGGATGGTCGATCAGCTGCGCAGCGATCAGGCTCGACGGCGCCGCGAGGACGGCGCGATTGTGCGAACCCCGGATGACGAATTGCGGGCGCCGCCAGCGGATGTCGGCCCGTCGGCCGACGAGGACGACTCGTTGACCCTGCTGATCATGTGCTGCCACCCGTCGTTGAGCGGCGCCTCGCAGGTCGCGCTCACCCTGCGTGCGGTGGGCGGGCTGACCACCGCCGAGATCGCCAGGGCCCTACTCGTGCCGGAATCGACGGTCGGCCAACGCATCAGCCGCGCGAAGGCCCAGATCAAGCGTTCCGGTGTCGCCTTCGCACTGCCGCCGCAGCACGAGCGGGCCGATCGGCTCGACGCGGTCCTTCACGTGCTGTACCTGATCTTCAACGAGGGGTACACCAGTTCCTCCGGTCCGAGCCTGCATCGCGTTGAACTGTCGTCCGAGGCGGTCCGCCTCACGCGGATGCTGCGCGAGACCGTCCCCGACAACGGGGAGGTGGCGGGGCTGCTCGCGCTGATGCTGCTCACCGATGCCCGCCGGCCTGCGCGCAGCACCGCCGATGGACGGCTGATCCCGATGGCCGAGCAGGACCGCGGACTGTGGAACCGCGACGCCATCGACGAGGGCATCGGGATCGTCACCGACGCGATGTCGCGGACGGCGCTGGGCCCCTACCAACTCCAGGCCGCCATCGCCGCGCTCCACGCGGAGGCGCCCACCGCGGACGCCACCGACTGGATGCAGATCCTCGGCCTGTACACCCTGCTTGAGACGGTCGCCGACAATCCGGCGGTGACGCTCAACCGAGCCGTGGCGACGGCGATGGTCTACGGACCTCGGGCGGGGCTGCGGCTGCTGGGCACCGTGGACGGCGACCCGCGGTTGTCCCGGTCGCACCGACCCGACGCGGTCCGCGCCCATCTGCTCGAGCTGACCGGCGACCTCGACGCCGCCGTTGCGCTCTATCGATCCGCCGCCCGCAAGGCAACGAGCATCCCCGAGCAGAACTACCTGCGGGCGCGGGCGACCAAACTCGGGGATGCGCGCTAGCTACCTGAGAACCACGCCTACAGCGTGCCGTTCTCGATGTCGCGCTTCATGGCCTGCTGATTCTCGAGGTGCGCGGCGACACCGTTCTTCACCGCGTAGTCGATCAGCACCGCGGGGGCCCGGAACACCAGGTGCTGGACGACCGTGGTCGTGCCTGCGTTCTCGGTGAACGTGACCTTCTGGTTGGTGATCACGCCGGGCGCGTCCCAGGTGTCGGTGGTGTACCAGCGTTCCGCGGCGTGGATCCGCTGCTGCCCGACGGTGCGTGCGGGAATCGACGCCGAGCCGGCGGGGATGTCCTCGAGGGCGATGAACTCCCAGACCTCCGCGTCGCCGTCGGTGTAGGTGCGGCGGTCGACGATGCCCGTCAGGAGCGGGTGTCGGCCGAGGCTGTTGTACAGGTTCGAGTACGCCGGGAACACCCGATCGGCCGGCGCATCGATCTCAACGGGCAGGTCGACGGTCACGGTCGACAGCGCCCAGTCGGCCTGGCTCAACTCGAGCCGGTAGGCCGCCCACGAGGCCTCCCATTCCAGGTCCACCGCGGACGAGGACGAGGACGAGGACAGGGAACCGGTGTCGGCCGCGGCGACCCCCACCCCCATGTTGCCCAGCGCGATCCCGGTGACGAGGGCGCAAGCTGCGAGAAGCTTGGGTACCTGCTTCCCGGACCGCCGGCCACCGAGCTGCTCAGGACGTTCGACCATTCTGTTTCCTCACCCGTCGAGACCGTTGCCGCCCTTCGGCAACCGAGCGAATGATACGCGGACCCACCGCCCGGCGAGTCGTATGGGATCAATCCCGGCAGAACACCTTTCGACTGCTCGAACGTCGACCCGACCGCGTTGCGGCCACTCGGATCCGGGGAGCGATACCCTTGCTGCCTCAGGTCCGCAGGGCAGTGGCGTCGCGATCAGGAAGGGATGTCCCCTATGCAGTCGGGAGTCCGGGTGCGGGTGGGCAATCTCCCGCACGAACTCACCAATTTCGTCGGCCGTCGCCGTGAGCTGACGGAGGTGCGTCGGCTGCTGTCCGAGTCGCATCTGGTGACACTGACCGGGATGGGCGGTGTCGGCAAGACCCGGCTGGCGCTGCGGGTCGCGGCGAACCTGCAGGACGACTTCGAGGACGGGGTCTGGCTCGTCGAGCTCGGGGCCCTCCCCGAGCCGCACCTGCTGGCGGACACGGTGGTGGCCGCGCTCGGGCTCCGCGAACGCGCGGCCCGGTCGCCGCTCCCGCTGCTCATCGACTTTCTCGCCGACCGGCGCGCGCTCATCGTGCTCGACAACTGTGAGCACCTGGTGGCGGAGGTCGCGGAGCTGACGAAGGCCGTCCTGAGCGCCTGCCCCGAGGTGCGGATCCTGGCGACCAGCCGGGAGGCTCTTGCCGCGGGGGAGGAGGCGGTGCTGAGGGTTCCGCCCCTGACGGTTCCGGATCCGGGTACGGCGGCGTCGCTGCGGAGTCTCGGTGGGTACGAGGGTGTCGTCATGTTCGAGGCGCGTGCGCGCTCCGCGGTTCCCGGGTTCGGCCTGACGGTGGACAACCAGGCCACGGTCGTGGAGATCTGCCAGCGGCTCGAGGGCCTGCCGTTGGCGATCGAATTGGCTGCCGCCCGGCTGCGCGCACTGTCGCTGCAGCAGATCCTGCTTCGGCTCACCGACCGCTACCGGCTGCTGACCACCGGCACGCGCGTCGCCCCGTCGCGGCAGCAGACGCTGCGGCTGTGCATCGACTGGAGCCACGGCCTGCTCGGCGACCGGGAGCGGACGTTGTGGCGCAGGCTGGCGGTGTTCGCGGGCGGCTTCGAGGTCGACGCCGCAGCCGAGGTCAGCGGCTTCGCCGACGGGGAACTGGCGGACGTGCTCGGCTCCCTGGTGGACAAGTCGATTCTGATCCGGGAGGAGGCCGGCGGGGTCACCCAGTATCGGATGCTCGAGACGATCCGCGAGTACGGGCTGGAGCGGCTGACCGAGGCCGACGAGTCGGCGCTGCTGCGGCAACGGCACCACGACTGGTGCGAGCGGCTGACGCTGCAGGCGGAGGCCGAGTGGATCGGGCACCGGCAGCTGGAGTGGCTCGCCCGGTTCGACCGGACCCGCGCCGACCTGCGCGCGGCGCTGGAGTTCAGCGTCACCGCCGCGGCGAAACAGGATGCGGCGCTGCACATGGTCATCGCGGTCTACCCCTATTGGGTCTCCCGCGGCCTGTACAGCGAGGGGCGGTACTGGATCGAGCGGGCGCTGGCCCGGGCCGACGGCGCGCCCGCCGCGTCGCGAGTGACGGCGCTGTGCCTCGGCAGCATGCTGGCGTTGATGCAGGGCGACGTTCCGGCGGCCCAGACGTGGACCGATGCCGCGTGCGCCCTGACGGACCCCGACGACGATCCGGGTGCGGCGGCGTTCGCGGTGTCCGCGACCGGCTACCTCGCCACGTTCTCCGGTGACTTCCCGCGCGCGACAGAGCGTTTCGAGGAGGCCCTGCTGACGCTGCGCACCGAGGGCAGCCCGCTGGCACGGGTCGGGACCCTCGTCGGACTCGCCATGGCGTGCGGGCTGTCCGGGGACCCGCGGCGCGCGATCGCCTGCCACGAGGAGGTGCTCGCCCTCACCGCAGCGGACGGGGAGTCCATGTACCGGTCCTATTCGCTGAGCATGCTGGGACTGGCCGTCTGGGAGGAGGGCGACACCCCGCGCGCGACTCAGCTGATTGAGGAGGGGATGCGGCTGACCCGACTCGTCGACGATCCGCTCGGCCTCGCGATGTGCTTTGAGATCCTGGGCTGGATCGCCGCCGACCGGCCCGAGCGGGCCGCCACGCTGATGGGTGCGTCGGCATGGGTCGGTGAGGCAGCGGGCAGCCCCACGATCGTGATCCGGGACCTGTTGGGCCACCACGATCGCATCGTTCGCGAGTCGACCGATGCCCTCGGCCAGTCGTCGTTCGATGCCGCCTTCGCGCGCGGGCGTGGACTCTCCGTCGACGCGGCGATCGCCTACGCGCTCGGCGAGCAGGCACCAGTCGGGCCGCGTGCGAGCGCGCCGACAACGAAACTCACCCGACGGCAGCGGGAGATCGCCGAACTCGTCGCGCAGGGAATGACCAACAAGGCCATCGCGCAGCAGTTGGTGATCTCGCAGCGCACCGCGGAGGGGCATGTGGAGAACATCCTCACCAAGCTGGGCTTCACGACCCGTGCGCAGATCGCGGGATGGGTTCACGGGGGTGCGGGGCAGCAGACCTGACGGCCGCCGTCCGCCCCCTTCCTGACCGCCCCCCTTCCTGACCGAATGTGGGATTCGGTCACTTAGGCCGACCGAATCCCACATTCGGTCAGGGGGTGGGGCCTCCACCGCCGCGTGCCGTCGTGTGTCGAAGTCCGTCGCTCGGCACCGAGGTAGCGGTGGAAGACCGTTACCGACGAGAGGACCGCGCCATGACGAACGTCGATCACGCAACGACCGGCAGGAAATCCGCCGCCGGCGGAACCACCACGACGCGGCGCCTGCTGGCGTGCGGAGTAGCCGCAGGCCCGATCTACCTCGCGGTGGCGGCCGTGCAGGTCGTGACCCGCGACGGGTTCGACCTGACCCGCCACCCGCTCAGCCTGCTGAGCCTGGGCCCCGGCGGGTGGATCCAGATCGCCAACTTCGTCGTCAGCGGCGTGCTGTTCGTCGCGGGCGCCGTCGGAATGAGGCGGGCGATGACCGCTGGCATCGGCCGGACCTGGGTCCCGAGGCTGATCGGCTTGTTCGGGTTCAGTTCGGTGTGGGCCGGGGTGTTCGTGGCCGACCCGATAGACGGCTTCCCCACGACCGCGGGGACATCCGACCCGACGGTGTACGGCGTTCTCCACAGCATCGCACCGGTGGTCGCGTTCCTCGCGCTGATCGCCGCGAGCATTGTGCTGGCACGACGGTACCTTCGCGAGGGTCGGCGCGCGTGGGGCGTGTACAGCGCGGTCGTGGGCGTCACGCTGCTCGCTCCCGACCTGTTGCTGGGTCGCGACGGGTTCTCCCTCGCCCTCGCTGTGGCCGCGGTCGTGGGCTGGACCTGGGTCTCGGCGGTGGTCGCGGACCTGCTGCGCACCACCGGCGGCTACCTCTCCTGAATGTCCGCGACGAGCTTTCCGGCGAGCACATCGGAAGGTCCGGCGCCGTCTCGGTCGAGGATCCGCCACAGCGTCTTCTCGGTTGTCGTCCTTTGAGCGACGTTGCCTGACAAGGGGAGAGCGTCACGGCACCGATCGCGCATCGCGGGCCTCGCTCGGGTGGGAGCTACGGCACCGTCCAGGTACCGCCACCCGGCAGCAGCGTGGTCGGGGTCAGTGGGTAGCCCGGCGCGCCGCCTGCCGTGACCGCCGCAACCAGGATCCCGGAACCGGTCTCGGCCGCGTGGTCAGGGCCCGGCGTTGGCGCATAGGTTGAGGACCAGACACCGGCCACACCGGCCGAGCCGGTCGTGAGATTGCGCCAATGGACGACACATACGCAGTACGGCGTCTCGGTGCCGAGGAACACGGTGGTGCCAGGGGCGGCCGGATCGGTTCGGGCGGTGACGTGCTGGGCAACAGGTGGACCTGGGAATCCTGTCGGTCCTGTGGCGAGACCGACGACCGGGATCGGGGGGAGCGTAGACGGTCCAGCCTCCAGCGCAGGTCCGTGTCGATAGAACGAGAAACTGTGGGCACGTATGCCGGTGGTGAACTTCGGCCGAGTTGCTACCGTGCCAGCTCCGCCTCCTCGTCCAGTCGGCCGAGCTTGTACGGGTTCGCGATCGAGAAGATGCGGGTGATCCGTCCGTCCTCGATCGCGAAGCTGATCGCGCCAGCGAGCGCGCCGTCGATCTCGCCCCGGATCGCCGGATGGCCATTCACCCATGTGGGCCGCGCCTGGAACGGCAGGCCGAGCTTCGCGAGGCCACCGAGCAGGTAGCGGCTGATCTTGTCGGCGCCCACGATCGGGTGGCGAGCCGCGCCGCGCACGAAGCCGCCGCCGTCGGCGACCGACACCACATCGGGTGCGAGCACATCCATCAGGCCCTGCAGGTCGCCCGAGTTCACCGCGGCGACGAAACGGGCGACGACCGCCTCCTGTTCGGCTCGATCGGCCGTCACCCGCGGTCGCCGCGCGGCGACGTGTTCCTGTGCGCGGTGGGTGATCTGGCGAACGGCAGCCGTGGTCTTGCCGACCGCGGCGGCGATCTCGTCGTAGGGCACGTCGAACACCTCGCGCAGCACGAACACTGCGCGTTCGGTCGGCCCGAGTGTCTCGAGCACCGTGAGCATGGCGATCGACACATTTTCGGCGAGTTCGATGTCGTCTGCGACATCCGGGCTGGTGAGCAGTGGCTCGGGCAGCCACTGCCCGACATACGACTCGCGTCGACGCGACATCGTGCGCAGTTGGTTCAGTGCCTGGCGGGTGACGATCCGCACGAGGTAGGCGCGTTCGTCGCGTACGCCTGCGTGGTCGACGGCATTCCACCGCAACCACGACTCCTGCAGCACGTCCTCCGCGTCGGCCGCGGATCCGAGCAGTTCGTAGGCGACGGTGAAGAGCAGGGGGCGGTGGGTGACGAACGCGTCGTCGGTCATGATGTCGAGCCTACGGCCTTGAACGTGGTATCCGGCGGCTGCGGCCCGGGGGCAGACGCCGCGGTCGCCCGGGTCGCCAGAGGCGGGAGCTGACACGTGTCGGCGTAACCTTCCGAGTGGATCCCGAGGGCGACGTTCATCCGTGAACTCATGTTCATGAAGGCGACTTTGGCGGTGAGCTCGATCAGCGCGGCGGGGCCGAGTTCGGTGAGGAGTGCGGCCGACAATTCGTCGGTGACGGTAGGCGGTGTCTGGCTCATCGCCTCGGCGTATTCCATGACGTGGCGTTCGACCGGCGTGAACACCGACGCTTCGCGCCAGTTCGGCACCTGCCGGGCTTTCGTCTCGTCGAGCCCGTCGTTGTGAGCTTTGTAGTAGTTGAAGTCGAGGCACCAGCTGCAGCCGATGTAGGCGGCCGTCGACATCGCGGCATAGCTTGCGAGGTTGCGGTCGAGCTCGTCCAGCGCCTCGATCTTGCGGCCGATGCCCATTGACGCCCGCATGAGCGCGGGATGGTGGGCGAACACGCCCATCGAGTCCGGGACTTGGCCGAGCATCCGTCGGGATGCGATCTTCACGATCGTGCCGAAGAGTCCGGTGAGTTCGGTTGGCGGGATGCGGGCTGGTGTGGTCATCGTGTCCTCCTGGGGATCGTCGACGGCCGGGGTTCTGCCTCCCGGGTTGTCCGTCGACATGAAGACACCGCTCGGCGCGTGGTTGTGACATCCTGCTCGACAACGCCCCGACAGAAGTCCGGCCTGAATCGTCGTGGTTGGCCGACACCGAATGGCGAACAGGCCGCGCCCGGACCCCTGGCCCGCTGGCACATTGGTGGATCCGCTCGATGACGGGGTTGGACCGCCCTCCAGACGTTCGGGTGCTCGCGTTGTCCGCGACCGCCAACAGGGCTCCGGGGTCGGCCAGCAAGGCCGGCGAACTCGTCCGCTCGGTCGCGCACTCTCGCGTAGCCGGGTGTCGTCCAGGCCAGCCGTGTCGCGGATCGCGACTGCGTGCTCGCTTCAGCGAGAATCGGAGTGTGACTGCCAATGATCCACCTGACGGCTATCGTCCCCTGCCCGGCGAAGATCCGATCACCCTCGAAGTCGAGGGTGAGGTGTTCACACTCAGCATGCGGGATGACGGTGGGTGTGACTACGACTGGGAGTCAGGACCGAACCAGGGTTACGGATTTGGTGGCGGTCCGGTGAGGACGGTCGGCGACCCGGACGCGCGGTATTTGAAAAGCATGGACGAACACCGCGAGTCGATCAGAAGCTTTCTCTCCGACATCAACCCCGAGACTGGATACCTCGACTGACACCGGCCGGCGCTGAACCAGTGTCGGACGCAGCCCGCCGCGGGCCGAACGTGTGCGGGGCGGTATGGCGCGAACCGTCCGGCGTCGAGTAGCGCACTTGCCAGCGACCGGAGGGCAGACGGCGGAAGGTTCCGAACGACCAGGGGCGTGAGGGCATGAAATCGCGGGCTTTCCAGTCGGCGTGGGCACGTAGTGGGCACGCACGCGATTACGTGGTGCCCGGTACCCGCTGCCGTAACGTTCGCCCTGCCCTAAATGCGGTGCTCACCAGCGGTATTCGGTAGAGAGAGATTGATTGATTGAAGGGTGTTCACCTATGACGGGCCGTTCTGGGCTGCATGCAGATTGGATTTGCTGACCCGTTGGTAGTCACACATAAGAAGGGCTCCAGATCACACCAAATCTGGATGAGTTCCAGAGACGGATTACGCGTCGCTCACGGCCCTGAACCGCTAGGTCGAACCCGTCGAGCACCTGACAACGGCAGGCTCTCGCGTCACTCGGGTGTGTACCGCAGATCGCCGTTGAACATGCAGCTCAACGAGGCGCATCCGAAGCTCGTCCACAGCAGGACCGCCGCCGCAGGTTGCCTTCGGTAGAGGCGGGACGCCAGGCGCTCTTGGGAACTCGTCGCGACCGCAACAGGGTGAATGCCCGGGAGTCGCCGCCGCACGAGTAGGTCGGCATGGCAGAGTCCGCGTTCGGCATCCGGCAGGCGCGGCCGTCGAGCGTGCGGCTCCGGCCATGACACCCCCCGTTCCAAGATGGGCCTCAATCGAGCTTCCTCACTGTAGGGGTTCGATGTCCCGAACTGACTACGGCAGGCCGAGATCGGAGAGCCGCCCCTGTGGGGGAGGGGAGAGCTGGCTGTGGCTTGGCTTGCTCGGCCGCTGCTGGACGGACGGCGCAGAGGAGAAGCGGCGGAGGTCGCGACCAATGAGGGAGCGATTGGGCGGTGGGAGGGAGGGTGATGGAGAGTCTGACGGGCTCATCCTCGATCACCGTTCGATATGCCGAAGGTCGTCGTGGCCGTCAAGCACCCGTTCAGGGTGTCGGCGATCAGGATCACGCCAACAAGGGCCCTATTTCGGACCCGGTCAGGTCAGCTCGTTGGCAACAGGCAAACTGTCCGGGTGAGTAAGTCGATCGTCGTCCTCGACACCAACATCCTGGCCCGCATCCCATACCTGAATACCGACGAGTGGACCGGCCTTTACGCACATGTCGGCGAGTGGAAGCTCCACTTTGTCGTGCCCGAGGTTGTGGTCATGGAAACAGTGAATGTTGTCCGCAGACTTTGGCGGCCTGATAGAAATCGGCTAGCCAACCTAAAGGACTGGTTCATCGAACTCGACAAGCACAAGGAGTTCGAGTCGCTACTTGCCGCAGATGACGCTCGCCACGAAGGATACGAAGCGGTACTCGGAAGTCGGCTTGCAGAGCTAGGGATAGAGATTGCACCTCTGCCAGCCACCATCGACCATATGGACATCGCACGCAGGGCATCCATGGGTCGGGCGCCATACGCCCGCATCGGGAAAGCAGATGAGGGCAGAACGAAGGATGGGTATCGTGACACTCTGATATGGCTAACCGTGCTCGCCGTGGCTGGCAGGCATCCGGAGTGCGATGTCTGGTTTGTTAGCGACAACTACTCGGATTTCGGGGCTAAGAACGAGACGAAGGATCAACGGGACACGCTGGACTACCCGCTCGCTTGGCATTCGGAGTTGGCGGAAGAGCTTGACCGGAGCGGTTTGAGGGATCGTGTGTTCTACGCGCGTGGTCTGAGCCGACTGGAGCAGCATCTCCTTTCGAAGTTTGCGCCGCTTTCGGATGCGGAACGTGATGAGCTGTGGGCAGCCGTCGAGCGGAGTGAACTGGATCGGCGCCTGATGCTCGCTCTATTCGAGGCGTCAGTCGACCCGCGCTCGGCGGCTCTTCCGTTGGACACGGTGTCCGCTACGGTGATTGGCTGTGTTCGAGCGGCTAATGCCATTCGTTTCAGTGAGGCTGCGCGTCGAGCAGCCGGCGCATGGACTGCGCGGTTCAACTGCGAAATCGATGCCACCGTTGAGATCACAAGTATGGCTGGGGATGTCGCGGAGGAGTCGAAGCCGCTCGTGGTGTCTGGTCGCATCTATGTCAACGCTGACAACCAGGTGGCGGAGCTGACGATCGAGGCCATCGAGGCTGCCGCTGACGATCCACAGCGGCGAGCGTGGGTGAGAGCAGATGCTGCCGCAAATGCTGGACTGAGTCCGGCTATCTACCGTTCGATAATCGACGGAATGAAGATCAATCCAGACTTCCAGGTGGCGCTCGAGAACCTCAAGTTCACTCCGTCGCCTGACTTCCGGGTGGCGCTCGAGAACCTCAAGTTCACTCCGTCGCCTGACTTCCGGGTGGCGCTCGAGAACCTCAAGTTCACTCCGCCCGATCGCATCAAGTTCGCCGACGGGCCGCAGCAGAAGGATGCGGAAGGTGACGAACCCAAACTTGACGAGTGATGCGACTGCAAAGACCCTTGCCATAGCACTGGCTACCGAGACTTCGTCCCGGTAGCCAGCCTCGGAAGGCTCATCGCCTTACGAACGCTCTGGGCCAGCTAGCGCGTCGGCGGCGACATGAGGCTTTCGGATGTTCCGCCGGCTACCAACTCGTGGGAAAGTGTCCGTCGACCCAGCCAAGATCTGTGAGGTCCTCCCACAGCCACGACAATGCGAGCCTGGTCGCTGGCGTGGCGCTGTGCATGTCGAAGCGGCCAGAGTGAGTGGAGAAATTGGGCGCGAAGGCTTCGTACGGAGGGTATGCCTCGACGTAGGCTCTGAATGAGCTGTAGAGCGTGTCGCGGTCATCGTCGATCTCTTTGATCCGTGCTTCGTCGTTCAATGTCAGCGACACTGTGTTGACCCCGGGGCGACGTCCGTCCGGGCTCGGGGTGCCAGTCGGTTTGAGTAACCACCGGATCCCGGGCTCGCTCGGTCCGGGATACTCGAACGGGCTGCGTTCGCGGGTCGGGTCGTGGTAGACGTTTCCGTAAAACTCCGCTGGCATGAGACCGCGGTGTCCGAGGGTGTCTCCGAATCGGGGCGTCACGATCTCGGCGAGCTCGAGATAGCAGGCCATCGCCGCGGTGATGACCTGCTGCACACGGTCGAGCATCCGCTCAGGTGTGAAGGACCACCACGGCGTCGCGTACTTCGGTGCGATGTCGCCCTCCGGGTACAGGGGCGCAATTGCCTCGGGATCGGCTTCGAGTTGTCCGGGCAATGCGAACTGTGCACTTCTGATTCTGACCCCGTCGTGCACCTCGCGCTGGACAACGCCGGGTTGCTGCTGACCGATTCGTAGAGCAATCCCGAGGAATCGCTTCGCCACGTCGTGAGCGAGGTGGTCGCGCGAGATTTCCCATACCCAGTTCAGCCCGGTAGGGATCGCGTGGCTGCGCGAGACGCGCGAGCGGTTCATCGGCAGGTCTCCTGAAATCACCGAAGGAAGAACGTCGTTCGTCCCAGCATCGGAGACCATCCAGCTGACGGCGACCTTGGAGTAGTCGATATTGACCGCCACGGTGACCTCGTCGAGGTCCTGGGCTTCGGCGGCCGAGAAGAGGAAAAATGCCTCGGCGAGGGGACCGAGTCCGTCGAGCCACGCCGCGGTGGCAGTACGGAGCCTGTGGCCCACCTCTTCCCAGTCGTCGGGCTCGAAGTCCGGAGCGGTGTGTGAGAGCCCGCCGCTGTGGGTTTCGTTGATCACCCACGATGCGGCACCGGGGTTCCATCGCGCGACCGCCGCCATCACCGGGTCAACTCGGGTGGGCTCCCCCGCGGCGAGGACCATCGCAAGCACATACTTCCAGCGGTCGAAAGCCCGCAGCGATGTCAGCAGCTCGTCGACAGATGCCTCCCCTTCCAGGAGAGCTTTCGCCGCGAACCACTGCTCGTAGATTGCAAGGGAGAAGGCGCATTTCCGCCCCGTAGTCGTCACCAGAGACGATTTCCTGATCTGCACGGCCAAATCGGTTGTGGTGAATCGGGCGGGATCAACAGCCTTGCCGCTGCGGATCGTCTCGACAGCGAGGCGCCGCAGCCCGGTGTACAGATTGTGCCCTTCAGCGGCAACGACGTCCTCGACGACGAGGTCGATCAGTTCGGGAACCCCGGTCGCGCCTTCCACAGCGCTGGCGTGCAAGGCCACCAGAAGGGCGAAGAAGGGGCGTTCAACGGCCTGGTCGAGGTGCCGTCCCAGGCCGCCAATCGGGCGCCCTGCGACCAGTCTCATCAGCCGTTCGGCGCTCGATCTGCTCAACGGCGGAACTGGAACGACGCGCTCGGTGACCTTCTCCTGCGTTCTCGATGTCAGAATGATTCTCGACTTCGGCCATTTGGCGACGAACTCGGAGGCTTGACGGAGGATGGCGGCTGCCTCGTCGGTCCGCTCGTCAAGGCCGTCGATCACCACGTCGGCGCCGAGATCCGCCAGAGCGTCGAGGCCGACTTCATTGACGACGTATTCACTGATCTGCCCGTCAAGGTCCCGGACGGGCACCCATACCGGCACTGGTGCTGTCAGAGTCTTCTTGGCGTCCTCGATGCGGCAGCGCAACCACTCTTCGGCGATGTCGGACTTCCCCGACCCCAGCGCACCGATGAGCAACAGGTAGTCACCGGCGACGAGCTCATCGAGCTGCCGAGGCACGGAAACCCGTTCAGTGAGGGTCCGAGAGACCTGTTCCGGCGAGAGTCCGGCACCGAGTCGCCGATGTTCGAGCCTAGAGCGAGACACCGCGTTCAGGCGGTCAAGGTACTCATCGCGGTCAGCGCTCTCGTAGGGCGTTGTAGCGGCCATGGTGACGTGGGTGTTGTGCACGTGGTGTCCGCCGACGGTGACCGTGTTGCCGCTTCCGACGACGCTGATGTCTCGTGTCGCGGTGCTCCCCGATGGCTGCGGGCCTCCACTACCGCCGGTCGCTCGGTCACGCGCCGGCGACTGCCGACTGCTCGACTCTGCCGGGATGAGTTTCGGCGACAGCGCTGATGGTTCCGGTGGCAGGTCCGGCCGCAGGCCCAACTCTGGAAGGATGTGCAAGGGACGCTCGTGCAGCATACGAAGGAGACGTTGGATGCCGTCGTCGGTGTCGGTGAACTCTTTGACGTAAAACCGGTTGAGCCGGTACAGGTCCGCGGGTAGATCTCCGTCGGACACGCCCGGAAGCATCACGATCAGCGTCTTCTGCTGAAACTCGTGCTGGTTCTTGTTGAACCGTCCCTTGAGGGTGTCCGCCTCCACGACCGCGCCGGCACCGACGATGGGTTCGTTCGTTCCCTCCCAGCGCTGTCTCCACGCCGTGCTGACCGCGACAATTACGAAGTCGCTGTCGCGGACCATCTTCTGACCCCAACGAGTCCAGTCGATCGAACTGTCGTTCTGGTAGTAGAGGTCGATGTGTGCATCAACACCCTTCGCACGCAGACACTCCACAAGGGACCTGACCGCGTTCTCCCACGACTGCTCCTGCTCCGGGTCCCAGTCGGTGTTCTTGTGAGCCCAGCTGACCAGGGCGGTGGGTGGCGTCGGCGAAGTCACCCGGCAACCCTACCGCCAACATGGCGTTGACACCATATGGTTTCAAATACATACTGAGTGTGTGAACGTCGACGCGCCAATCTCGGAAGCCCAGGACCTCAAACGAGTCCACGCCGAAGGACTCGCCGACATCCGTAAGGCCGGCAACCTGACGCAGCAACAAGTCGCCGCATTGCTCGACACTGATCAAGGAACCGTGTCTCGAATCGAGCGCCGCGACGATCTCCTGCTGTCAACGCTCCGGCAATACCTCGCCGCGACCGGTGCCGAACACGCGAAGATCGTCATTGAAAAGGAAGGTGTCGAAATCGTCCTCGATCTCGATACTTTCGCTTGAACCGGCAGAACGATTCTGCACGTCCCCGCGCCACAATGCGACGCGGGGACGAGATTCATTTCCTGACCTGCAGGGCTGCAACTGGGTCGTGAGGGCACTGTAGGAGTCGTGTCGGCACTCACTCAGCAGCATCGCTCCTCGGCAGAGACGATGAAATCGATTGTCCGACGATGAGTTAGCTCTCCGATTCTGAAACAAATGTCATTGTCGCCCTAGCGCCGCGACTCAAGGGAATGTCTGGGCTCAGCGAACGGCATTGGTCGAGCTGGCGCTGCTCCATGCGATGACACTCGATCCCGGTCGGGCGGCGCGGATGCTGCCCGCGGCTCACGCAAACAGTCAGGTCGTCGCGATGAACAGCTCCATCATCGCGAAGGATCGGTCCGCCGGCTTCTCGTGACCGAATATGTGGTCGAGCAGAGCCGGGACCGGAAGCGATTTCGGTATTTCGACGAAGCCGTCACGGACTTTGCCAAGCCGGAAACGCTCACTGATGTCGATACATTCGAGGACCCGTCGGATCTCGCTTCGGTCGGCGACCCACGAAGTCGTCCCCAACGGTGCGAGCACGTCGGCGATGGACACCCAGTCGTTGTAGTACTCGATTGAGTCGCCAATCGCGGACTCGATGTCGCGCATCGTCATGTCCCGTACACGCCGGGTTCTGGTCGGCGGGTTCGCTGGTTGCACCGGGCCGTCGTGGTCGGCCGGTGGTGACGGCAGGAAGTCGCCGAGTGATCCCCACCAGTGGATACGTGCGGCGTCGCGTTGTAGCGACCGTGCCACCGTTCCGAGAGGTTCGCCGATGTCGTTGGTGGCGACAGTGTGCCCGAACTGCTCGGGGTCGTCGGGGCCGGGACCGTACGGGTCGCCGTGATCATCCACCAGCCGACGTGTCCCCAGTGTTCGAGGGTCGTCGCGGTAGCGGTAGACCACACAGAACGCCGAATCGCCGTCGGTCCAGGCATCGAGGACGCCGACGCACCACGCTTCGGATGACGTGTTGAACGTGAGGGTGTGTAGGCAGGCATGTAGCGCGCGGGACGACCAGGAGCCAGTGGTCTGGTCGTAGCGTTCGAGCAGTTGGCGGTGGCGCCGTGTCTTCCGGCGTCGCGTGGGTGAATAGGTGCGACTCGCGCCGTCGCGGTGGGTGAAGAAGTCCTCCGCGATTGCCGTGCCGTCCGCCATCATCCGATCGTATGCGGCGACCGTACCGGTCTCGGGGCGGTGTCAGTCGCCGATGTAGCCGGTGTCGGGGTTGATCTGGTCGAGGAAGTTGCGGATCGACTCGCGGTGCTCGTCCACGGTGATCGGCTCGATGGCCGACGGGGTGTCTGCTCGGTCCTGGATGCTGGCGAAGGCCGTGCCTTGGAAGCTGGAGAATCCGTAGCCGTCATTCGGGCCCGATACCCAGTCGTAGTCGGAAGCGCCGGGTTCTTCTGGGCGCAGGCTGACGGTGAAGATCTCCCCGTCGACTGTGAGTGTGAACGGACTATCGGCAGCGGTCGGGCGCCAGTCTCCTGCAGGTTCGTCGTGTCCACTGCCGGTCATGCAGTGATCGTGTCACATGTGTACAGGGACGGGGTTGCCCCTCGGCCCCACGTTTCACCCACTCGACCGGTGACTGGTTCATTCAGCTCCGATTGTGGGGCGGTGCTCGTCGCTAAGCACAGCCGCGACGTCCCAGTCAGATCCATGAAAGCAGTGCAGGTACGGACCCACGTTGCGGCACCACCCCGATCGAGGGCCGCCCAGGGAAGTGACGATGCCGTCTGCTTCGGCCCCGTCCGGTCGCCGAACGATCAGCGAATCGCTTTGTGGCCCGGCGCCGCTGAGCCGGATCATGCCGCCAAGCACCCCGATCCGGAGACCGGAAATGACAGTCAACGGCAGCGACCGCTTCATCCGTCGGTGATCGCGACAGCGTCTTCAGCAGGTGATGTCACGTCTGTCCGCTTACCGGCGGCCGCGTTTCATCCGCTCAATCTTCGAGATGACGCGGTCCGGGGGCAGCGCCCAGCGCCCGTGCGTCGGGAGCGCCCACTGTGTGGTGTACGTCACGTCGTGCTGATGGAACGAACTTGCGTCGTGTTGTCGTGTCCTAGGTATGACTATCACCGAGATGACTGACGAACCTGACATGCTCGACGACACTGGCACGGAACCCCGCGAGCGTGATCTGGGAGTCGTTCTCGATCCCGGAGACGAGCGCGCCGATCCGGAACGGTACCCGGCCATGTGGAATGCTTCCGCGGGCCTGCTGTTCAAGGCTGTCCTTCGTGCGCAGAACCCGGAGCCACCCGAGTACGTGACGGTGCCTCTGCCGGCATGGAGTGCCGAGCCGCGACTGGAGGTGGCGATCTCGGAGTGGAACATGATGTGGGAGGCCGCTCAGTTCCGCAGACGGATCGCCGGAGCCGGAGGTGATCTGCCTCCAGAGCTCGAGCGGGTCGCCGACCGCGGCGACATCAACGTGGTGTTCGTACCCCGCACCCGCACGCGCTATCACGAATACTCGCCGCTGTTCCATCTCCTTCCGCGCAGGACGGTCGAGCGTCATGGATTGCCGATGCGTGCCCGCGGGCAGTGGCCGTTCCTCGCTGACTGGGTCAGCCCGGACCTCTATCTCCCAACCGACTTCGCCGACCGGTTGTCGCGGGCGTGGGCCGGCACTGTCTGGCGACATCTCATGCCGGCGTCGCCGATGTGGGGATTCGCCAGTGCGGATCCGATCCGCCTGCTCGCGCACAATCTCGACTTCTGGATCCCGCCAGTGACCCAGGTGATGGAGGACGTGCTCCGAGAGTTTCCGATCGTCGAGAACGGAGCACCCATCGGCCCGGCGGTCCTGGAGGACGGGTCAATGCTCATGGGGGCGACGGTGGAGAACCCACGGTGTGGCGGCGAGCTGTGGGCGGGTGAGGAGGAGGCCGACGAGGTCACGCGTAGGACCGTGGAGGTTGCCGATGCTGATGGCCGGCTGCGGGGCATCCTCGATGCTGTGCGGTCGAATCGGGTGGAGGACGACTTCACCTCGTATTGGACTCGAGCTCGGGAGGATTTCGAGCGGAAGCTGTACAACAAGCGGGCGAAGGTCAAGGTCCGCTTTGTGGAGCTGACGGACACCATCCTGGTGCAGGGCCCGGAAACCGAGGTCATCGATCGGACTGTGTACGGGGACTTCCTCACACTCCTCAACGAGCGTGACCGGGAGATCGTCGTCCTGCTGCACAGCGGTATGACGAAGCTGACCGAGGTCGGCGAAACCTTGGGCTACAGCAACCACAGCGCTGTCTCGAAGCGCCTGAACCGGATCCGTGCGCAGGCCGCGAACTACTTCGACCTCGAGTGACCCCGGATACGTCGCACTGGGTGGGAATATCAAAACCCCGGTGACATGCACGAAGTGCAGAGGCCGATCCGGGGTCTTCACAGAAAATCCTACAGTACTTTCCACGAACGGCCACAACGACCGGAGTGAGATGACCAACCGTTCCACCGAGCTGACCCAGAGCCTGGACACCCTGCTCACGCCCGAACGACTCGCCCCGTACAGGGCTGCGACCGGCGGAGACATCGAGCGCGCATTGGATCTGTACGAGTGGAACAGCCGCATCAGTGCGGCGGTGTTCGAAGACCTCGGTCACCTCGAGGTCGCCCTGCGGAACGCCTGCCACCACCAGCTCGACGCGTGGACCAGGCAGCAGGGGGCGGGCCCGTTGTGGTACCTGCACCCAGCATTCAATCGGGCGTCTCAGGACGACATCGCGAAGGCCAGGCAACGAGCGACCCGCGGTGGCCGGACCGAGTTGCCCGGTCGGGTGGTCGCGGAGCTGATGTTCGGGTTCTGGCGGTTCCTGCACGCCAGAGGCTACGAGGCCACTCTGTGGACGCCGTGTCTACGCCTCGCGTATCCCCATCTCCAGCCGCGCCGGCGCCAAAGCGTCTACAGCCGACTCGACCACCTCAACACCCTGCGCAACCGTGTCGCGCACCATGAGCCGATCCACCGAGCACAGATCGGCGGGACGGGGCTCGACCTCGCCGGTTTGCACAGCGAGCTGCTCGAGCTGCTCGGGTGGATTGATCCTCACATCGAGGAGTGGGTGCGCGGCCGGAGCAGAGTGCCCTCGTTGCTTCGCGCCCGGCCGAGCTGACGCGGTGCGTTTACCGCGGCGCAGCGTGTGTTGCGCACCGTGATGCCGTGATGTCGTCGATCATCCACCGTGCGAGGTGAATTCGGCTGCCGAAGCGAGAACGATGTCGCGGACCATGCCAGGGTTCGTTTCGCGCAGAAGTCGCGCCGGCGGCTGATCGCCGAGAGCGGGGTTGCGGCCCTGGAACCAGGCCTGCGCGACAGCGGGAGTGTCCCGGGCTGTGATGAGGCGAGCGGCGGTGAGGGCGACCTGGAGTCGGTCGAGGACGGCGCGGTCGGGAAGCGGGCCCGTGCCGTCTGCCCAACGGCGGACCAGATCCGTGCTGTGGATTCCAGCGAGGTAGGCGACGAGCTTCGCACCGAGTATGGATCGAAGGTCTGCGATTATCTCGCGGACGTCGGCTTCGGGTGTGTGGTTGTTGCCCGCCATGACGATTCGCTCGCTCCGTGGTGGCATATGGGCGTTGTCCCCATCTCGACGCCCATCTACGCAAAGCCCGGCGACGTCGGGGGCCCTCCGCTGGCGCCGTGAACCGTGCCGTCACCACCTGTGGCGGCGCTTCGGGTTGTGCGCTCCGTGTGGGAGCGAGCCCGCACTTTGATTGTAGGCCTACGGTCGCGCGGTGAATGGCGGCAGTTCGGTGACCGGGCTGTGGCGCTTCGAGCGAGGTCCAGGTTCGCCGGACACGCAACCTGGCTGGGGAGTGTTGTGCCGCGTCGATGCGGTCTAGCGTTGTTGTTACGCCACCTAATTCCACCTCCTCGCTTACGCCGCCGCGTAGAGCGAGTGCCGTTGCCTGTACTTGGTGAGGTGGTGTCGATACACGGATACTGAGACGACGAGGGACGCCGAGTTGGAGTCGGTGTCCCTCGCAAGCTGCCAACCATGATCCCGCGTGGATCCAAGTGACTCATGAGGTTGAACGCACTCATGACGATACTCTCTTGTGTCTTGATGCGGCCAGAGCGCCCGCGGTGCCTTGCTCGCCTTCACTGCTGTGGTGATCGGTGATGGCCGCGTATCGACGCCGTACCGATGATCCGGGGTCGATCGCGGCGTGTATCAGGTGTTTTGAACCTCGATCGGTTGATCCGGCGGCGTGGGCGGTGGTGGGTCCGTGGGTGCGCGAGACGGTCGAGTTGTCGGCGCCGACGTTGCACAGTCAGGCCGCGAACGCGCTCAAGGTGCTCTCCCGATTGGCGGTGTGGGCCCTCGATGTCGGCTACGACCTGGACCGAGAGGTTGTCCTGACTCCGGAAGTACTCGAGCGGTATCAGGCGACCGGGATGCGGGAACTCGCTGCGACGTCGCGGTCGACGGAGCTCTCCCGATTGCGGGCCCTCGCGAGGGCGGTGACGCGTCGGGCGCCGTGGCCCGGGCCTAACGAGCGCGGGTCGCGGCAGGGGCTGTCCCCGCCGTACACCGACGCGGAAATCGACGAGTACTGGGAGGCCGCGGCTGCCCAGAACGGGCCGTTTCGGGTGCAGGCGATGCGCGCGGTGCTGGCGTTGACGGTGGGGGTGGGGGCTCGGGCGCGGGAGTTGTTCGCGGTGACGGGGGAGGACGTCGTCGATGTCGAGAGGGTGGCGGCGGTGCGCCTCGGGCCGGCCGGGGCGGAGCGAGTCGTTCCTGTCCGCACCTGGTGGGTCGAGCGAATGCGGCAAGTCGCCGACGGTGCAGGGAAGGGTCCGCTGATCGCGTCGCGGCGTGTGGGTCGGGATCAGGCGTCGGCGCTGGTGGGCTCGTTCGAGTACCCGTCCGGAATCCCTCTGTTGAAGGTGGCGCGGTTGCGGTCGACGTGGCTGACCGGGGTGCTCACCGACTGCGGTGTCGCGGAGATCTTCGCGGCCGCCGGCATTTCCAGCGGGAAAGCGCTGTCGGATCTGGTTCCGTATCTGCCTGCGCCGCAGGTCGGTTCGCTGAACTGGCGGCGCTTGGGAGGGCAGCAGTGATGGCGCCTCGGACCCCGGAGGAGATCATCGAGCTGTACGCCCCGCGCATGCCGGAAGATGAGTGGGAGGCGATCAGGCCGTTCGTCGTTGAGGTGGTTCGGCGAGGGTTCGCGCCGACGCAGGTGGCGCAGGTCGCGATGGGCCGAATCGGGATGGTGACGTCGCTGGTGCGGTGGGCACTCGATCAAGGTTTGCCGCTCGACGTCGAGCAGATCTTCCACCCGGCGACAGTGAACCGGTATGCCGTCACTATCGGCGGTTTGTCGGACGCAACGCGCTGCACGCGACGGTCCACGTTGACTACGCTGTCGCGGCGCATCACGCGGGCAGCTCCGTGGGAGCCACCCCGCGAGGCCCTGCCGTATCCCCGCTCGACGGTGCCGTACTCGGGGAGGCAAGTCTCGCAGCTGTTGTGGTGGGCGCCGCGGCAGCGCAGCGTCGTACGCCGGCAGGGTCTCGCCGCGGCAGTAGCACTTGGCGTCGGTGCGGGGCTGCGTGGTACCGAGATGCTTCGTGTCCGGGCCTCGGACATCCGGCGGCGTGGTGAGCATGTGATCGTTGCCGTGTCGGGGCCGAGAGCACGGCAGGTCCCGGTCCGACCGGCGTATGCCGCCGCGGTGCTTGATGCGGCCAAGCAGGCGGGTGGAGGTCACCTGTTCCGGGATCCGGTGCCCCGGGTCGAGTTCGTGGGGCTTTTGCTGGGGCGATGCGAGGTCCCTGACGGGCTGGAACCGGTGACGGCGTCGCGGCTGCGGTTGACGTGGGAGGTTGCCATGGTGCAGGCCGTTCCGCTGCCGGTGTTCATGAGGATGTCGGGGCTGGCGAACACCACCAGGCTCGCCGCCATTCTTGCTGGCTTTGCGCCGCGGAAGTGGCGGCGGTGGTGGACGAGTGCCGAGCTCGATGCCCTCGCGGAGGCGGTGCCGTGGTGACGAAGCATTCGCGCCCGCGCCACCGCCGGCCTGCGGCGGACCCCCGCCGCGTGCGGCGTTTGCACGAGGTGAGCACTGCGGTGTACCGGACCGAGCCGTGGCAGTTCAAGCGGGTCCTCGCGCTGATCGAGCACTGCACTGCGCGCGATTTCGTCCGTGAGGTGTTCGAGCACCATCGCGGCGTACATCGGGTGTTCACCGCCGATGCCTTCCTCGCCGCGTACCTGGTCACACCGATGCTCGGCATCCCGTTGCACCAGACGAACGTGACCGCGGTGGTCCGCGGGTGGACCGGCTCGCAGCGCCGAGCACTGGGACTGCCGTCGCACGCCGACATCACGTACAAGTCCGTCAACGACGCACTACGTCGAATGATGTGGGCGTGTCAACCATCCCGGTATCCGGAGTGGACCGGACGTGCCTTCGCGCAGGCCCTGCTCGACGCATCCCTCTGGTGCCATCCACCGACTGGGGCCGTTGCGTTGGATTCGACGGACGTCTCGACGTGGGGGAGAGTGAATTTCCGCAAACCGCGCGTCGATGCGGATCCCGACGGGCTGCCGCCACCCGATCACCCGCTCGCGCCTCCGGACCCGAAACATCCGCACGCTCGGCGGCGTGGGCATCAACTACCGAAGGCGCGCGTCGGCAAGGACACGAGGTACATCTATACGGTGGATGTCACTGCTCGGATGGGCTGGCGCAGCGCGGAGTTCGAGGAGACCTGCTACTTCTGTGGATACGACCTACACGTGATCACCGATGTCCCCGCCGCTCCTGGCCTCGGGCCGGTGGTGCAGGTTGCACGCGCGATGAACCTCACCCCGGCGGGATCGCACAAAGGTGAGGGCGGACTCCCCGCAGTTGAGGCACTGCGAGATCGGATCCCGAAACCTCGCCAACTCATCGCGGACCGCGCCTACAACAACGTCCGCAACGGCACGTTCGCGATCCCGGTATGGAAACTCGGGTACACCACCATCTACGACCTGCACCCGAACCAACGCGGCATGCACCCCGGACCGAAAGGCACACACACCATCTGGATTGACGGGGTTCTCTACGCGGACAGCCTCCCCGAAAGCTTGTACGACATCGACCCGATCGACACCGACATGAAGGAGAACGAACGCGTCCGGGTCGAGCGCCGGCACCAGGCGCGGCAGGCGTACGCGTACGTTCCGCACGATGCCCGCCACCTCGGCGGGGCGCAGCGCTACCGCGGGCCGGCCGTGCCAGCTGTGCGGGTGCGGTGCCCGAACAACCCGATCTCGATGCGAGCGCCGCAGGGCGTGCCCACCACGTCCTGCGTTCGTGGCAAGGAATGCGGGTGCGGCCACACCATCACCCTGCACGACACCGACTACCCCGACATGAGGATGCCGTTCCAGCACGGCACCCTGGCGTGGGAGGCGTCGTATCACCGACGTGTCGGCATCGAGAGCGTGTTCGCGGACTTGAAGCAGAATCGGCTGCACGTGCACCGTGGCTACTTCCGCGGCTTCGGAATCAGTCGCTACACGCTACTCATCGGTTTCACCCTCGCGGCACTGAACCTTCTCAACCTGCACGACTGGTATTCCAAACGCGAACGCCTCGATCCGTGGGGCCGTTTCCTGGGCGAGCCCGAGCCTGTCCGCCGCATCGGTATGCGGCCGCGTCGTTCCGTATCCCGGCGCCACGCGGAATCCTCGTCTGCTGCTCGGTTCGGCAGATAGCCACCTCGCACCGGAAGCGAAATCCACGGATTCCGCGGCTCGACCTCGACCACATCACGAAAATCGCTGCTCACCAACGGTCGTGAGCGTGCACGCGGGCCTGTTTGCGTTGCAGCGGAAGCGAGAACTGGCCGTCTACGTCGGCTTTAGTGCATTCGCGCGGGAAATCTGATTCCGATTCCGTCTGCGGGTCCAATAGGTGAACCCAAGAGGCCCCAAAGGGTGAACACCCTATTGAGCCGATGACGGGAATCGAACCCGCGTATTCAGCTTGGGAAGCTGATGTTCTACCATTGAACTACATCGGCACGCTGGGCAAACGCCACCCTGCGAGTGGTGCAAGTCCCTGCGAGCGGCAACTCTAGCAGACGCCTGCTCGGTCGTGCGTCTACCCTCTAGGTCGTGCTTCTTTCCGACCGTGACATCCGTTCCTCCGTCTCCACTGGCCGTCTGGGTATCGATCCGTACGAAGAGTCGATGGTGCAGCCGTCGAGCGTCGACGTCCGCCTGGACCGACTGTTCCGGGTGTTCAACAACACGAAGTACACGCACATCGATCCGGCGCAGCAGCAGGACGAGCTGACCAGCCTGGTCGAGCCGGCGGAGGGGGAGCCGTTCGTGCTGCATCCGGGGGAGTTCGTCCTCGGGTCGACGCTCGAATTCTGTTCCCTCCCCGATGATCTTGCCGGACGGTTGGAGGGGAAGTCGAGCCTCGGTCGGCTCGGTCTGCTCACCCATTCGACGGCCGGGTTCATCGACCCCGGCTTCAACGGGCACATCACCCTCGAACTGTCCAACGTCGCGAACCTGCCGATCACGCTGTGGCCGGGGATGAAGATCGGCCAGCTGTGCCTGTTCCGGCTGACCAGTCCCGCGGAGAACCCGTACGGCAGCGCATCCGTCGGCTCCAAGTACCAGGGGCAGCGGGGCCCGACGCCGTCGAAGGCATACCTGAACTTCGCGAAGTCGCCGACGCCGTAACCCCCGACACCGGTGGGCAACACCGGATCGTCGCCGGACAGCGGAACCGCCTCGGTGGGAGGCTAACGGCCGGCTACCGGCTCCGCCCGCGCGGGCTGTCCGATCTGTCCGGACGGGGTCTGGCGCGGCGTTACCGGTTGGTTAGACTGCCCCGGGTTCGTAGTGCGCGCAATCGGGGGCGGGCACGCCGACAGACAAGGACGACGCGATGAGCGCGGTGCTGGGAGTCTCGGTCGGGGCCAGTGCTGTCCGCATGGCCACCCGCACCGACCACTATCACTCGGCCGATCAGCCGGGTGCCTTCGAGCAGCAGGCCGTCGACGTCGTCACCGGCCCGGTCGAGGACCTCGCCGCCCAGTCCATCGGGGTCCTCCTCGAACACGAATGGCACGGCGACATCGGCGCCACCGGCATCGTCTACGGCAGCGGAGTCGACGCGGACGCCATCCACGCCGCGATGGCCCGGCAGCACCTGTGGAACTACCAACTGGTACCCGAGGCCGCCGCCGTCGTCACCCTCCTCGAGAGCGTCGGGCAGCTCGGCCCCGACACCCACACCCTCGTCCTCTACGACCTCGGCAGCACCGGCGTCACGATCAGCGTCGTCGACCGCTACACCCGCAGCGTCATCACCAGTGAACGCAGCGACGTCGTCGGCGGCGACCAGTTCGACGCCCTCATCGCCGAACAGCAGGTGCGGGAACGGGGCCACGAACGACCCGTCGACACCTGGGCCGCAGCGGAACTCACCGCCCGCTGCCGCACCGCGAAGGAGCAACTGTCCACCATCGGCGCGGTGTGCCTGCCGGGGGATCGCGGGCTGATCCTGCTGAACCGGGAACGGTTCGACGCGCTCATCCGGGTGCCCGTCGAGGGGTCCGCACGGCTGGCCCGCGAGGTCATCGCCGCGTCCGGACGTCGCCCCGACGTGCTCGTGTTCCTCGGTGGGGGAGCGCGCATTCCACTGGTCCAGTCGGTGCTGCAGGGGTGGCTGGCGCTGCCCATCGTGCAGCCCCCGGAACCGGAGATGGTCGCCGCGCAGGGCGCCGCACTGCTCGCGGCACCGGTCGAGGCGACCCCGGAACCCGCACTGCCCGAACCGAACTGGTCGGACACCGCGACGACCCCCGTCCGCCGCCTGCCGGGCGGGGCGACGCGCAAGCAGCTGGCCCTCGCCGGGTCCGCCGCGAGCGGACTGCTGGTGATCGCGGCGATCGGGCTGGCGCTCGACCGCGGCGACGACACCACCAGTCAGCGTGAGCCGGCCGTCTCCGAGGTCATCGTCGAGCAGACGACCCCGACCACCACCCCTCCGCGAACGACCACCACCACAACGACGCCGACTCCGACGCTGGCCGCGCCCGTGGTGACGGCGGACCGGGAACCGTCCACCACCGCCGAGCCGACGCCGCCGCCCCCGCCGGGACCGCGGTACCTGAACCTGCCCGCACCCATCCAGATCGAGGTCCCGCCGGGGCTGCAGCTGCCGCCCGGCATGGTGCGCTGACCGCGGACGTTCGGCCCGGTGGGGAAATCAGATCCCCCTGGGGCGCGGCATCGCGCGCGGCGTCAGGGAAGTGAGCGAAGAAGAAGGCTGGGATCCCCCCAGCGGGGTGGCGGGGTACAGGGGGGTGTCTCCCCGCCACCGGCTCGATTGCACACAGGGGGGGAGGTGCAATCGAGCGTGCTGGACACCATTGGTGTCGTGTCCGAATCTACCGTGTCTTTCCCGATCTGTCTCACCGGGGGTCGGATTTCGTGGCGAGGTTCCGGCCACACCCGCGCCCGCCTGTGCGCGGCGCGACATTCGTGCAGGTCAGAACGACTCGCGGTGCACGGCCTCGGACAGCGGGCGCGCCTCGCGCCAGCCGAACCGCACCAGGTCGGGCGTGTCCTGGAACCGGGACACCGGGCCGACGCACAGCCACGCGATCGGCCGGATCGGCGCGGGCACCTTCACCAGCTCGGTGAGGAAGTCCTCCTCGTAGAACGACACCCACCCCACGCCGATACCCTCCGCGACCGCGGCCAGCCAGATGTTCTGGATCGCGAGCACCGCCGAGAAGACGCCGGTGTCGTCGACGGTGTGCCTGCCGAGGATGTTCGCTCCGCCGCGGCTCGGGTCGTAGGTGACGACGATGCCGGTGCCGGACTCGCGGATGCCCTCGACCTTGATCGGATCGAACGTCTCCTGCCGCTCCGGCGGCAGCGAGTCGGCGAAGTTGCGGCGGCAGCCCGCGACGTGGTCGGCGAACGTGCCGAGGGTGGCCGGATCCTGCACCACAACGAAATCCCACGGCTGGGTGTTGCCGACGCTCGGCGCGTTGTGCCCGGCCCGCAGGATCCGCGTCAGCTGCTCCTCGTCGATCCGGTCACCGGTGAATTCGGCGCGCACGTCGCGGCGCATCCGGATCGCGTCGTACACCGACAGGGTGGGGCCGCTCTCGGCGGACGCAGCAGGGGCGTTGTTCACATCGCTGGACACGAATCGACCGTATCCGATCGGCCACGCGACGCCGTCGCCGCGCGGCGGTTCGGGTCCGGCGGTAACGTCGGACCATGGTGTCCACAGCGTTCGCTGCACGCTGGGCCCGGGCGGCCCTCGTCGCGGCGGTGATGATTCTCGGGGTCGGGGCCCTGTCCCCGGCGGTGAGTAACGCCCAGACCGGTGGCCGGGTCGGTGCGGCGGGCACCGGCCTGACCCTCGACGGCCAGCCGTGGTGGCCCGCCGGGTTCAACGCCTACCAACTTGCGACGGACTGGTCGATCAACCACGGCTGCGGCGCCCAGGTGGACCTCGACGCCTACTTCTCGGACCTGCCGCCGCGCACCGTCACCCGGTTCAACGCGTTCGAGGCGTTGGCGACGAACAAGACCACCGGGCAACGGGACTGGCGCCCGATCGACCGCGTCTTCGAGGCCGCGCAGCGGCACGGCCAGCTGTTGGTGCCGGTGATGGCCGGGCAGGAGGGGCCGTGCGAGGACGAGCAGTTCAAGCAGCACGACTGGTACATCGAGGGCTGGAAGACCCAGCAGCACGGCCTCGAGCCGTCGTTCCAATCGTGGATCGGTGCGGTCGTCGACCGCTACAAGAACTCGTCCGCACTGGCGGCCTGGGAAACCGTCGGTGAGCCGGAACCCGGTGTGTGCATCGGGGATTGTGTGCTCCGTGTCCGCATCTGCCCACCCGACGCCGCGGTCGTGCTGCGCAACTTCATGGACGAGGCCGGCGAGGTGATCCGTCGGCACGCCCCCGGTGAATTGATCACCGCGGGACTGGTCGGCGGCGGCCAGTGCGGCAGCGCGGGCGAGGAATACAAGTACGTGAACGACTCCCCGAACGTGGATGTGCTGCAGTACCACGACTATCACTTCAACGGCATCCCGCTGCCCGGCGACATCTGGAACGGGTTGGAGGTTCGGATCCGGCAGGCGCGGGAGCTGAACAAGCCGATCGTGGTCGGGGAGATCGGGCAGATGGCGGGCGCACCCTGCGAGACCCTCGAACAGCGCGCCGCGGACGTCGATCACAAGATCGGCGGGCAGCGGCTCGCGGGCACCGCGGGCGCGATGCTGTGGTCGTTCGTGCCGGATCCGCGGCACGACCTGTGCACCTTCGATGTCGGCCCGGGTGACCCGCTGTTCGGGGTGCTCGCGAAGTACACCACCGTCGGCTCGGTGCCCCCGCCGATCCCCGATCCGGGCACCGGCGGCGGATCCTCCGGTTCGGCAGGCTCCTCGGGCAGTTGACGACGGTCACCGGTCCGGTGCGGGCGCGGGTCGGCGCCGCAGGCACCGGGCTCACCCTCGACGGTCGACCGTGGTGGCCCGCCGGGCTGAACGCCTACCAGCTCGGCACCGACTGGTCGATCAACCGCGGCTGCGGCGCCCAGGTGGATCTCGACGGCTACTTCGCGCTGCTGCCCGCCGCCACCGTCACCCGGTTCAACGCCTTCCAATCCCTCGCCGTGAACAAGCACACCGGCAGGCTCGACTTCACCGCGCTGGACAACGTGTTCGCCGCGGCGCACCGGCACGGGCAGCTGCTGATCCCCGTCCTCACCGCGCAGGACGGGGCGTGCGAGGACGAGCTGTTCAAGCAGCGGGCCTGGTACGTCGACGGCTGGCGGGAGACCGCACCCGGTGTCCCGCTGTCGTTCGCCGACTGGGTGGACACCGCCGTCGCCCGGTGGCGCG
Organism: Rhodococcus sp. NPDC058505; assembly: GCF_042720095.1. Classification (NCBI taxonomy): domain Bacteria; kingdom Bacillati; phylum Actinomycetota; class Actinomycetes; order Mycobacteriales; family Nocardiaceae; genus Rhodococcus; species Rhodococcus sp. NPDC058505. The sequence goes on from NZ_JBHXNB010000024.1 coordinate 41,531, forward strand.
GATCGCCCGCGCTTGCCGCCTGGGAAGTCGTCGGTGAACCGGAGACGAGTGTCTGCCCCGACGGCGACTGCGACTTCGCGAACCGATTGTGCCCCGACGACGCGGGGGCGGTGCTGCGCCGCTTCATGGACGTGGCGGGGGACCGGGTGCGTGACCTGGACCCGGACCGGCTGATCACCGCGGGGCTGACCGGGGGCGGGCAGTGCGGCACCGCGGGCGACGACTACCGGTACGTCGGCGCCTCCCCGAACGCGGATGTGCTGCAGTACCACGACTATCACGCCGACGGCGTCGCCCTGCCCGGCGACGAGTGGAACGGGCTGGCCCGCCGGCTCGAGCAGGCGCGGGACCTGGGCAAGCCGCTGCTGGTCGCGGAGATCGGGCAGGCCGCGGGCGGCGGGCTGTCCCTCGCGGACCGGGCCGCCGACATCGAGACCAAGATCCGCGGGCAGCGGGCCGCGGGTACCGCGGGGGCGTTGCTGTGGTCGTTCGTCCCCGACCCGCGACCGGCACAGGCCACCTACGACATCGGTGCTGGCGATCCACTGTTCGGGATCCTGGAGCGGCACACCACGGTCGGTGCCAGGCCGCCGTACTGAACGGCTACTCGGCGTCCGGACCCTCCGGCACCCGGTACAGCCGCCAGGTCGGCTGGTCGGCGCCCGTGTTCGGGATCTCCAGCTCCAGCGTCGCCACGGCGCCGCCGTTGTCGAAGATGGTGGGGTAGCGGCGGTTCACCGCGTCCGACGCGCCGCGCCCCGAGGTGGGGATCGCCAGGATGTACTCGATGCCGTGCCCGGCCGGGTCATTGAGCGCCGCCACGAAGTCCCGGTCCGACGGCACCACGAACTGTTTCGGGTTCGTCGACGCCGCGACGATCGCGAACCCGTACACGGTGTCCATCAGCACCGATCCGTCCGGCAGGTTCATCGCGTCCAGGTAATCGGCGATCTGCCGTTCGGTGGCGAAGGTGTCCATGATCGCGCGCTGCTTCGCCTGCTCGGCCGGATCGTCCTCACCCCCGCCGAACAGCACCCCCAGCGCATACTGCTGCACCGACAGCTGCCGGTGCGCCATCCCGGCGAGCGTGATCGGCAGGCTCGCCGCCAACGCGAGCGTGGCGACCAGCGCAGCCACCGGGAGCCGCGGCTGCCGCACGTCCCGCTCGCGGGTATATGCGCCGGGACGCCGGGACGGCAGGGGACCGCGCGCGGGACTGAACTGCAAGGCGTACACCGCGATCAGCGGGATCACGCAGATGTAGAAGCGCAGGAACGGGAACGTCACCCCGGTGACATACGAGTACGTCTGGAACGCGAGCACCGACCCGAACAGCAGCGTCGGGACCAGCACCTCGAGGTCGCGGCGGCGGACCGCCAGCACCGCGACCGCGGGCACCAGCAGCGGCAGCGCCGGCGCCAACACCAGCATCGACGCCGCCGAGAACCCGAGCGCGGACAGCCCCGCCTCCGACGGGCCACCGGACTGGGCGAGGATCTGCGCGTTGCCGTAGCCGGACTGGAACTGCGCGAACAGCTGCCCGGTCAGCAGCCAACTCGTCACCGCCCACACCGACACCGCGAGGGCGCCCGGCGCGACGACGATCACCGCGTCCAGCAGCGCCGACCGGCGGGCGTGGCCGCGGGACCGGCCCGCGCGGAGGCGGGTGAGGACCGCGACGAACACGGCGGCCGTCGCGATCGCGGCCGCGGCGTCGTATCTCGTCAGGTAGCCGAGCCCGAGTGCGACGCCGACCGAGATCAGGTCGTGCACGTCGTCGGTGCTGATCCAGCGGATCAATCGTCGTGTCGCCCAGCACATCAGGAACACGAACGGTGCCTCGCTCATCCCGGTGGCCCCGTAGAACAGGATCATCGGGTTCAGCGCGAACAGCAGCGTGACGGCGACCTGCTGCCAGCGCGGGGTGCCGCGGTCGGCGGCGATCCCCCAGATCTGCGCGACCGCCGCCGCCATGAACGCGGCCGACATGATCACCCCGGCAAGGCCGTAGCGGGTCAGCTCCGGGATCCACGGGCTCAGCGCGACCAGCGGCAGCTCGACCAGCGAGGTGAGCGGGGTGAAGATGAACCCGATCTCCGCGAGGTGCGGGTCGCGGCTGAACAGTGCGCCCTGCGCCGACTGCACCCGGCTCAGGGCGTCGCCCATCAGGAAGTGGTAGCGCAGCGCGAGGACGAACCCGAGGACCAGGTAGACGACGAGGGCGGCGGCGAACACGCCCTGCACCGGCCGCAGGCGCCTCACTTCCGCGCCCCCGTCGGGGCCACAGTCGGCTCGGTCGACGGCTCGTCGAGACCGTGGAACGTCTTCTCCCAGTACGACGGATTGCGCAGCAACTGCCAGCAGCCCTTGATCGCGGCGATGCTCATCAGCAGCCAGTACAGCGGCACCGTCAGGCAGGCCAGCAGCAGGCGCGGGTCGCGGCCCTCCCGGCAGCCGACCAGGTTCAGGAAGATCGTGACCGCGTTGCCGAACACCAGGCAGATCAGCGCCGGGTAGTAGACCAGCGGCGGGAAGATCTCCCCGATCTGCAGCGGCTGGCCCAGCAGCCACGTCAGGGTGATGAACCAGAACACCATGTTCAGGCAGGCGATGATCGGGGTGCCGGCCAGCAGCAGGGTGAACCGCAGGAACGCCAGTGACCCGATCTCCCGCCACAGCCGCAGCGGCCGCCGCGTGTGCACCAGCCATGTCTGCAGATACCCCTTGTACCAGCGGGACCGCTGCCGCAGCCAGTTGATCGCGTCGCTGTTGGCCTCCTCGAGCGTGGTCGAGTCCAGCACCGCGGTCTTGTATCCCTCGGCCGCGATCCGCACGCCGAGGTCGGCGTCCTCGGTGACGTTGAACGGATCCCATGCACCGATCTCGTCGAGCACCGACCTGCGCAGATGATTCGACGTGCCACCCAACGGGATCGGCGCCTTGATCCGCATCAGGCCGGGCAGCAGATAACTGAACCAGACGCCGTACTCGACGGTGAACCACCCGGTGAGCAGGTTCTGGGTTCCGTTGCGGAACGCCAACTTCGCCTGCACGCACACGACCCTCGGGTCGAGGCGGGCGAACGTCGCGGCGACCCGGCGCAGCTGCAGCGGCTCCGGGATGTCCTCCGCGTCGTAGATCGTCACGATCTCGCCGGTCGCCAGGTGCAGCCCGTAGTTGCAGGCCTTCGGCTTGGTCCGCGGATCCGCCGCCGGGACCAGCACCACGGTCGCCACCTCGTCCACCCCGGCCGCGGCTGCAGCGGCGATGGTGGTGGCGTCGTCCTCCTCGAGCAGCAGCAGGATCTGCAGCTTGTCCCGCGGGTAGTCGAGTGCGCCCATCGCGGCGATCAGCTGTGCGATCACCTCGGTCTCGTTGTAGGCGGGCATCAGCACCGTGTACGTCGGCAGGTCCGCGTCCGGGATCGCGCGGGCCTGCTCGTCGGTGACGGTGTGGATCGCGTCGGCGGGCAGGCCGCGCCGGAAGATGATCAGCCGGTCGATCAGCGTCAACACGTACGCGACGGTGCTCAGCGCCGTCCCGACGATCAGCGTCGGCGTCGGGAAGAACGCCAGGCACACCACCGCGACCACGGCGATCACCAGCAGCAGGTTCCGTTGCCACGGCACGAACGCCCGTGACGCCGACGCCATCGGATCCCGTTCGCGCAGACCGTTGACGGCGTCATGCAGGGCCCGCTCGCGGAACTCGGGGGAGCGCTGGGGATCCGGTGACTCGGTCACGGCGCCGCCTTCCACTGCTCGGCGACCAGCTCGCGGCCGAGGGTCGAGAGCAGGTTCACGTCCTTGAACGACGGGTGCTGATCGATCTGGATCGCGTTGCCGCGCAACAGCACATTCAGGGACTGGCCCGCGACGGCTGCCGTCTGTGGATTCAGTTCCGGGAACGTCGCACCGGGATCGTGGTTGTCCACCGACAGCAGGTTCACCACCTGGGTGACGTCGCCGCGCTGCCAGATGAACTGCAGCTTCGTCCAGGTGAGGAACAGGTTCTCGTCGACGACGGTGTACAGCCTGCCGATCACATCGTGACCGAGGTCGACGTCGATCGTCTCGGACCGGCGGCTGCCCAGCGTCGAATACAGCATCTCGCCGGGATACACGGCCAGGGTCTCGGGCTGGTGGGTGCGCATGTTGTCCACCACGACGCTGCGGACCCGGTTCTTGGTGTCCCACTCCGGGTTCACCTCGTCCGCGCGCAGCATCTGCCGCACCAAGGTGGCGTCCGGGCCGAAGAACATCGGTGCCCAGTCGACGGTGTCGAGGGCGGTCTCGGTCCAGCCGTCCGGCACCCGCAGCCACGTCTCGCCTGCCACCTCCGGCGGTCCGGGGTCGACGTGGACGGTCACCGGCGGCGGCAGCGGCGAGAACGCCTGCGCGGCGGTCGCGGCGATCAGAATGACGACGGCAACGCCCACCGACCGAACTGTCGGCATGCGCGGCGCCCGGATCGAGATTCCCGGGTCGGTGCCGCGTCTGGCCAGCAGGATCAAGGAGGTCAGGCACACCACCACGCCAATGACCACGGCGGGCAGCGACCGGAGCAGCGGAGTGTCCGACGCGGGCCACAGGGCGTCCACGGCGGCCACCATCGCCAGGCCGACGACGAGCGTGATCAGCGCGGCGATCACCCCGCGCTGCCACGTCCGCGCGACGGCGATGCCGGTCGCGACGGCGACCATCACCACCAACGTCGCGCCGGCGGCGAACCACGATCCGCCGAGCGTGATGACCAGGGTCCGGTAGCCCCACGGCGTGAACGCCAGGTACGCCAGCCACACCGGCCAGTACCGGCACGTCGCGCGGGTGCCGAACATCAGCACGCACGCGCCGAAGACGAACACCAGCGCGGACAGCAGGTCCAGCCGCAGCAGCAGGAATTCCTCGCGGTACCGCGGCACCAGCCAATACGAGATCGCCAGCGATGCACCGAGCGCGATCGTCCCGACGATGTAGTCGACCTCGCGGTCGTGGATCGGCAGCTCGCCGTGCCTGCGCCGGGTGACACCGATACCCATCGTGATCCCGAGCAGCGGCAGCAGCATCAGGTACCAGAGCAGGCCGGTCTCCGCCGAATCGGGCAGGGTGCGCAGCGTCGACGCCCAGAACCCGACCACCAGGCACGCCGCGATCACAGCCCAGCGCACCGCGAGGGTGGCGAGCGCGCCCGGCCGCCCGGTCGACGCGGGACGTTCCGCGACCGTGACCATGACGCTAGGTCGTCGACCGGGGCTTGCGGCTGGCCACCCACACCGCGAGACCGCCGAGCAGGCCGAGCGCCAGCACGCCGCCCGCCGCCGCGAGCACCCCGCGAACGGTGGAACTCGACGTGGTCTCGGGGGTGGGCTCCGTCAGCGACGACAGGTTCACCGGCTCCCGGTCCGCGGTCTGGAACAGCACGTCACCGGTCAGGGTGAACCAGCGGTTCCGGTCCGCCTGCAGCCAGTCCAGGATCCGATCCAGGTTCTCCGGGACCGCCGTCGACGTCGCGACGAGCAGCATCCGCTCCTTGTTCGCGTCCCAGGTCGCCTGGACGGACCCGAACTGCAGCGTCGGGACGTCGACGGTGCGACTGTGACCGGAATCGTTCGGATCGGCCAGCTCGATGGTGTCCTCGCCGGTCCGGGTCAGCGGCAGCGCGATCGAGTCCGGCAGGCCGCCGTCCGGGGCGACCAGGATCGTCGGCGACGTCGAGTTCACCGCGTCGTCGAACGACACCAGTTCCGGGCGCATCGGGGTGACGGTCATCGCCTGCAGGCCGGTGGTCAGGGACAGTGCGCGGCGCAGGTTCGCGAAGGTGTTGTCCTGCAGCCCGACGTCGACCGTCGGCAGCAGCGCCTGCGGCAGCGCGCCGAACCCGGCGGGGCTCGGCGGCGTCGCGGTGTCGCTCGTGACCGGGCTGGCCGGGTCAAGGGTCAGCGTCACCGGTTGCGTCGACCCGCAGGTCATGACGCCCGCGACCTGCAGCGTCACCACCACCTCCGTGTACCGGGTGAGCAGGTCGTTCGGGATGTCCACCCACTGGTCGATGCGTCCGGTGTCGTCGACCGGCCAGTGCGCCAGCGTGGTGTCGCCGACCGTCACCGTGATCTGCCCGTTCTGCGCGCTGGGCAGCGGCGTGTAGTTGCCGAGCAGGTGCACGGTGACGTCGTCGGAGGGGCGGCCGAGCCGGGTCTGGTCCAGGCCGACCACCACCCGCGCGCGGCCGGTCGACGTCGACGTCAGCTGGGTGACGCCGAGGTCGCTGAGCGTGGTGGCGTCGGGGGCGAGGATGGGCGCGGTGTCGAGGGCGCCCGCGGTCGCGGTCGACGCGACGACCACCTCGGCCAGTGAGTCGACCAGCAGCCGGGTCTGATCCAGCAGGGTCGCGCCCTGCCCGGACAGGGTGAGCACCGGGACGTCGGCCGCCGACGGCGACAGCTGCACGGCCGGGCTGTCCGCTTCGGCGATCACCACCTGGCGTTCGAACTGCCCGACCGGCTGGTCGGGCATCGACCGTCCCGCGGGCAGGGCGCGCAGGTCGACGACGGTGCCCTGGTTCGCGTAGTGCGCGGTGACCGCGGTCCCGAACTCCAACGCGGCCGCGGACTCGTCGGGAGTCGGGTTCTCCGGCACGTACAGGTCGAGGCGCTGCAGCACCGGCGGCAGGAAGTCCGCGATCACCGCGGGCTGGATCTCGTTGCCCGCGTAGTCGATCGACGCGTCAACGATCGACAGCGAGTCCTCCGACCAGTCCTCGGCGCACCACTGGTCGTCGAGCGGCGCCAGATGCGAGCGCAGCTGCACCTGCGCGGCATTGTCGGTGATCGGCACCCCGGCGAGCGGGATCGTCACCGGCGCGGTCGGCGCCCCCGCCGGAACGTCGATGCGACTGAGGATGCGGCCGCCCGCGACCGCGTCGATCCAGCCGCGGCCCGACCCGGCGGGCACCTGAATGGTGCCGCGCAGCGCGGTCGGGACCATCCCCGGCGGCACCGGAAGGTGCAGGCTTACCGTCGCGTCCTGCCCGGGGAAGTTCAACGTCCGCCCGAGTCCGACGGCGGGCAGCCCGAGCGTCGCGTCCTGGCGGGCGGGCACCGGCTGCGCCAGCGCGGGCGACGCGGCCGTCACACCCAGGACCGCGGCGGCCGCAACACAGGTTGCGGCCAAGCCAGCGCCGCGACGTACACGTTCGGACATCCGTCCTCCTCGAGTCGACCCCTTCGACCCTACGAGCGGAACGGCGCCGCCGCGCGGTGGACGCGCCGCTACTGGCTGTAGCTCGCCAGGAAGTTCCCGAAACGCTCGATCGCGACCGCCAGATCCCGCGCCCACGGCAGCGTCACGATGCGCAGGTGATTGTGGTCGACCCAGTTGAAGCCGGTGCCCTGCACCATCAGGATCTTCTCCTGCAGCAGCAGGTCCTGCACGAGCTTCTCGTCGTCGTGGATCTCGTACACGTTCGGATCCAGCCGCGGGAACGCGTACAGCGCACCCTTCGGCTTCACACATGAGACGCCGGGGATCATGTTCAGCCGCTCCCACGCGACGTCCCGCTGCTCGAGCAGGCGACCGCCGGGCAGGATCAGGTCCTCGATGCTCTGGTAGCCGCCGAGCGCCACCTGAATGGCGTGCTGCGCAGGAACATTGGGACACAGCCGCATCGAGGCGAGCAGGTTCAGCCCCTCGAGGAAGCTGGTCGCGTGGTCCTTCGGGCCGGTGATCGCGACCCAGCCGGACCGGTAGCCCGCCACCCGGTACGCCTTCGACAGACCGTTGAACGTCAGGCACAGCAGGTCCGGTGCGAGCGTGGCGAGGGAGATGTGCTTGGCGTCGTCGTAGAGGATCTTGTCGTAGATCTCGTCGGCGAGCAGCAGCAGCGAGTGCTTGCGCGCCAACGCGACGATCCGGCTCAGCACCTCCTGCGAATACACCGCGCCGGTCGGGTTGTTCGGGTTGATCACCACGATCGCCTTGGTGCGCGGCGTGATCTTCGACTCGATGTCCGCGATGTCCGGGTTCCAGCCGTCCGACTCGTCGCACAGGTAGTGCACCGGGGTGCCGCCCGCCAGCGACGTCGTCGCCGTCCACAGCGGGTAGTCCGGCGCCGGGATCAGCACCTCGTCACCGTTGTCGAGCAGCGCCTGCATCGTCATCGTGATCAGCTCGGACACCCCGTTGCCGAGGTAGACGTCGTCCACGTCCAGATCGGGGAACCCGGGGACCAGCTCGTAGCGGGTGACGATCGCGCGCCGCGCCGACAGGATGCCCTTCGACTCGGAGTAGCCCTGCGCGGTCGGCAGCGCCGCGATCATGTCCCGCATGATCACGTCCGGTGCCTCGAACCCGAACGGCGCCGGATTGCCGATGTTCAGCTTGAGGATGCGGTGCCCCTCCGCCTCCAGTCGCGCGGCGTGCGCGTGTACCGGGCCCCGGATCTCGTACAGCACGTTCTGCAGCTTCGCGGACTGGGTCAGCACGCGCGGCTGGGTGTGGGTGTGGTGGGAGGGCTCCGAGACGGTCACCCGTCCATGGTGCCACTGTCGGTAAAGCGATTTACCCGCGGGGAGCCTCCGATCAGCGCAAACCGTGCGCCGAACGGCTGCGCGCCCGCGCCGAGGGGAGGACGATGGGACGCGGTCAGTGCCGACTTGGAAGTGGTTCACATGAGCGCACCCGGAATTCCTCGCCCCGCCCCGGTCGACGTCGCGCACCACACCCACCTGACCGGGGTGTTCGCGCCGCAACGCGCCGAGGTCGACGTCCCCGACCTTGAGGTGATCGGCGAGATCCCGCCGGAACTGCACGGCGCCTACCTGCGCAACGGGCCGAACCCGCGGTTCGATCCGATCGGCAACTACGTGTACCCGCTCGACGGGGACGGGATGGTGCACCGCATCGAACTCGACGGTGGCCGCGCCAGATACACGAACCGGTTCGTCCGAACCCCGATGGTCGTCGCCGAGGAACGCGCCGGGCATGCCATCTGGGGCGGCGTCACCGACCTGTACACCCCGGGCGTCGACGAGGTCGGCCCCGAACTGGCGGGCACCGGCCGGGACCTGCCCGACATCAACGTCGTCCGGCACGGCGGCAGGCTGCTCGCGATGGCGGAGGCCGCCCCGCCGTACCGACTCGACCCGACCGACCTGGCCACCCTCGGCAGGGACACCTGCGACGGCGCGATGGCGGTCGGCAGCACCGCGCACCCGAAACTGGACCCGGTGACCGGTGAACTGGTGCTGTTCACCTACCTCCTCGACGCGCCGTACCTGACCTGGTCGGTGGTCGCGGCGGACGGGACGGTGGCGCGGGAACCGACGGTCGTCGAGGGCCTGCGTGAACCGCTGATGATCCACGACATGGCGCTCACCGAACGCTACGTGGTGCTGGTGCTGTGTCCGCTCGTGTTCGACCTGGCCGCCGCGCTCACCGGCGGCGCGCTGCTGGACTGGCGCCCCGACGACGGCACCCGGGTCGCGCTGATTCCCCGCGCAGGCGGACCCGTCCGGTGGGCGGACTGCGAGGCGTTCTGGGTGTGGCATTTCGCCGGTGCCCGCGACCTCCCCGACGGGCGGGTGCAGGTGGACTACGCGCAGTGGGCGTATCCGGGCGGGTTCGCGGACCTGGACGCACCATGTCTCGGCGGACTGGTTCGCGCGACCGTCGACCCCGACCGCGGTCGCGTCGACCGTCAGATCCTGCATGACCGGGACGTCGAATTCCCCCGCATCGACGACCGCACCCTCGCCCGCGCCCGCGGCCGGATCGCGACCATCGGCAAACGCGGCCCCCGCGACGGCCACATGGACTCGCTGTGGTTCTTCGACCCCGACGCGGGCACCGAGACGTCGTGGGATCCGGGGCCGCTATCCGTCGGCGAACCGATCCACCTGCCCGGCACCGGATCCGACTACTGGGGGATGCTCGGCACCGACCGGGAGACCATGGCGTCGTGGTTCGTGATCCTGCCCGCCGACGACCCGGCGTCCGGGCCGGTGGCGCGGGTCCGGATGCCGATCCGGGTGCCCGCCGGACTGCACGGGGTGTGGCTGCCGCAGATGTGACCGAGACGACCCTCCATCGCCTTGTCGGGTGCGCCCAAGTTGGTGATACTTACCGGCGCGTTAACAAGCGCAGGCCACTAGGACATCGGCATGGGAAGTGACGTGACCACCGATATACACCCGGTGAGTGAAGAACTCACCTCGGCGCCTGGGACCCCGTGGCGGGATCCCAGGCGTTACTTCTGGTTGCTGGGCCTGCTGGCCCCGCTCAGCCCCTTCGCGGCGTGGGTGCTGGTGGAGCTGTTCGGGCTCGGACTGTTCTGGGCGGCAGGCGCGATCCTGCTCGTCGTGATCATCCCGCTGGTGGACCTGGTGTCCGGTGTCGACAAGTCCAACCCGCCGGACCGGGTGATGGCCGCACTCGAGGACGACCGGTACTACCGCTGGTGCACCTACCTGTTCCTGCCGATCCAGTTCGCCGGGCTGGTATTTGCCTGCTACATGTGGACGACCGCCCCGATGGGCTGGCCCGAACGGTTTGCGATGGCCGCGACCGTGGGCGTCGTCGCGGGTGTCGGGATCAACGCCGCCCACGAACTCGGCCACAAGCGCCCGCAGCACGAGCGGTGGCTCGCGAAGGTCGCTCTCGCGCAGTCGTTCTACGGGCACTTCTACGTCGAGCACAACTTCGGGCACCACCTGCGGGTCGCCACCCCGGACGATCCGGCGTCCGCGCGCTACGGCGAGTCGTTCTGGGCGTTCCTGCCGCGGTCGGTGGTCGGGGGCGTCCGCTCCGCCTGGGTGTACGAGAAGGCCCGCCTCGCCCGCCGCGGCCTGCGCACCTGGAGTCCGCGCAACGACGTCCTCAACGCCTGGGCGATGAGCATCGCGCTGTTCGCGGTGCTGATCGCCGCGTTCGGGTGGAGCGTCGCGCCGTGGCTCGTGGTGCAGGCGGTGCTCGGCTTCACGTTCCTCGAGGCAGCGAACTACCTCGAGCACTACGGGCTGCTGCGCGCCAAGAAGGCGAACGGACGCTACGAGCGCGTCGCCCCCGAGCACAGCTGGAACAGCGACCACGTGTGCAGCAACGTCTTCCTGTACCACCTGCAGCGGCACAGCGACCACCACGCAAACCCGTTGCGCCGCTATCAGACCCTCCGCTCGATGCCCGACGCCCCGCAACTCCCCGCCGGCTACGCGGTGCTGATCGTGCTCGCCTTCGTGCCGCCGCTGTGGCGTCGGGTGATGGACCCGCGGCTGCTCGAGCACTACGACGGCGACCTGTCCCGGATCAACCGCGTCGGCACGTAGCCGCGCCGGTCGCCCTGTGCACAGGGGTGTTGTGGGGTGCGCGGGGGTTTTCGGCGTGTAGTTCGTGTGTGGGTGCGGGGACGGGTGTGTGCACAGGGGTTCTGGTGTGTGCGGCGGTGGACGGGTGCCGCGGCGTCGTCAGTGGGCGTGTGCCAGGGGTTGTCGTGCGTGCGGCCGAACGACGACTATCCGACCGGCGGCATACGGACGATGCGTCCAGTGGGTGGCTCGGACCGCCGGGCACGGTTGAGCGCGCGCCGGATCCGGTCGGCGATCACCTCCGGCGTCGTCAGCTCCTCCCACGTCCAGCGCACCACCTGCCAGCCGGCGTCCCGGATCGCGTCCTCCCGCTTCTTCTCCGCGACCAGCACGTCCTCCGGGAGCGTGCCGTCCGGGACGAGGCGGCCGTACTTGGACAGTCCGTCGAACTCCCCGACCACACCGTTGAACAGGAAGTCGACGCGACCGAGCAGGACGCCCTTGTGCGAGTGCAGCTCCGGTTGCAGGTCGGGCAGCGGCAACTGCTCGCGGACGAGGAGTGCGCGGCTTCGGGTCTCGCCGACGCTCTCGGAGCGGCCGTCCGCCATGCGCAGCACTCGACGGATCCGGTGAGGGTGCTTGCGCGCGGGCGTCAGGGCGGCCTCGAGTGCGGCCTGATCGACGGCGCCGACGTGCAGGGCGTGGTCCGCGGCGACGAGTGCCTGCTCGAATCCCAGAGTCGCGGCCAGGTCGACGACGGTCCGCGCAGGAGTGGTCACGCGGAGACCGTCGACCGTCGTGATGTCGCTGTCCGGTAGCGGTACCGAGTGCACCCGACGCCGGCGGCTCAGGCTGCCGCCCGACGACCTGTTGCGGGTCAGGTGCACCCGCGCCAACGGAGTGCTCCACAGGTCGAACCCGTGGACCACCGCCGCCGACTGATGGCTCAGCACGGCCTCCGGTGACGCGACATCCAGCACGGCCTCGGCAACAAGCCGGTGGCGCGCCTCGGCACCGAGCTCGAGGTAGGCCTCCGCGTGGGCGAACCGCCCGGGATGCAGTCGCTTCCACACCCCGGTCCGGCACTGCCGCTGCAGTTCCCGGTCGGTCGCCCCGCGCCGCAGCGCCTCTTCTCGTCGAATGAATTGTTCCCCCATGCCGATATCGTGCCCGGCCTCGACGCGCCCGCACACCCGTCGACGCCAACCTGTGGATAACTGCGCGCAAACTGTGGACAACGTCGTTGTCGGACGCGGTGGCGTGCGCTATGGGTGGTGTCCGATTTGGCCTGTGCACAGAGGGATTCCCTGGCGTGCAGGGGTTTTCGGCGTGCAGTGGGGGTGTGCGTGCGGGAAGTGGTGTGTGCACAGGGGTGTTGCGGGGTGCGCGGGGGTTTTCGGCGTGCAGTGGGGGTGTGCGTGCGGGAAGTGGTGTGTGCACAGGGGTGTTGCCTGGCTGACACCGTCGGCGTCGGTCGCGTCGGTCGCGCTGGGCCTGTGTGGTCGGCGGGGGTGTGCACAGGGGTGTTGCGGGGTGCGCGGGGGTTTTCGGCGTGCAGTGGGTGTGTGGGTGCGGGAAGTGGTGTGTGCACAGGGGTGTTGCGCGGGGGGTGCGGGGCGGGGCGCCGGGCGCCGGATGCAGAACGCGCCCCCACCGATGCGGTGGGGGCGCGCTGTGCGTGCTGCGCTACTTGCGGCCGGGGGCCTTGGCGCCACCCTTGAACCCGAGCCCGCCTGCCTTCGGCTGCGGCGGTGCCGGGGACTCCGCTGCGGGGGCCGCAGGAGCGTCCGCGACCGGCTCGGCAACCGGTTCGTCGACGGGGGCCGCCTCGACCGGTGCGGCCGCCGGAGCCGCGGGGGCTGCGGCCTTCCGCGCACCGGGGGCCTTCGCGCCACCCTTGAACCCGAGCCCGCCTGCCTTCGGCTGCGGCGGTGCGGGCGCCTCGGCTGCGGGCGCCACCGGCTCCTCGACGGCCGGGACCTCGGCAGCAGGCGCGGGCGCGGCAGCAGGCGCTGCCTTCTTCGCTCCGGGTGCCTTGAGCCCGCCCTTCATCTGCAGTCCGCCGGGCTTGGCGACGGGAGCCGCCGGGGCCTCAGCGGCAGGCGCCGCAGCGTCGGCCGCCGGTGCGGCGGGGGTCGCGGCCTTGGCGCCCGGTGCCTTCGCGCCGGGTGCCTTGAGCCCGCCCTTCATTTGCAGTCCGCCGGGCTTGGCGGTCGGCGCGGCGGGAGCCTCGGCTGCGGGAGCGGAAGCGCCAGCGGCAGGAGCGGCAGCCTTCGCGCCGGGCGCCTTGAGCCCGCCCTTCATCTGCAGCCCGCCGGCCTTCGCGGCGGGGGCGCCTGCGGCGGGAGCCGCACCGCCGCCGGGAGCCTTGAGCCCGCCCTTCATCTGCAGCCCGCCCGCCTTGGGCGCGCCGCCGGGTGTCTTCGCGCCACCCGGTGCCTTGGGGCCGCCCTTCATCTGCAGCCCGCCCGCCTTCGGGGCCACCGGCGCCGCGGCGGGAGCTGCCGCGGCCGGAGCCTCGGCGACGTCCTCCTCCGCGACCGGTGCGGCCTCGGCGACGACCGTCTCCTTCGGCTTCTGCACGACCTTGATGTTCTCGGTCAGCTGCGCCGAATCGAGGCGGGTGATCGACTCGAGCATCATCTGCGCGACGTCCACGACCTCGACGCCCTCGCCCTGGCCCGACTCCTGGCGTGCGGTGACGCCGTCGGTGAGCATGACGCGGCAGAACGGGCAGCCGGTCGCGATCTTCTTCGGATCCGTGGAGAGAGCCTCGTCGACGCGGTCGACGTTGATCCGCTTGCCGAGCTGCTCCTCCATCCACATGCGGGCACCGCCAGCGCCACAGCACATGGACCGCTCGCCGTGCCGCGGCATCTCCTTGAGGTTGGAGCCGGTCGCGGCCATCAGCTCACGCGGCGCGTCGTACACCTTGTTGTGCCTGCCGAGGAAGCACGGGTCGTGGTAGGTGACGTCCTCCTGCACGGAGGCGACCGGGATCAGTTTCTTCTGCCGCACCAGGCGGTTGAGTAGCTGGGTGTGGTGGACGACCTCGTAGCGGCCGCCGACCTCCGGGTACTCGTTGCCGAGCGCGTTGAAGCAGTGCGCGCAGGTGACGACGATCTTGCGCTTGGACTCCTCGACGCCGTCGAAGAGGTTGTCGAGGACCTCGATGTTCTGCATCGCGAGCTGCTGGAACAGGAACTCGTTGCCCGCGCGGCGTGCGGAGTCGCCGGTGCAGGTCTCCTCGGCGCCGAGGACCATGAACTTCACGCCAGCGGTGGCGAGCAGCTCGGCGACGGCCTTGGTGGTCTTCTTCGCGCGGTCCTCGTATGCGCCGGCGCAGCCGACCCAGAACAGGTACTCGTAGTCCTCGAACGTCTCCGCGTCCTTGCCGAAGACCGGGATCTCGAAGTCCATCTCGGAGATCCAGTTGAGCCGGTCCTTGGAGTTCTGGCCCCAGGGGTTGCCCTTGTTCTCGAGGTTCTTGAACAGGCCAGCCAGCTCGGACGGGAACTCCGACTCGATCAGCACCTGGTAGCGACGCATGTCGATGATGTGGTCGACGTGCTCGATGTCGACGGGGCACTGCTCGACGCAGGCGCCGCAGTTGGTGCACGACCACAGCGTCTCGAGGTCGATGACCGGGGCCTGCTCGCCCGCGGCGACCAGCTCGGCGGTCTCACCGACCAGCCTGCGCTCGGCCTCCAGCCGCGCGGCCTCGGGAATCTTCGCGAGCGCGGCCTCGTCGACGTTACCGTCGGCGTCGACCAGGCCGACCTCGTCGCCGCCCATGTCCTTGCGGCCACCGGCCAGCAGGTACGGCGCCTTGGTGTAGCCGTGGTCGCGCAGCGACATGATCAGCAGCTTCGGGGACAGCGGCTTGCCGGTGTTCCAGGCCGGGCACTGCGACTGGCAGCGTCCGCACTCGGTGCACGTGGTGAAGTCCAGCCAGCCCTTCCAGGAGAAGTCCTCGATCCGTCCGGCGCCCAGGGTGTCGGTGTCGGGGTCGACGTTGTCCATGGTCAGGGCCTTGCCCTTGGACATCATCGGCTTCGCGGCGCCGAGGGCGACGTCGCCGTCGTCCTCACGCTTGAAGTAGATGTTCGGGAACGCGGAGAAGCGGTGCCACGCGACGCCCCAGGTGATGTTGCGGCCGACGACGTAGAGCCAGACCATGCCGGACATCAGCTTGACGAACGCGAAGATCGAGATCAGCGTGACGTTGGCCGGGATCACGTTGGCGATCAGGCCGGTGATCGGGTCGGTCCAGCTGGAGTGGCCCTGCAGCGACAGCACGCCCGCCTTGACCAGCACCATGCCGATGCCCTCGGTGAGCACGACCCATTCAACGAAGTAGGCGGGGCCGAACTTCGATCCGCTGAAGCGGGAGAGGCGCGCGGGCAGTCGCGGGTGGTTCAGTTGCCGGATGACCATCAGCGTCACGATGCCGACGACGGTTCCGACGCCGAGGATCTCGTCGCCGAGGTGGAACCACCAGGTGTCACCGATCAGCGGCCACGACCAGGTGGGGTCGAAGGTCTGGCCGTAGGCCATGAACCAGAACTGCGCGCCTGCCAGGAAGCCGATCATGACGAGCCAGTGCGCCCACCCGACGGTGCGGAACTTCTGCATCCGGGTGTGCGCGATGAACTCGACGATCATCTGCTTGAAGCGGGGGAAGAATGGGCGCCAGCGGTCGGGCGCGGACTGCCCGATCATGACTGTCTTGCCCATGGTCCAGGCCCCGCTCAGGAACGAGGCCCAGCACACGAGGCTGAGCAGTACGCCGATCGTGCCCAACGTGATCGTCAGGGCGTTCATGTCACGGCCTTTCCTTCTCCAACGGCATTCGGCAACGGCAACAAGAGTAAGCCACCGTAAGTTACCCGCCGGTAGCATGGTCGTTCAAGACGGCATTCGTCGCTGCGTGTGCCGGTCATCGGCCCGGCGTCGCAGTAGTGCTGTCGGACACGGTAAGTCCTCGGCTATCGGGCGTTTAGTGCAGGTGAACCTAACTTGGACAACCGACCGGTAACTTAACCTCGCAGAATGAGGGTGTCCTTACCCTCGCTCAACGACATTGTTCTCAGCCGTCTCACAGACTAGGGTTCGCGTGATTGTGTGTCTTTTCGCGCGCAGCGCGCGTCTGCAACTCTGGAGGGGAATCACAGAATGAAGCTCAGGAAGTTCGCCGTCACCTCGATGCTCGCGGTCGCCGCGCTCGGTGTCGGCGCGGGTACCTCGTACGCCAACCCCGCCGCCGAGGCTCCCGAGACCATCGACTGGAAGTCCAACATCGAGGGCACCTCCGTCGTCACCACGATCGACGCAGGCGCGTTCAAGGTCTCCGGTGACGGCAAGAACATCGAGCTGCAGGACGGCAACGGCAACGCGGTCGTCAGCCTGCCGCTCGCCTTCCAGCTCAACACCCTCCAGTTCCCGATGGAGCAGAAGATCAGCGAGGACGGCAAGACCGTCACCCTGACCCCGGTCTTCGACCTCGGCAAGGCCAAGCCGATCGCCGGTGACGCCACCGCGCAGCCGATCGCGGGCGCCGGGCTCGCCATCAAGGACATCGCCTCGCCCGAGGAGAACCTGATGGCACAGCAGACCTTCAACTCGCAGCTTGCCGTCGCCACCGCCTCCGGCGGCCTCATCGGCACCATCATCGGCGCCGTTGTCGGCACCTTCGTGATGCCTGCGGTCGGCACCGTCGCGGGTGCGGGCATCGGCGGCGTCGCGGGCACCGTCCTCGTCGGTGGCCCGACCCTGATCGCCGCGGGCATCGGCCTTGGGCAGACCCTGATGGCCGAGCCGGGCACCACGGTCTACGCGAAGAAGTAGTCCACGCGCCACGCTGAGCGGCCCGTCACCTCATCGAGGTGAGGGGGCGTTTGGGGTTTGGGGGGCTCCCCTGGCGGTAAACGCGGGGAGGGCG
>NZ_JBHXNB010000025.1:0-57301 GCF_042720095.1 Rhodococcus sp. NPDC058505
GACACGGGCTCGATGCTGATTGTGTGGCTTGTCGCCTCAGGCCTGGCCGAAGGCCTCGTTCGCGGCGTCGGCCGAGCCGGCGAAGAAGCTGACGGCGCCGGCGAGGTCGCTGACCGCGCTCGCGAGGTCGGCAACGAAGTCGAGGCCGGGGATGATCTCAGCGGAACCCATGAGTACTCCTAAAGTCTGGATGTAACGGTCGTACAACGCTCGGCCCCCCTCTAGGAGCCGACTCATTCGTACCGCAGGGCAATTTGTGATTGCAATGTGATCTACATCCGGAAACGTGGAGTTTCCCTGTGTGTTACATAGGGCCGCTCGGAAGGGGCGAGGTAACCGATGCGTGAACCGCAACAGGACCGCAGCAGGCTGACGCGGCAGCGGTTGCTCGAAGCAGCGATCGACTGCCTCGCAGAACAGGGCTGGGCCGCAACCACCGTCGGCGTGGTCGCCGCGCGAGCCGGCGTCTCGCGCGGGGCCGCACAGCATCACTTCCCGACCCGTGAGGACCTCATCACCGGCGCGCTGGAGTTCATGTTCGATTCCCGGATGCAGCAGGCGCGCGACGAGGCGGTGGACCTGCCCGTCGGTGCGGGACGGACCGCCGCGGTGGTCGGCCGCCTGGTCGACTACTACACCGGCACCCTCTTCAAGGCGGCGCTGCAGGTGTGGACGGCGGCGTCGTCGGACCCGGCCCTGCGCGAGCGGGTGCTGCCGCTGGAGGAACGGTTCGGCCGCACCGCGCACCGGGTCGCGGTCGACCAGCTCGGCGTCGACGGCTCCGACCCACGCGTCCGGTCGCTGGTGCAGGCGACCCTTGACCTCGCGCGCGGGCTCGGGCTCGCCGACATCCTGACCGACGATTCGGGTCGCAGGCGGGACATCGTCCGCAGCTGGTCCGAGCAACTCGACGCCGCGCTGGCGGATGCGTCCACGACGCGCACCCCGCGCCCGAGCTGACCGCGGCACGTCGACCCGCGCGATCGGCCCGAGCCCCATAGGATGTCCATTTCGAGGGGTTCGCGTGTGTGTGCGCCGCACCGGCGCCGGCGAGGCGGAGGACACGGACCGATGGACCAGCTGACTCCCACCGATGCGACGCACATCCTGGTCGAGACGGGTGCGCACGTCTCACGGATCGTCGACGCGTACATCTTCGACCCCGACGGGCTGCCCGCGGATCTCGATCTCGACGCGGTGCTGGCGTGGGTCGGGCCCCGGATCCGTCACTCGCCGATGTTTCGCAGCCGGATCCGGCGCTACCCGGCCGACGTCGACCTCCCCTACTGGCAGCCGGATCCCAACTTCGATCTGCGTGCCCACGTCGCGGTCGAGGCGGCCCCCGGTCCCGGCTGGCCCGCGGTGCGGGACCGGATCGCCGAACTCTGCCGGACCCGGGTTCCACTGGAGCGTCCGCCGTGGTCACTGCTGGTGATCACCGGCGTCACCGGGGTCGATGGCGTGCCCGACGGTGCCTGCGTCGTGGTGTTCAAGGTCCACCACGCGGTGGGCGACGGGGTGGAGGTCGTCGCGCTGGCCCGCGACCTGTTCGCCCCCGAGCCGCCCGCGCCGGGCGCGTTGCCCGCGGCGGTGTCGCCCGGGGGCGCCGCCGCGCGGGCGGTGCTGCGGCTGCCGGTGGTCGTGTTCCGGTTCGCCCGCGGCGGCGTGCGGGCCCAGATCCTGACGCGGGCTGCCCAGCGGGCGGCGGCGCGCGGCGAGGTGAGCGCGCCGCGCTGGCGGTGGCCGTCGACCCGATTTAACCGCAGGCCCGGTCCGGGATTCGCGTTCGACGCGGTCAGCGTCGACCTCGACGAGATCGACCGGATCCGCTCCCGACTGCCCGGCGTCACCGTCACCGAGGTCGTGTCCGAGGTGATCGGGGACGCGATGGTCACCTATCTGCGCGAGCACGGCGAGCAGCCGCCCGCGTCCCTCGGCGGCAAGGTGGCGTTGTCGATGCGGGGGACGCTCGCGAGCCGGTCCCGCAACAACTTCGTGGTGCTGTCGGTGGACCTGCACACCGACCTCGCGGACCGCGTCCGGAGGGTGGCCGCGACCCACGAGTCGATGACGGCGGAGAAGGTCAGGTTCCGGCATCCGGCGATCGCGGAACTGTCCGCGGTGCTCGACTCCGCTCCCGCGCCCTACGTGCGCAGGCTGCAGGCGGTGGGGTCCCGACTGCCGATCGGGGAGGGGGACACCGTCGCGCTCGGCAACACGATGATCTCCAACGTCCCGCGCCGGGCGGAGGGGGTGCGGTTCTTCGGGAGTCGGGTGATCGGCGGGTTCGGGATCCTCGGGATCGGCGCAGGCTCGTGCCTGAACCACTACATCGTGTCCACCGGTCGGACGCTGACGGTGACCTTCGCCGTCGACCCGGACCGGATGCCCGACATCGACCGGTACGCGGCGCTGCTGCGCGGCTCGTTCCGGGAACTGGCCGACGCGGCCGCCCGCGTGGAGACCCACCCGGTCGAGCCGCCGCTTTGACCTGTCGCGGCGGCGGCGGGTATCGTTGTGGGTCGTGCCTGGACGTATCGGGCCGATTTGTGTGCCTAGCGAGGCAATGCCGCGCGCGTAGCCGTGTCTCCCGAGACCGAGTTGCGAGCATCCGGCTGCCTGCGTGGGGGTATGCGACACGCCCGACCTCGTGGTCGAGGAACGGGTGAGGAGCAGCGTTTTCTTGCTCCAACTGCTGGATCCCTGAATACACAAACGCCAGGTTGCCTCCGGGTAAACGGCGAAGAAGAAGAAAGCCGGTATATGCCAACCATCAACCAGCTGGTCCGCAAGGGGCGGCGCGACAAGCCGTCGAAGCAGAAGACCGCTGCACTGAAGGGCAGCCCGCAGCGTCGTGGCGTGTGCACCCGCGTGTACACCACGACCCCGAAGAAGCCGAACTCCGCGCTGCGTAAGGTCGCCCGCGTGCGCCTGACCAGCTCCGTCGAGGTCACCGCGTACATCCCCGGTGAGGGTCACAACCTGCAGGAGCACTCGATGGTGCTCGTCCGCGGCGGTCGTGTGAAGGACCTCCCGGGTGTTCGCTACAAGATCATCCGCGGCTCGCTTGACACCCAGGGTGTCAAGAACCGCAAGCAGGCTCGTAGCCGCTACGGCGCGAAGAAGGAGAAGGGCTGATGCCTCGTAAGGGTCCCGCTCCCAAGCGGCCGCTCGTCGCGGATCCGGTCTACGGTTCGCCGCTGGTCACCCAGCTCGTCAACAAGATCCTGCTGGACGGCAAGAAGTCCACTGCGGAGCGCATCGTCTACGGTGCCCTCGAGCAGGCTCGGGAGAAGACCGGCACCGATCCGGTCGTCACCCTCAAGCGCGCGCTGGACAACGTCAAGCCCGCCCTCGAGGTCCGCAGCCGCCGCGTCGGTGGCGCCACCTACCAGGTGCCGGTCGAGGTTCGTCCGGGTCGGTCCACCACGCTGGCGCTGCGCTGGCTGGTGACCTTCTCCCGCGCGCGTCGCGAGAAGACGATGGTCGATCGCCTCGCCAACGAGCTCCTGGATGCCAGCAATGGCCTGGGTGCTGCCGTGAAGCGTCGCGAGGACACGCACAAGATGGCTGAAGCCAACAAGGCGTTCGCGCACTACCGCTGGTGATTCGACACCGGGCGGCACCTCAACGGGTGCCGCCCGGGCGTCGTCACTGCAGTGTCGGGTCCGATCAGGGCCGGCTGCGAATACAAGAAAACGTGGTCCGGTAGGGCCGACACGAGCTACGAGCGGGGAAGAATCCTGTGGCACAGGAAGTGCTGACCGACCTGAACAAGGTCCGCAACATCGGCATCATGGCGCACATCGACGCCGGCAAGACCACCACGACCGAGCGCATCCTCTTCTACACCGGTGTGAACTACAAGATCGGTGAGACCCACGACGGTGCGTCGACGACGGACTGGATGGAGCAGGAGAAGGAGCGTGGTATCACCATCACCTCCGCCGCCGTCACCTGCTTCTGGAACAAGAACCAGATCAACATCATCGACACCCCCGGCCACGTCGACTTCACGGTCGAGGTCGAGCGGTCGCTGCGCGTCCTCGACGGCGCCGTCGCGGTGTTCGACGGCAAGGAGGGCGTCGAGCCCCAGTCCGAGCAGGTCTGGCGCCAGGCTGCCAAGTACGACGTTCCGCGCATCTGCTTCGTCAACAAGATGGACAAGATGGGCGCGGACTTCTACTTCACCGTGCAGACCATCATCGACCGTCTCGGCGCGAAGCCGCTGGTCCTGCAGCTGCCGATCGGCGCCGAGGACGACTTCGACGGCGTCGTCGACCTCGTCGAGATGAAGGCCATCACCTGGCGCGGCGTTGTGCCGACCGGTACCGAGCCGACCATCGAGGAGATCCCCGCGGACCTGGCCGACAAGGCCGCCGAGTACCGCGAGAAGCTACTCGAGACGGTCGCCGAGTCCGACGAAGCGCTCATGGAGAAGTACTTCGGCGGCGAGGAGCTCACCGTCGAGGAGATCAAGGGCGCCATCCGCAAGATGACGGTCAACTCCGAGCTGTACCCGGTGCTGTGTGGTTCCGCGTTCAAGAACAAGGGCGTTCAGCCCATGCTCGACGCGGTCATCGACTACCTGCCGAACCCCCTCGACATCGGCGAGGTGCACGGGCACGCGCTGAACAACGAGGAGGAGGAGCTCACCCGCAAGCCGAGCAAGGAGGAGCCGTTCTCGGCTCTCGCCTTCAAGATTGCGGCGCACCCGTTCTTCGGCAAGCTGACCTTCGTTCGCGTCTACTCCGGCCGGATCGATCCGGGCGCCCAGGTGCTCAACGCCACCAAGGGCAAGAAGGAGCGCATCGGCAAGCTCTTCCAGATGCACGCCAACAAGGAGAACCCGGTCGACGAGGCCGTCGCGGGCCACATCTACGCGATGATCGGCCTGAAGGACACCACCACCGGTGACACCCTGTGCGATCAGGCCAACCCGATCGTGCTCGAGTCGATGAGCTTCCCGGACCCGGTCATCCAGGTCTCCATCGAGCCGAAGACCAAGTCCGATCAGGAGAAGCTGGGCACCGCGATCCAGAAGCTCGCCGAAGAGGATCCGACGTTCTCCGTCGAACTCGACGAGGAGACCGGCCAGACCGTCATTGGCGGCATGGGTGAGCTGCACCTCGACATCCTCGTCGACCGCATGCGTCGCGAGTTCAAGGTCGAGGCCAACGTCGGCAAGCCGCAGGTCGCGTACCGCGAGACCATCACCAAGACGGTCGAGAAGCACGAGTTCACCCACAAGAAGCAGACCGGTGGTTCCGGTCAGTTCGCGAAGGTGATCATCGCGCTCGAGCCGTACCTCGGCGAGGAGGGCGAGTCCTACGCCTTCGAGAACAAGGTCTCCGGTGGCCGCGTTCCGCGTGAGTACATCCCCTCCGTCGACCACGGTGCGCAGGACGCGATGCAGTACGGCGTGCTCGCCGGCTACCCGCTGGTGAACCTGAAGCTGACGCTGCTCGACGGCGCGTACCACGACGTCGACTCCTCGGAAATGGCCTTCAAGGTTGCCGGTTCGCAGGCGCTGAAGGAAGCCGCCCGCAAGGCAGGCCCGGTCATTCTCGAACCCATCATGGCTGTCGAGGTCACCACGCCCGAGGATTACATGGGCGACGTGATCGGCGACCTCAACTCCCGCCGTGGCCAGATCCAGGCCATGGAGGAACGCAGTGGTGCCCGTGTCGTCAAGGCGCTGGTTCCGCTCTCGGAGATGTTCGGCTACATCGGCGACCTGCGGTCGAAGACCCAGGGTCGCGCGAACTTCTCCATGGTGTTCGATTCCTACGCAGAGGTTCCCGCGAACGTCTCGAAGGAAATCATCGCCAAGGCGACCGGCGAGTAACCTCGGTCTCGTCGACCGCAGTACGACCAAAGTAATAACAACCGCACTGCTGCATACCGCAAGCACAATCAGTCCAGGAGGACACCAGTGGCGAAGGCGAAGTTCGAGCGGACCAAGCCGCACGTGAACATCGGCACCATCGGTCACGTCGACCACGGCAAGACCACCACCACGGCTGCGATCACCAAGGTGCTGGCCGACAAGTACCCGGACCTGAACGAGAGCTTCGCTTTCGATCAGATCGACAAGGCGCCTGAGGAGAAGGCTCGTGGTATCACGATCAACATCTCCCACGTCGAGTACCAGACGGAGAAGCGCCACTACGCTCACGTCGACGCTCCGGGTCACGCCGACTACATCAAGAACATGATCACCGGCGCTGCCCAGATGGACGGCGCGATCCTGGTCGTGGCCGCCACCGACGGCCCGATGCCGCAGACCCGCGAGCACGTGCTGCTCGCCCGCCAGGTCGGCGTGCCCTACATCCTCGTCGCCCTGAACAAGGCCGACATGGTCGACGACGAGGAAATCCTCGAGCTCGTCGAGATGGAGGTCCGCGAGCTGCTGGCAGGCCAGGAGTTCGACGAGAACGCTCCGGTCATCCCGATCTCGGCGCTCAAGGCGCTCGAGGGCGACGCCAAGTGGGTCAAGTCCATCGAGGACCTGATGGCTGCCGTCGACGAGTCCATCCCGGACCCGGTTCGTGAGACCGACAAGCCGTTCCTGATGCCGGTCGAGGACGTCTTCACGATCACCGGTCGTGGCACCGTCGTCACCGGCCGCATCGAGCGTGGCGTCGTCAACGTGAACGAGGAAGTCGAGATCGTCGGCATCCGCCCGGAGACCACCAAGACCACGGTCACCGGCATCGAGATGTTCCGCAAGCTGCTCGACCAGGGCCAGGCGGGCGACAACGTCGGCCTGCTCGTCCGTGGCATCAAGCGCGAGGACGTGGAGCGCGGCCAGGTCGTCATCAAGCCGGGCACCACCACCCCGCACACGGAGTTCGAGGGCCAGGCGTACATCCTGTCGAAGGACGAGGGCGGCCGCCACACCCCGTTCTTCAACAACTACCGCCCGCAGTTCTACTTCCGTACCACGGACGTGACGGGCGTCGTGACCCTGCCCGAGGGCACCGAGATGGTCATGCCCGGTGACAACACCGAGATGTCCGTCGTGCTGATCCAGCCGGTCGCCATGGACGAGGGCCTGCGCTTCGCGATCCGCGAGGGTGGCCGTACCGTCGGCGCCGGTCGCGTCACGAAGATTGTCAAGTAGGCACTGCCTACGGGATCGTCAAGTGATTTCACCCTTCACGGTGAACGCTTGCTGATCTGAGCAAGTACACGCCGAACGGCGTCCACCCCTCGGGGTGGGCGCCGTTCGGCGTTTCCGGGTATCGCGGCGCCGGGGTATCGCGGTCGTGGCGGGGGTCGCGATGGGGACCCTCCCCTCGATCCTCCCGAGTGAACGGAAGCGTTCAGTCGATGAGATCGAATGAATGTTCCGTTCGCTCGAGGGGGGACCGGGTCAGCGGTCGGTGGGGTCGAGGTGGAGCAGCACCTGCGTCGCGACCGGCGCGCCAGGCAGGGCGGCGGCCATCGACCGGGCCATCGCCTCCGCGCTGCGGGTGAAGTCGACGACGTCGACGGTCGGGTCGGCGACGACCGTCACCCGGAGCGTCGCGAGTCCGCGGTCGTCGACCGCGGTCGACCGGACGGTGCGCACCCCGTCGAGGGCGGCCAACTCGTCCGCCAACCCGACCGCGAGCGGGCCCAGGTCCACGGACAGGTCGGCTTCGGCCACCCCGCCGGGGAACACCGGCATCGTCTCCGGACGGCCCCGACGCAGGTTGACCACCAGCAGGACCAGCCCGCCGAGCAGCGCGATGACGGCGGTCGTGGCGAGCATGGTTGGCCACCACGACTCGTCCGGCACGGCCGCGAGTCGCGCCCGGTCGACGCGCCGCACCGCCGCGCGAGCCCAGTCGACATCGAATGCCCAGGCCAGGGTCAGCCCGCTGGCGGCGAGCAGCACACAGCCCGCGGCGAGCGCCACCAGTCTGTCGAGGACCGAGGTCCGGCGCCTCACGATCTCACCCGCCCGATCCGGACCCGCAGTTCACGCGGCGACGCGACCGCGTCGAGCGACGGTCCGACGGACTCCCGCACACACAGGTCAAGTTCGACGTCCGGCACCGCACCGTCCGGGGCGACGTGCACGGTGACCCGGCGACGGTCCACGATGGTCCGCACCGCGGCGACGCCGGCGACGGTCCCGGCGCGAGCGCTGCACATGCGCGCCACGTCCGTCGGGCGCAGCCACACCGTTCCACCCGCGCCCAGCGGAAGATGGGTCCGGGTCCGGGGCGTGAGCGACACGAAGACGAGCAGCGCCCCGAGGACGACGCCCAGCGCCGCCGCGGCGGCCATCCACGCCTGCCAGTGCAGATCCGCGACCCAGGACACCGAATTGCGCAGCCATGCGGCCGGGGCGATCACCTCCTTCGCGATGAGGAACTCCCGCCCGGCAACCACCGCCACCCCGATCAGCAGGACCGCGGCGATCACCGCAACGACCGCGGCGTCCGGGCGGGCCAACGGCTCCCTGGACGGCACCGGGGCGAGGAGGCCCGCGTGGTCGTCGGCCAGTTGGCGCGCGTCCACCCCGGTGTCGCGGTCGTCCGCGCCCCGCGGCACCGCCTCGGCGACCACGATGTGCAGGCGGTCGAGCATCAGCCCGGTCAGGGTCTCGACCCGCTCGGTGACCGCGTAGTGCACCTCCCGCGACAGCATCGCGACCGGACTCGGCCACGCCACCGCCAGGTACAGCGTCACCGCGACCGAGTCGCCCTCGGCGGTGACCTCGGCGCGGGGGAGGTCCCGCCCCGGCAACGTGAGCAGGCCGCCGGACCGGCGCACCACACCCGGCACCGACAGCGCGGCCGCGGCGGCGATCTTGGAGATCGCCCGGTCCTTGACGGTCAGTCGGCCCCGGACGCCACGTTCGAGTTCGAGGTCGGTCGGTGCCCGATCCGGCGTCGCCGGGGGACCGCCGTCAGCCACGACCGCGGCTCCGCAGCAACGCACCGAGATCGAAGTGGCCGTCGCGGTGCGCGCCGACCGCCATCCCCAGTGCGCCGAGCATCACCGCGAACACGAATCCGGCGAAACCGCCGAGGATTCCGGCGAGGGCGAGCAGCAGCCCCGCGATCAGGCCGACGACCGTGCTGTTCATCGCGAGGTCCCTTCCGTGGTGGCGGACGCGGTGTCGTCGGCGACGTCGGCGACGGTGACCGTGACCGGGACGCCGACCAGCGGCCCGACCGTCCGGTGCACGGCGGCCGCGACATCGACGACGTTGTGCGGGTAGGCGACGACGACGTGCACCTCGCACCCGGTGTCGGTGATCCGCACCCCCAGCAGTCGCCTGCCGGGCAGGTAGGTGGCGATCTCACCGAACCGGCCGCCGTGCAGTGCCGCCACGCCGGGAACCGTACACACCTGGGCGGCAACGAATTCCGCGTCGTCGACGTCGTTCACTGCACCCTCGGGCGACTGTCGGTGTCGCCGGTCGCATCCTCGTCGAACAGCACCACGTCGTAGACGGTGATGTTGACCTCGGTGACCTCCAGTCCGGTCATCTGCTCGACCGCGGCGATCACATTGCGCCGGATCCCGGCCGCCAGTTCGTGCAGCGCGACGCCGTACTCGGCGACGATGCCGATGTCGATCGCGGCCTGCTTCTCACCGACCTCCACCGCGACGCCCTGCCCGTGATTGACCCGGGCGCCGGGGATCCGGTCGCGCAGCGCGCCGACGACCCGCGCGGTGCCACCGCCAACATCGAACACGCCGCTGATTTCCCTGGTCGCGATTCCCGCGATCTTCGCGACCACCGCGTCCGCGATGATCGTGCGCCCCTGGGACCCGACCAGCTCGGTCGAGGCCGCGGTAGCAAAGCGCGGCTCGGCCCGCGGCGCGTGGGCAGGGGGATCGGTGCGCCCGGATTCGCTCATCACACGTCAACACTAGGACGTGCAGGCCGGATCTGTCCGCAGGCGATCCGGCTCGGATGGGCGCCCACCGCGCTGTGAGTCCGATCACCTACGGTGGAGCGCACTGCCCAGGGCAGGCGACATGGACGGAGGACGGGGTAGATGGGGGACACACGGGCGGCGGGCCCGGGCAGGCAACGGCGTCGGCGTGGCGGTGTCACGGCGCTGACGATGCTGACGGTGCTGTGCCTGGCACTGGCGATCGCCTGCGGCGCTCTGGTGTGGCAGCATCGCGGCGTCGCCGCGGACGAGACGGCGCGACGGCAGGCGATGGCGGCGGCGGAGCGGACCGCGATGAACCTTGCCACCGTCGATCACACCCATGCCCGCAGCGATGTCGACCGGGTGCTGGCCGGGGCCACCGGCGACTTCCGCGACCAGTTCGCCGAGAGTGCGGACTCGTTCGTGTCGGTCGTCGAGGACACCGAGGTCACCACCGTCGCGGACCGCGCCGATGCGGCCGTCGAGTCCTGGCAGGGTGATCACGGCACGGTGCTCGTGCAGGTCGCCTCGACGGTGACGAACCGGGCCGCACCGGAGCCGCAGTCCCGGGTGTGGCGGCTGCGGATGACGATGGACCGGGTCGGTGAGGGATACAAGACCGCACACCTGGAGTACGTCGCGTGAGGGGGCGGATGACCCGCGGGGTGTGGCTGCTCGCCGTCCTCGCCGTGATCCTCGCCGTGGCGGCGGTGGCCCTGTACGTCCGCCTCTACCGGGCGGATCAGCGGACCGGGGACGCGGTGCGGGCCGAGGTCGCGCAGGTTGCCGCCGACGGGGCGGCGGCGTTGCTGAGTTACACGCCCGAGACTGTCGCGGCCGACATGTACGCGGCGACGCAGCGACTGACCGGTGACTTCCGCGAGTACTACAGCCGCCTCACCGACGCCACGATCGTTCCCACCGCGCGGGCGGAGAAGATCACCACCACCGCGACCGCGGTCGATTCCGGGATCGGGTCGCTCAGCGCCGACCGGGCCGACGCGCTCGTGTTCCTGAAACAGGTCACCAGCACCGAGGCGACACCGGATCCCGTGACCGCGACGGTGGGTGCGCGGGTCAGCCTGACCAGCGTCGATGGGGAGTGGCTGATCTCGGGGCTGGAGATCTCCTGAGGACCTGGCACTACTGGAACGTGTTTCTGTTTGGTATGACTATGGGGACCGATGACGGTCGTGGAGAACGTGTCGAAGGGTGAGGACGCACCATGGGTGTCGGACGGATCGTGATCGTGGGGGCAGGACTGGCGGGTCTGCGGACCGCGGAGGAGCTGCGCCGGGCCGGCCACGAGGGGGCAATCACCCTGCTCGGTGAGGAGTCGCACCTGCCGTACGACCGCCCGCCGCTGTCCAAGGATGTGGTGCGCGGGGAGAACGACGACGTCACCCTCAAGCCGGCCGAGTACTACGACGAACTGGGCGTCGAGCTGCGGCTCGGGGCCCGCGCGGTGTCGGTCGACCCGTCCGCAAGGACGGTGACCCTCGAGGACGGCACCGGCGTCGACTACGACCGGTTGGTGATCGCGACCGGCCTGACCCCCCGGCGGATCCCCGGCCTTCCCGACCTGCAGGGCGTGCATGTGCTGCGGACCCTCGACGATTCCCTGGCGTTGCGCGCGGACCTGACCGCAGGCCGCACCGGTCTCGTCGTCGGTGCCGGATTCATTGGCTGCGAGGTCGCAGCCAGCATGCGCGCCCGCGGCCTGGACGTGGTGCTCGTCGAGCCGCAGCCGTCCCCCCTGGCATCCGTGCTCGGTGAGCAGGTCGGCGCGCTGGTGGCCCGGCTGCACACCGGTGAGGGCGTCGACGTTCGCACCGGGGTCGGGCTGGACTCGCTGCGCGGCGACACCCGGGTGACCGGCGCCGTGCTCGGGGACGGCACCGAGATCGCCGCCGACGTGGTCGTCGTCGGGATCGGTTCGCATCCGGTCACCGGCTGGCTGGAGGGGTCCGGGATCGACCTCGCCGACCGCACCGCCGGTGGCGGCGTCCTCGCCGACGAGGCTGGGCGCACCAGCGACCCGAACGTGTGGGTGGTCGGCGACGTCGCAGCGTGGCGGCACCCCGAGGGCGATCAGCGGCGCGTCGAGCACTGGAGCAATGTCGGCGAGCAGGCGAAGGTCCTCGCGCACACCCTCGTCACCGGCGCGGCCCCGGACGTCGCCGCCCAGGTGCCCTACTTCTGGAGCGACCAGTACGACGTCAAGATCCAGGCGCTCGGCGAGCCGTCCGGCACCGACACCGTGCACCTCGTCCGTGACGACGGCCGCAAGTTCCTCGCGTACTACGAACGGGACGGGCGGCTGGTCGCGGTGGTCGGCGGCGGGCTCGCGGGCGCCGTGATGAAGATGCGCGCGAAGGTCGCGGGCCGGGTCGCGATCGAGGACGTGCTCGCCGCGGCAACGGTCTGAGGATTTCGCAGCCGCCGCCCGCGCGGGCGGCTACCGTGAACTCATGGTGCACGGTCGACGTGCCCTCCCCGAGCTGACGGAGCTGACCGCGACGCACTGGACATCGGGTGCGTCCGGACGCCTGTCCGTGCAGCGCTGCCTGCGCTGCCTGCGCTGGTCGTTCCCGCCCGCTCCGTGCTGCCGCGGGTGCTGGGGCACCGACCTGGCATTCGAGCCGGTCTCGGGCAAGGGTGCGCTGCTGACCTGGGCGGTGGTCGTCGAGCCGGTCCGGGCCGTGCCCGCGCCGCCGTACCTGGTCGGTGTCGTCGACCTGGTGGAGGGGGTGCGCATCACCCTCGGCCTGCTCGGCGGCGGCCCGGACACCCCGCGGGTCGGCGCCCCGATGCGCCTGGTCTTTGAGCAGCTCGATGAGCGAATCTGGTTGCCACTGGCGGAGTTCGAGGACTCCGATGCGTTCGAGGACCGCATCGAGGCGGTGTCGTGAACGGGGCGATGCGGTGCGCGACATCCTGGTGACCGGGGCCGGCCGCGTCCGGGTCGGCGCAGGCGGGGTGGCCGGCGCGGCGGTCACCGCGGCCCTCGCCGCGCTCACCGATGCGGGTATGCCGCGCACCGAGGTCACGGGACTGCTTGCGATCGGCTGCGACGCGGTGGACGTCGCCGATGCGCTTGGGCTTGAATTGTTGTGGCGGGCACAGGAAAACGACACTTCCGTGGTCGGTGCCGGGTTGGTGCAGGCGGTGGACGCGGTGGCGGCTGGCCGGACCGGGACCGTGGTGTGCGTTGAGGCGCTCGCTCCGGACCCGGCGCGAGCGCGTGCCGTCGACCGGTTCGGACCAGCGGCGGCCGTCGCTGGCCGTGCGGGCTGGCACGCGCCGTACGGGGCGGACGGCGCACTCGTCGGGGTCGCACTCGCCGCCCGCGCCTACATCGAGCGCTACGGACTCACCCGCACCGAGTTGGCGCAGGTGGCGATGGTGGCCTCCGCGAACGTCGGTGGCGGGCTGCGCCTGCGTGACTACCTCGCCGCGCCGATGCTGGTGGACCCGCTGTGCCTGCACGACCGGGCCCGCCCGGCGGGGGGCGCGGCGGCGATCGTGTTGTCGACCCGCACCAGTGACGCATCGCCGCGGATCCGGGTCGACGGCGTCGGCGCCGCGTACGCGGCGGGCCCGCTACCGGAACAGGACGCCACCGACGGCGTCGCGGAGCGCGCGGCCGCGGCGATGTGGGCGGACCTGTCGGGCGCCCCCACCGACCCCGACGTCGCGCTGATCGGGGACGAATTCTCCGTGGCGGTGCTCTGGTGGCTGGAGGCCCTCGGCCGGTGCGACGCCGGTGCCGCCGGACGATTCGTCGCGACCGGCGCCGCGATCTCCCGGGGCGGCGTGCTGCCGGTGAACCCGCACGGCGGGCACCTCGGGACCGGTCGGCGACCCGACCTGGACCTGGTCGTCGAGGCCGTCGCGCAGCTGCGGGGCACCGCGGGCCGCGCCCAGGTGCGGGGCGGGCCCACGACCGCCGTCGTCGGGCTCGGTGGCCGCGCCGCGGCCGGGTGCCTGCTGCTGCGCAGGTGAGGGGGACCGGGATGACGCATCGGCGGGTGCGCGGACTACGTTGGTTCGGTGACCGTCGCGCTGATCGACTCCGGGCTCGGGCTGCTGCCCACCTCGGCCTGGCTGCGTCGGCTGCGCCCGGACCTCGACCTGCTGCTCTCCCTCGATCCCGACGGTGCGCCGTGGGGGCCGAAGCCCGCGCCGTGGGTGATCGACCGGGTGCTCGCCGCCGCCGACCAGGCCGTCGACCTCGGCGCACAGGTCGTGGTCCTGCCGTGCAACACGGCGAGCGTCACCGCGCTCGACGAGGTTCGCGCCCACCTCGGTGCCGCGGTCCCGGTGATCGGGACCGTCCCGGCGATCAAACCGGCCGCGGCCGCGTCCAGCTCGGTCGCGATCTGGGCGACCGCCGCGACGACGGCGAGCCGGTACCAGGCCGACCTGATCGCGCGGTTCGCGAACGGCAGCGACGTGGTCGGGGTCGCCTGCCACGGATTGGCCGATGCGATCGACGCAGGCGACCGGGACCGGATCCTCGCGGCCATCGACAGTGCCGCCGCCGCGACCCCGGTGGCCTGCGACGCCGTCGTCCTCGGCTGCACCCACTATCCGCTGGTCGCCGACGAGATCGCCGCGCGCCTGCCGTCGGGGGTGACGCTGTTCGACAGTGCGCAGGCCGTCGCCGCGCAGACGCTGCGCCGCATCGACGCCCTCGGCCGCGACCTCGGCGGCAGCGGCTCGGTGTCGGTGCTGCTCAGCGGTCGTCCCGGCGAGCTGCCCGCCGGCGCCCGCAGCTACGCCGCTGCCGCCCCACTCCTTCACCCGCACCCACACCCACACCCCGCCCCAACCCCCACCGACTGAACGGAAGCGTTCACTCGATCAGGTCGAATGAATGTGCCGTTCGCTCGGCTTGCGACGGGGCGCTCACCTCGCGACACCGCGCTCACGGGTGTGACAGCGCACCGAGCCCCGCCGTGACCACCCGGGCCACCGCCCGCAGGTCGTCGGCGCGTTCGTCGCGTTCCCGGAACCGGTCGAGGTGGGTCGCGGAGAACATCGCGGCGACCCACGCCGTCGCGCACGAGTCGAGCACCCGTGCGGGGGCGGTGAGGGGCGAGCTGAGCCGCAGGACCTCCACCGTCACGTCGTGCAGGTAGGTGCGCAACGCCCGCAGCTGCTCACGCACCAGCGGATGAGTGTCGGCCTCCCGCCAGACGATCTCGCGGATCGTGCGCCGACCCGTCAGGTCGAGCGCGGCGTCGAGGTTGACCAGCGCGACCTCGGGTTCACCGGTGACGGCGAGCCCGTCGATGTCGCCGATCGGGTCGGTGGGGAGGCGCTCGGCGATCAGCGTGGTGAGAATCGACTCCTTGGTGGGGAAGTAGTAGAAGATCAGGCCCTTGGGGACGCCGGCGCTGGTCGCGATCGCGGCGGTGGATGTGGCGTCGAATCCGCGCGCGGCGATGAGTTCTTCGGCGGCGTCGAGGATCCGCCGCCGAGTGTCACCGCCCGTGCCGGGGATGCGTCCCTGGCGCGGTACAGGCAAGTCGACCACCTCCGTCGCCGGGTCGGGGGATCCGGCCCGGCACGGTTGTCACGGTGTGTGGATTTTCGGACGGGTGGTCAGTGGTGCGGAGCGAGTCCGCCGCCGTGACCGGCATGCATCCGGGACCCTTCGGGAAGCGCTGCCAGCGCGGTCAGCACGGTGAGGACACCACCGACCCAGGATGTCCAGGCCGCGCCCGCCATGCCGGAGTAGCCGGTGACCCATGGTGCGATGAACATCAGGACACCGAGCACGCCCATCGCCCACACGACCATCTCGTTGGTGGGGGCCATCATGTTGGCGACGCCGGCGACGGCGACGAGCACACCGAGCACGATCATCGACCATCGGGCGGCGCTGTTCGTGTCGACCCAGATCGGTGAGAGTGCCACGACGACGCCGATCACCACGGCGGCCCAGTCCTGCCACCGCCTCATTGCTGCGTTCATGTCCAGCCTCCTCTGCCGGAGTTGTCGCGTATGCCGGGATTACCGGCATGCTTCCGGTATAGACCTGATCGACCGACCGATCAAGGGCCTCCCGGCCGCCGACGGCCGTAAGGTCGGCGGGGTGCACGAGGATGTGACGAGGGCGCTGGGCGCGATCGCCGACGCCGACGCCGCGGCGCAGCTGCGACGGTTCTTCAAGACCGGCCCCGGCGACTACGGGGAGGGGGACGTCTTCATCGGCGTCCGGGTCCCCGCGGTCCGCGCGGTCGTCAAGACCTTCGCGGACCTGCCATTGGCGGAGGTCGACGCGCTGCTCGACAGCCAGGTTCACGAGCACCGATTGGCGGGGCTGCTGATCGCGACCGGACGGTTCGAGCGGGCGAGCGCCGCCCGGACCAGGGACGACGACGAGCGGCAGCGGGTCGCCGAGCACTACCTCGCCGCGGTGCTGCGCGGCCGGGTGAACAACTGGGACCTCGTCGACGCGTCGGCGGAGCGGATCCTCGGTGGCTGGTTGTTCGACCGGCCCCGGGATCTGGTGTTCGAGCTCGGCGCGGACGAGGATCTGTGGCGGCGGCGGGTTGCGCTGCTGACCACCTTCGGCTTCATCCGGCGCGGTGACGCGTCGACGACCCTCGACCTGACCGCCCGGCTGCTCGGCGACCGCCGCGACCTCACCCAGAAGGCGCTGGGCTGGATGCTGCGCGAGGTCGGTGCGCGGGTGGACCGGCGGTTGCTGACCGACTTCCTCGACCGGCACGCCCCGGCGATGGGGGCGACGGCGCTGTCGTACGCCATCGAACACCTCGACGCCGACACCCGCGGGCACTACCGGCGGATGCGCCGCGGCGGGGCGGGCACGGATCCGTAGATCACCGTGCCCGCCCCGCCGCGGGAGGTGCTAGAACTCGATCTCGAGCCGGTCGGTGACCGGGCGGGCCTGGCAGCCGAGGATGTATCCGGCGGCGATGTCCTCGGGGTCGAGGATCTCGCTGTTCTCCATCTCCACCTCGCCCTTGAGGACGGTGCATGCGCAGGAGCCGCACTCGCCCTCCTGGCAGGAGTAGGGGACGTCCAGGCCCTTCGCGAGCATGATGTCGACCAGGGTCTGCTTGCGGGGCCAGCTCATCTCGTGGGTCTCGCCGTCGAGGGTGACCGCCACGGTCGCGGCGTCGGCGGCCTCCTCGGCGGTGACCTCCTCGACCTCGACGTCCTTGAAGGGGTCGCCCGCGAGGGAGTTGAACACCTCGGCGTGCACCTGGGTCCGCGGCACGCCCGCCTCGGCGAGCGCCTTGTGCACGGTGTCCATGAACGGGCCCGGCCCGCACATGAACGACTCGAAACCGGTGAACGGGGCCGCGAGGGTGGCGAACTGGTCGGGCGTCGGCAGGCCCTGCAGCGACTCGAGCCAGTGCACGACGGTCAGCCGGGTCGGGTACTGGGCGGCGAGGGCGCGCAGCTCGTCCCGGAAGATCACCGAGTTCTCGTCGCGGTTCGCGTAGATCAGGACGACCTTGCCGCTGCCCTGGCTCAGCGCCGACTTGAGGATCGAGATCACCGGGGTGATGCCGCTGCCCGCGCCCCAGAGCAGGAAGTCGTGGTCGAGGGACTTCGGGCTGAACACGCCGGACGGGGGCAGCACCTCGATGGTGTCGCCGACCGCGATGTTGTCGCACAGCCAGTTCGAGCCATAGCCGTCGAGGGTGCGCTTGACCGTGACCTTCGGGTCGCCGTCGGTGAACGGCGAGCTGGCCAGCGAGTAGCAGCGGGCGACCGAGCCGGTGCGATCGCTCGGGATGCGCAGGGTGAGGAACTGGCCCGGCTTGTACTCGAAGCGGCTGCGCTGCTCGTCCGGGACGGTGAACACCAGCGAACGTGCGTCTGCGGTTTCCTCGACGACGCCCGACACGGTGAGCACAACCGACCTGGAGCTGTGCGGCATGTCAACTGTGGTCATCGTGGTCGATCCTCTCGGGGCTCTGCGGATGCAGGGACGGCGGGGTGTGCGACTGGGCACATTCTGGAACGTGTTCTAGTTTTTAGCCTAGCAGACACCATCGAAGCAGCTGGATCGTAATTTGTGCCGCCCCATTCCCGATAATCGGGACCCGCTCAGGACGACGGCGAGTGTCCCTGCCGCTCCAGCTGCGCCTGCAGGCCGGAGATGATGGTCGCGACCCCGAACCGGTAGACGTCGCGGCCATGGATCTCGTCGAGGCGCCGGGTGGCGCGGGCGATCACCTCGGGCAGCCCCGTCCGGTCCGGGACCGGGGGATCCTGCGTGGAGACGCCGCTGCGGCCGAACAGGTAGGTGTGGATCGTCGCATACGCGCAGTAGACGCTGCGCTCGTCGAATCCGGCGTCGAACAGGATCTCCATGACCAGCGCGACCAGGTGACGCTGGGATCGCAGCATCCGCTCGAGCAGCACCTCCCCGAGCCCGGGATAGGTCGACAGGCGCTCGTCGATCTGGTCGATGAGGGTGCGCAGGCGTTCCGCCCAGTCCGGACCCGGTGGCGGGGCGGCGACGCCGTCGAGCGCGGCGGTCGCGACCAGCTCAAGCAATTCGTCCTTGTCGGAGACGTAGTAATAGGGCGCCATCGCGGACACGCCGAGCTCGCGGGACAGGCGCCGCATCGAGAGCTTGTCCAGCCCGTCCTGGTGGATCACGCGCAGGGCCGCCTCCACGATCTCCTGCTCGGACAGGTTGCCGTGTGTGGAGCCGGGTGTCCGTGAATCGGCGCCGGCGTTGCGACCGGACGGCCGACCCAAGATCACGGACTTCTCCGTCATCGTGTGCCTCATGACGATCGGTGGGACGGCTGGTGTCCATCCCGCGTCCAAGTTTAGGGCGTATCGGCGGTGCGGGGACCGGGTCGAGCGAAAAGGAGGTATCCGCGCGGTGCCCCCGATCAGACGACGGGCACCGCCGCCAGCCCTGCGCCCAGCGTTGCGCTGCCCGCGCGCAGCAGGTCGGGCAGCTCGAGGGACTCGTCGGTGAGCCACTGCTCGTACGCCGCGAGGGCGACCCCGAGGACGGTCCACCCGACGGTGCGCGGCAGGTGATCGGTCGCCTCCAGGCCGGTCCGTGCGGCGACATATTCCGCGATCACCGCGCGCCAGCCCGTGTACATGACCATCGAGTAGGCCTGCAGTGCGGGCACGTTGAGGATCACCTCCATGCGTTGGCGGTGAATCGGCGCCACGTCCGCTGGGAAGTCGTTGAACTCGAGCAACGCCCGGGTCAGGCCGTCGGCGAGGGGGACATCGCGCGGCAGGTTCGCCAGGTGGTCGCGCATCTCGGCCAGGTGGGTGTCGAAGTTGCCCCAGGGCACCGCGTTCTTGGAGGGGAAGTACCGGAAGAGGGTGCGCCGCGCGATCCCGGCCGCCTCCGCGATCTGGTCGACGCTGGTCTCGTCGAAGCCGTGCTCGGCGAACAAACCGATCGCGATGTTGCTGATCAGATCGGGGGTGGTGGACGGCCGACGGCCGATGCGTCCGGTCCCTGACCTGCGGGTACGCGTCAACTTCTACTCCCGCCTTTCTTTCTGCACTCGATGCCATTAATGTGGTGAGCCGAGTCACAGCGCTCCAGCTGCGACCGGAACAACCCTGACACAGGAGGCATGTCGATGTCCGACGCTCGCGAGTCCGCAGTCAACGAAACCGAGCTCGTCCAGGAGTCCCTGGTGGAAGAGGTGTCGATCGACGGCATGTGCGGCGTGTACTGATCGTGAATCTCGACACCGGGTGGCAGCTGCACCCGCAGGTGGCGCTTCGCCCCGAACCTTTCGGGGCGTTGCTCTACCACTTCGGGACCAGGAAGCTGTCCTTTCTCAAGAACGTGACCATCGTCGGCATCGTGAAGTCCCTGGCCGACCATCCCGACGCGCGCAGCGCGATCCG
This sequence comes from Rhodococcus sp. NPDC058505, assembly GCF_042720095.1. Taxonomy (NCBI): domain Bacteria; kingdom Bacillati; phylum Actinomycetota; class Actinomycetes; order Mycobacteriales; family Nocardiaceae; genus Rhodococcus; species Rhodococcus sp. NPDC058505. Next base: position 19,776 of record NZ_JBHXNB010000025.1, read on the forward strand.
CGCCGCAGGCATCGAGGACGCCCGCATCGACATGTACGCCCGCGCCCTGGCAACCCTCGCGGAGTCGAAGATGATCGTCCCCGCTGCCGCGGCCCCCGCCGCCTGAACCGCCGCGCGTGAGCAGCCCCTCACGCCGCCGCCCCATCACTTCGTCTGACGAGGACCCGCGCCCATGACCTCTGTTTTGGAACCACCCGCACCCGCCCCGGTCGGCAGGCTGGTCGACCAGTTCGAACTCGGCCTCGATGCTCCGATCTGCCTGACCTGGGAGCTGACCTACGCGTGCAACCTGTCGTGCGTGCACTGCCTGTCCTCGTCCGGCCGCCGCGACCCGCGGGAGCTGTCCACCGAGCAGTGCAAGTCGATCATCGACGAGCTGCAGCGGATGCAGGTCTTCTACGTGAACATCGGCGGCGGTGAGCCAACCGTCCGCTCCGACTTCTGGGAACTGGTCGACTACGCGACCGCACACCAGGTCGGCGTGAAGTTCTCCACCAACGGCGTGAAGATCGACAAGAAGGTCGCGGCCCGCCTTGCCGCGTCCGACTATGTCGACGTGCAGATCTCCCTCGACGGCGCCACCGCGGAGGTCAACGACGCGGTCCGCGGTCCCGGCTCGTTCGCGATGGCGGTGCGGGCGCTGGAGAACCTGGCCGAGGCGGGGTTCAAGGACGCGAAGATCTCGGTGGTCGTCACCCGCCAGAATGTGAGCCAGCTCGACGAGTTCAAGGCACTCGCCGACACGTACGGTGCGACGCTGCGGATCACCCGCCTGCGCCCGTCCGGCCGCGGCGCGGACGTCTGGGACGAGCTGCACCCGACCCAGGCGCAGCAGCGTGAACTCTACGACTGGCTCGTCGCCAATGGCGAGGGCGTGCTGACCGGTGATTCGTTCTTCCACCTGTCCGCCTACGGTGACGCGCTGCCCGGACTGAACCTGTGCGGCGCGGGCCGGGTGGTGTGCCTGATCGACCCGATCGGTGACGTGTACGCCTGCCCGTTCGCGATCCACGACCAGTTCCTCGCCGGAAACATCGTGTCCGACGGCGGTTTCCAGCAGGTGTGGCAGCACTCCGAACTGTTCCAGGACCTCCGGTCACCGCAGACCGGCGGCGCCTGCTCGAAGTGCTCGCACTACGACGCCTGCCGCGGCGGTTGCATGGCGGCCAAGTTCTTCACCGGCCTGCCGATGGACGGCCCGGACCCCGAATGCGTTCAGGGATACGGTGAATCGGCCCTTGCTGCGGACCGTAGCGTCCCGAAGTCCAGCCAGGATCACTCCAGGACCGGGAAGCGCGCCGAGCGCCGCATCCCGCAGGCGCCGGTCCCGCTGACCCTGCTCACCACCCGGCCCCCGGCCAAGATCTGTGACGAAAACCCGCTCGCGGGAATGAAATAGAGGAATATTGATGGCAAAGAATGCCTGGTTCGAGACCGTTGCCGAGGCGCAGCGGCGGGCGAAGAAGCAGCTCCCGAAGCCGGTGTACATGGCGCTGGTCGCCGGTTCCGAGAAGGGCCTGACCACCAGCGACAACATCGACGCCTTCGGCGAGCTCGGGTTCGCTCCGCATGTCGCCGGCCTGTCGGACAAGCGCGAACTGTCCACCAGCGTGATGGGACAGCCGCTGTCGTTCCCGGTCATGATCTCCCCGACCGGTGTGCAGGCCGTGCACCCCGACGGTGAGGTCGCCGTTGCCAGGGCGGCCGCCGCGCGGGGCATCGCGATGGGCCTGTCCTCGTTCGCCAGCAAGTCCGTCGAGGAGGTGACGGCGGCGAACCCGCAGACCTTCTTCCAGATGTACTGGGTCGGCACCAGGGACGAACTGCTGCACCGGATGGAGCGCGCCAAGAAGGCGGGTGCCACCGGCCTGATCATGACGCTGGACTGGTCGTTCTCGATGGGCCGCGACTGGGGTTCCCCGTCGATCCCGGAGAAGATGGACTTCGCCGCGATGAAGGCGAACGCCCTGCAGGGCCTGCTGCACCCGAAGTGGCTGTCGCAGTTCGTCCGTTCCGGCGCCATCCCGGACCTGACCACCCCGAACCTCGCCCCGGCGGACGGCGGCCCCGCGCCGACGTTCTTCGGTGCCTACGGGGAGTGGATGGGGACCCCGCTGCCCACCTGGGAGGACGTCGCCTGGCTGCGTGAGCAGTGGGACGGTCCGTTCATGCTCAAGGGCGTCATGCGGGTCGACGACGCCAAGCGCGCCGTCGACGCGGGCTGCACCGCGATCTCCGTCTCGAACCACGGCGGCAACAACCTGGACGGCACCCCCGCCCCGATTCGGGCGCTGCCCGCGATCGCGGAGGCCGTCGGCGAGCAGCTCGAGGTGGTCCTCGACGGCGGCATCCGCCGCGGTTCCGACGTCGTCAAGGCCCTCGCCCTCGGCGCCCGGGCCGTGATGATCGGCCGCGCCTACCTGTGGGGCCTCGCCGCGAACGGGCAGGCCGGTGTCGAGAACGTTCTCGACATCCTGCGCGGTGGTGTCGACTCCGCCGTCCTCGGGCTCGGGCACTCCAGTGTCGCGGACCTGTCCCCAACGGACCTGGTCGTCCCCGACGGCTTCCGCCGCGACCTCGGGCTCTGACCTGACGGGCCCTGACCTGCCAACCGGATCAGGCCTGCTGACCTCGACGACCACCCTGGCCGGGCGCACCGCGTCCTCCAGGGTGGTCTTCGGTCCTCATGAGACGAACCTCGGTGTCGGGAGGGCGTTCTCGTCCCGGCACACGAACTACTACGAGGCGAGGGCGCGCGGCGGGTGCGGCCTGATCGTCACCGAGGTGGCGTCGGTGCGTGCCGACGACCACCCGTATGAGCGGGCACCACTGGCCGCGGAGTCCGAATCCGGCTGGCGTGACATCGTTACCGCCTGCCGCCCGCACGGAACCCTGGTCCTCGCCGGGCTCGGCCACGCCGGTCTGCAGGGGACGAGCGCATACTCGCAGTCGGTGCTGTGGGGTCCCTCCCCGGTCGCGGACGTGGTGACCCGGGAGCTGCCCGCCGAGATGGGAGACCGGGAGATCGGCGAGGTGATCACCGGTTTCGCGGCCGCCGCGGCGCGGGCGGTCGCGGCGGACGTGGACGGTGTCGAGCTGGACGCGGGTCCGGCGGCCCTGCTGCGCCAGTTCCTCTCGCCGCTCACCAACCTCAGGGGGGACGGCTACGGTGAGGATCGCGCGCGCCTGCTGCACGAGGTGATCGCGGCGGTCCGGTCCGTGCTCGGCGCTGGCCGGATCCTCGCCCTCCGGCTGAGCTGCGATGAACTGACGTCATGGGGCGGGATCACCCTCGACGACGCGGTCGACCAGGTGGGCGCGCTCGGTGAGTCGATCGACCTGCTCACCGTGGTGCGCGGCGGTCCGACCACCGCGACCCGGTACCGGCCGGACGCGCACACCCCGCCGATGTTCACCGTGGAACCGACCCGCCGCATCCGGGCGGCCACCACCGTTCCGATCGTCCTGCAGGGCAGCGTCATCGACGCCGCGGCCGCGGAGAGCGCGCTCGGCGACGGGGTCGCCGACCTGGTCGAGATGACCCGCGCGCAGATCGCCGACCCCGACCTGGTCGCTGCCGTCCGCGGCGGCCGGGCCCCTCGTCCGTGCGTGCTGTGCAACCAGACTTGCCTGGTGCGCGACCCCCGCAACCCGATCGTCACCTGCATCGGCAACCCCACCACCCCGGGTGAAGGGCACCCTCACGCCGTTGGACCGGGCGAGGGGCACCGTCACCCCGGGACGCGGGAGGTGCTGGTCGTCGGTGGTGGTCCGGCAGGCCTGGAGGCGGCTCGGGTGCTCGCCGCGGCCGGGAATCGGGTCCGGCTGGTCGAGCGCCGAGATCGGCTCGGCGGCATGGTTGCCCGCGCCGCGACCGGAAACCTGACGCGGCTGGCCACGGTCACCGACTGGCTCGCCCGCGAGTGCCACCGCCTCGGGGTCCGCATCGAACTGGGCCGCGAGATCACCGAATCCGATGTCACGGACGCCGATGCGACGGTGCTCGCCACCGGCAGTGTCGCCGCGCCGTGGCCGGTGCCGGGGGACGGCAGCGTGCCGGTGCGCACCGCACCGGACGTCCTGGACGCCGCGCACGCCGTCACCGGGGCGGTGCTGGTGTGGGATCCGATCGGTGGCCCGGTGGGGGTCGCGGTGGCCGAGCATCTCGCGGCAGGCGGCCACCCGGTCGCGATCGCGACCCCGGATCCGGTGATCGGCACCGGCCTCGGGCGCACCGGCGACCTCGCCGACGCCAACGGCAGGCTGCAGCGGTCCGCGGTGACCCGCCACCTGCGGAGCAGGATCGTCGATATCGTCGGTGGCGCAGTTGAACTCGAACAGGTGCACACGGGGGAGCGGAGCACGGTCCGGGCGGCGGTCATTGTCGACTGTGGGCACCGGGTCCCCGACGAGGCACTGGGCAGGCACCTCGAGCGGCGCGGCGCACAGTCGTGCGGCGACCGCGTCGCACCGCGCACCATCGCCGAGGCGGTCCGGGAGGGCCGCGGCGCCGCCGCGCGCCTGATGTCCGGGTGGGCGCGGTGAGCTTCCCGAGGCTGCTGGCGCCGCTGACCCTCGGCCCCCGGACGGTGCGCAACCGGGTGGTGTTCACCGCACACCTGACCAACGCCGCCGTCGATGGCCTGCCCACCGGGCAGCACGCCGACTACTACGCAGCCCGGGCGCGGGGCGGTGCCGGGCTGATCATCACCGAGGAGCAGTGCGTCCATCCGACCGACTGGCCGTACGAGAAGGTGATCCACGGTCACCGCCCTGAGGTGATCGCCGGATACCGCCGGATCACCGATGCCGTCCACGAGCACGGGGCGGTGATTCTCGCGCAGCTCAACCACAACGGTGGCCAGGGGTCGGGAATGTACTCCGGCCTTCCGCTGTTGGCGCCGAGCCCCGTCCCCGATCCACTGTTCCGCGAGGTCCCCCGACAGGTGGACGCCGCCGACCTCGCCGACCTCGTCGACGGCTATGCGCGTGTCGCAACCCACTGTCGTGCTGGCGGATTCGACGGCGTCGAGATTCAAGCGTCGCAGTCCTCGATCCTGCGCGCGTTCCTGTCCCCGCAGACGAACCTGCGTTCCGACGGCTACGGCGGGCCGCTCGCGCATCGGGCCCGACTGCTGCTCGAGGTGATCGCCGCGGTCCGGGCGGCGTTGGGACCGGACCTGGTCCTCGGCGTGCGACTGACCGGGGAGGAGTCGATCGCGAACGGCATCCATCTCGACGAGGCGGTCGCGGTGGCGACGATGATCGAGGCGACCGGCGCGGTGAACTATCTGAACACATCCATCGGGATGGCCACCGAGACGCTGCACCTGATCGAGGGGTCGATGGCGGTGCCGAACGGCTACGCCCTCTTCATTCCCAACGCGATTCGCCGCGCCGTGTCCCTCCCCGTCGTGGGGGTCGGGCGGTTCACCGGTCCCGCCCAGGCCGAGCAGGCCCTGACCGAGGGGCAGTGCGACCTGGTCGGTGTGGTGCGCGGCCAGATCGCGGACCCCGACTTCGCCGTGAAGGCGGCGACCGGGCACCCCGAGGACATTCGGGCGTGCCTGGGATGCAATCAGGAGTGCATCGGCAGGGTCGGGTTGAACCGGTGGCTCGGCTGCATCGAAAACCCGGCGGCGGGACGGGAATCGGTGCCGCTGCCGATGCCGCGGCGCCGCGGCCGCGCGGTGGTCGTGGTCGGGGGCGGACCCGCCGGGCTGCAGGCCGCCGCCACCGCCGCCCAGCGCGGCCATGCCGTCACCCTGTACGAACGCGCGCCCCGTCTCGGTGGGCAGGTGCGTACCGCAGCGGCGGCCGCGGGTCGAGCCGAGTTCGGGGAGTTGACAGCGAATCTGGAACGCGAGTGCCTGCGATCCGGCGTCACGATGCGCACCGGCGTTGCCGTCGACGCCGCGCTGGTGCTGGCGCTGGCCCCGGAGGTGGTGATCGTCGCGACGGGGGCCCGGCCGTCGCGTCCGGCGTGGTCGGGCGGCAGCGACCGGGTCGTCGACGTGCGGGACGTTCTCGATGGCGGCGTCCACCCGGCAGGCCGGGTCCTGGTGTTCGACGAGTTGGGATTCCATCAGGGCACGTCGGTCGCCGAGACACTCGCCGCTCGCGGTGCCGGGGTCACGATCGCGACTCCGGGGATGATTGTCGGACAGGACCTCGGACTGACCCTGGACATGGAGGGCTGGCAGCGCCGCGCGCACGCGGCGGGCGTCGTCGAACGAACCGACACCGTCCCGACCGGGATCGCCGACACCGGGACGGGGATCCGCGTGCACCTGCTCCATCACCCCACCGGTGTGGTGGAGCAGATCGAGTTTGACGCGGTCGTGTGCGCGGTGCACCAGCGTCCGGTGGACGAGTTGTGGAAAGAACTGTCCGGCAGCGGATTCGAGGTGTATCGGATCGGGGATGCGCTGTCGCCCCGTCGTGCCGACGCCGCGGTCCGGGAGGGGTATCGGGTTGCTCTCTCCCTCTGACCCGGCCGCCAGCACGCGGCGGTGTGCCGGGGGTGGAGGCGGCGGCAGGACGCGGCCTACCCTGGCAGGCATGCCCACCTCCCTGGCCGACGCCACCTGGCCCGAGATCGCGGACGGCAGGCCCGCGCTGGCGGTCCCGGTCGGGTCGCTCGAACAGCACGGCCCGCACCTTCCCCTCGACACCGACACCAGGATCGCGTCGGCGGTTGCCGGGGCATTGCCGGGCCTGCGGCTCGCACCCGCGATCGCGTACGGCGCCAGTGGCGAGCACGAGGGGTTCGCCGGGACCGTGTCGCTGGGTGCCGAGGTGCTGCGCACTCTGATCGTCGAATACGGACGGTCGGCGTGTCGCTGGTCGCCGCGCGTGTTGTTCGTCAACGGGCACGGCGGCAACGCACCCGCGCTCGCGGAGGCGGTGACGCTGCTCCGGTACGAGGGCCGCGACGCGGCCTGGCTGCCGTGCGCGGTACCGGGCGCCGACGCCCACGCAGGGCGAACCGAAACCGCACTGTTGCTGCATCTTTCGCCGGACGAGGTGCGGATGGACCGGGTCGAGGCGGGTGATCCACGGCCGATCGCGGAGCTGATGCCGCGGCTGCGGGCCGGCGGTGTCGCCGCCGTCAGCGCGAACGGGATTCTCGGCGATCCGACGGGTGCCGATGCCGTCGAGGGGGCACTGCTGTTCGATCAGATGTGCGGCCGCGCGGTCGCGGCGGCCGGGCGGTGGCAGCCGGATGAGCACGGGATGTTGCGGTGAGAGCAGATCCGAATACGATCGCCTGATGCGCCAAGCTCGACTACCCGATGGATTCGGTGTGCGACTCGATCCGACGGTGCGCACGTTCTCCGATGGACGGGTGCTGATTGGGGGGTCCCCCACCCGGATGCTCAAACTGGCTCCCACCGCGGCCGCGATGATCGGCGACGGCTACCTGAAGGTCGTCGATCCCCAGTCGGCGGAGGTCGCGCGGCACCTGCTCGACTCCGGGGTCGCGAACCCGCGGCCGATGAGCTCACCGCCCAACCACGACGTCACCGTCGTCGTCCCGGTCCGGGACAACATTGCCGGGCTCAACCGGCTCCTCCCCGCCCTGCGTGGGCTGAACGTCGTCGTCGTCGACGACGGATCCGCGGAGCCGGTGATCTCCCCCCCGGTGCAGGGCGGGCGCGGGGAGATCACTGTGGTGCGGCATTCCGAGGCGCGCGGACCGGCCGCCGCGCGGAACACCGGGATGGCCCTGGCCACAACGGGGTTCGTTGCGTTCCTGGACTCCGACGTGGTGCCCCGGACCGGCTGGCTCGAGGCGATGCTCGGCCACTTCAGCGACCCCGCGGTCGCGATGGTCGCGCCGCGGATCGTGGCACTCGAACCGGCGGGGGGAGCGTTGGCGCGCTACGAGCACGCACGCTCCTCGCTCGACCTTGGGCGCAAGGAGGGGCCGGTCCGGGCGGGGAGCGCGGTGTCGTACGTGCCGAGCGCGGCGATGCTGGTGCGCCGACGCGCGCTGGACGAGTGCGGTGGTTTCGACGAGTCGATGCGCGTCGCCGAGGATGTTGACCTCTGCTGGCGCCTGCACGACGCGGGCTGGCGGTTGCGGTACGAGCCGATCTCCCACGTCGCGCACGACCACCGGGTGTCGTTCCGGAAATGGTTCGGGCGCAAGATGTTCTACGGGACGGGTGCGGCACCGTTGGCGGCCCGTCATCATGGGCTGGTGCCGCCACTGGCGATGTCGTGGTGGACCCTCGTCGCCTGGGTGTTCGCGGCGACCGGAACCCGGTTCGGGGTGGTCGCCGCCGCGGTCACCCAGGCGGCGACGGTGGTCCGGCTGCGCCGGACCTTCGGGGAACTCGACAGGCCGACGCGGATCGCGACGGTGCTCGCGATCCAGGGGATGGCCGGCGGGGCGTGGCAGCTCGCGTCCGCGGTGTGCAGGCATTACTGGCCGGTCACGGTGCTCGCCGCCGTCTGTTCCCGGCGGGTCCGCCGGGCGGTGGTGGCCGTCGCGGTGGCGGAGGGGGCCGCCGACTGGTGGACGCACCGCGAACCGGAAGGGCTCGGTCCGGTTCGGCACATTGCCTACAAGCGTCTCGACGACCTTGCCTACGGGGCGGGGCTGTGGCGCGGTGCCGTCACCCACCGCAGCCTCGCCGCACTGAAGCCACGCCTGACCCGGTGACGAGCGGCGCATCCGGTGCCCGGAACTGTGCGTGATCTTCACCCCGATGGGGGTGAAAATCACGCACGGGCGGCGGAGCCGCTGGCGGCGGACGTGATCGTGGTTGGCGCCGGATCGGCGGGGTGCGTCGTTGCCGCGCGGCTCAGCGAGAATCCCGAGCGCACGGTGATCCTGATCGAGGCGGGACCGGGCGTCGTCGGGCCGGGCCCGCTCGGGGTGTTGCCGGTCGGGGCGCACAGCGACGTGGTCGGGAAATACCCGGCGCGGCTGCGGGACGGCGCGCCGGAGACGGTGCTGGCGAGGGGCCGGATGCTCGGCGGGTCCGGCGCCGTCAACGGCGGCTACTTCCTTCGCGGCACCGCAGCGGACTTCGAGCGGTGGCCGCCGTCGTGGTCGTACGCGTCGGTGTTGCCGTACTTTCGCCGGCTCGAGACCGATCCGTTCGGGGACCGGCGCTGGCACGGTGACACGGGTCCGGTTCCCGTCACCAGAACCGCTCCGGCCGAGCGGCACCCGATCAGTACGGCCTTCCTCGACGCCGCCGACCGGGCGGGCTTCGGCTACCGGGCGGACCTGAACGAACCCGACGCCGACGGCGCAGGCCCGGTGCCGCTCAACGCGCGCGCCGGTCTGCGGATCGGCACCGCGACCGCCTACCTGGCCCCGCACACCGGCCGACCGAACCTGCGGGTGCTCACCGACACCGCCGCCCGGCGGGTGGAGATGTCCGGGCACCGGGCCACCGGCGTCGAGGTCGAGTCGGGTGGCGTTCGCCGGGTGCTGCTGGCGTCGACGGTGGTGCTGTGCGCGGGTGCCGTCGGAACGCCGCACCTGCTAATGCATTCCGGAGTCGGCTCCGCACAACAACTTTCGGCGCACGACATCCCGGTGCGCGTCGATCTCCCCGGCGTCGGTCGGACGTTCGAGGACCACCCCGAGGTCACCGTCGGCTACCGCAGGACCGCCGCACTGCCGCACCGTGCGGACCGGGCGATCCTTGAGGTGGTCCTCGAGGCCGAGCTCGACGGGGAGCCGGTCGAGGTGCGGCCCTACACCGCCACGTTCGGCGAGGCGATCCCCGGCGTGGACGACCCGCTTGCCCGGATCGGGGTGGCGTTGATGCGCCCGCGCAGCCGCGGTGAGATCGTGCTGACGGCCGCCGACCCCGCCGCCCCGCCGCTGGTGCGGTACCGATACGTGGAGGCGGCCGCGGACCGGGCGGCGCTGCGCGCGGGAGTCTCGCTCGCCGAGGATCTGCTCCGCGGTCCGGCGTTCACCGGGCTGCTCGACCCACGAAGCCTGACCGATGCGTCCGCGACCTTCGGCACCTCGATGCACCTGTCGGGCAGCTGCTCGATCGGTCCGCCCGACGATCCGGACGCCGTCGTCGACGACCGCTGCCGGGTGCACGGCGTCGACGGGCTGTGGATCGCGGACGGCTCGGTGATGCCGTCCCTCCCGTCCCGCGGCCCGCACGCGACGACGGTGATGATCGGGGAACGGGTCGCGGAGTTCATCGCGCTGCTGGACGTCTGACCAGCAGATCCGGTGTCGGAGCGACGGCCGTGCCGGTGTGACTGGCATTACAGTAGTGGGACGACGCCGAGAGGAATCTCCTTGACCACTACCGCACGGGCCGGTGCCCGCGGCAACCCCTGGGTGGCCGTTCGGCCGGGTGACGATGTCGCTGAACTCGCCCGCACGGTCTCCGCCGCGCACCGCTCGTTCGTCGAGGGTGCCGACACCCGGACCGGTGGCCCCGGCGCCGGGGCGTCGGTCCGGCCGGTGGTGTTCGACTCGTGGGTGCGCAGCCGGGACCGGGGCGTGAACCCGCGGTCCGTCGGCGACGGAGACCCGCTGGGCGGGGTGGAACTCGGCGGCTACCGCGCCGCCCACCCGATGGCGTTGGTGCGGCCGGTGGTCCGCAGGCTGCTGGTCGAGGACGTCGCGGACACCGGGCTGCTGGTCGCGATCAGCGATGCCGCCGGGCGGCTGCTGTGGGTCGAGGGGGATTCCGGGGCGAAGGACCGCGCGGTCGCGATGCACTTCGTCGAGGGCGCGGACTGGAGCGAGGATCGCGTCGGCACCAACGCGCCGGGCACCGCCCTCGCGGTCGACCAGTGCGTGCAGATCTTCGGGGCCGAGCACTTCAGCGCCGCCGTCCACGACTGGAGCTGTTCGGCGGCCCCGGTGCACGACCCGACGAGTGGGCGGATCCTCGGCGCCATCGACATCACCGGCGGCCCCGAGGTGGCGCAGCCGCAGGTGCTTGCGTTGGTTCGGGCGACGGTCGCGGCGGCGGAGGCCGAGCTGCGGCTGCGCCTGCTGAACTCGCCACGGCTGCTCGGGGCGCAAGCGCCCGGCCTCGCGACGCCGGGTTCGGCAGCACCCCGGCTGGCGGTCCTCGGTTCCGGTCGACCGACACTGATCCGCGGCGGCGATCGTATTCCGTTGTCGCGCAGGCACGCGGAGATCCTGCTGCTCCTCGCGCAGCACGCCGAGGGGCTGTCCGGTGACCAGTTGTCGGTCCTGCTCGACGAGGCCGAACTCGACGCCGTCACGATCCGCGCCGAGATGTCGCGGCTGCGGAAGGTCTTCGGGGCCGACGGGCTCGGGTCCCGCCCGTATCGGTTGCTCGTCGATCTCGACACCGATGTCGACGAGGTACGCCGCGCCCTCGAGGCCGGTGATGCGGCCGCGGCGCTCGCCGCGTACCGCGGCCCGGTGCTGCCCGGGTCGGACGCGCCGGGCGTCGAGGAGATCCGCGAACAGGTCCGGGCCCGCATGCAGGCGGCGCTGTTGCGGTCCGGCGAGCAACCCCTGCTCGCGCGGTGGACGGCAACCCCGGACGGGCGCGGGGACTCGGCGGCCTGGGCGGCGTACCTGTCCTCGATCGATCCGCGGTCACCGATGTACGACCAGGTCAGGGCCAGGATCGCGATCCTCGACGAACAGCTGGGCGGGTGACGGCTCCCGACCGCAACCCCGTTGCAACCCCCCGGCTCATAGTGTTCCGCTCGTAGTGTTCCGGATCACACCGCGGGACCGACCGCAGCAGAGGAGTTCGACGATGACCGTGTACGCCCGCCCGGGTTCGCCCGACGCGCTCATGTCCTTCCAATCCCGCTACGAGAACTACATCGGCGGGCAGTGGGTGGCCCCCGTCAAGGGCCAGTACTTCGAGAACACCACCCCGATCACCGGTCAGCCGTTCTGTGAGATCGCCCGCGGCACCGCCGAGGACGTCGACCTGGCGCTCGACGCCGCCCACGCCGCCGCTCCCGCCTGGGGCAAGACCCCCGTCGCCGAGCGGGCCGTGATCCTGAACCGGATCGCCGACCGCATCGAGGAGAATCTCGAGTCGATCGCGCTCGCCGAATCCTGGGACAACGGCAAGCCGATCCGCGAGACGCTGAACGCCGACATTCCGCTCGCCGTCGACCACTTCCGCTACTTCGCTGGCGCCATCCGCGCGCAGGAGGGGTCGCTGTCGGAGATCAACGGTGACACGGTTGCCTACCACTTCCACGAGCCGCTCGGCGTGGTCGGGCAGATCATCCCGTGGAACTTCCCGATCCTGATGGCGACCTGGAAGTTGGCGCCCGCGCTGGCCGCGGGCAACGCCGTGGTGCTCAAGCCGGCCGAGCAGACCCCCGCGTCGATCCTCTACCTGTTCTCCCTCATCGGGGACCTGCTGCCGCCCGGTGTGGTCAACATCGTCAACGGGTTCGGCACCGAGGCGGGCAAGCCGCTCGCGTCCAGCCCGCGGATCAAGAAGATCGCCTTCACCGGCGAGACCACCACCGGCAGGCTGATCATGCAGTACGCCTCGCAGAACCTGATCCCGGTCACCCTCGAACTCGGCGGCAAGAGCCCGAACATCTTCTTTTCCGACGTGCTCGCCGCGAACGACGACTACCAGGACAAGGCCCTGGAGGGGTTCACGATGTTCGCCCTGAACCAGGGCGAGGTGTGCACCTGCCCGTCCCGGTCACTGATCCAGGAGGACATCTTCGACGAGTTCCTGGCGATGGCCGCGATCCGCACCAAGGCCGTCCGGCAGGGCGACCCGCTCGACACCGACACGATGATCGGCGCGCAGGCGTCCAACGACCAGTTCGAGAAGATCCTCTCGTACATCGAGATCGGGAAGTCCGAGGGGGCGAAGCTGATCACCGGCGGTGAGCGGGCCGAGCTCGGCGGCGACCTGTCCGGTGGCTACTACATCCAGCCGACCGTCTTCACCGGCAACAACAGGATGCGGATCTTCCAGGAGGAGATCTTCGGCCCGGTGGTGTCGGTGACCTCGTTCAAGGACTACGACGAGGCCATCTCGATCGCCAACGACACCCTGTACGGGCTCGGGGCCGGGGTGTGGTCCCGGGACGGTGGCGTCGCCTACCGCGCCGGTCGCGACATCCAGGCCGGTCGGGTGTGGACGAACACGTACCACCAGTACCCCGCGCACGCGGCGTTCGGCGGATACAAGCAGTCCGGCATCGGACGCGAGAACCACCACATGATGCTCGACCACTACCAGCAGACCAAGAACCTGTTGGTGAGCTACGCACCCAAGGCGCAGGGCTTCTTCTGATGCCCCGCTTCCTCCGGCTCCCTCGGCCGGCGGAATGACGCGGCGCCCGCCGATACCCCCTCGTCGGCGGGCGCCGACCCTCCGTTTCCGCACGGGCACAGCAGAAGTCCGCTCCCGGGACCCACCACACGAACGGACGGAACGCACCATGGTCGATACGACGAAGGCAGCGGCCGACCCGCCGCCGAGGATCGTCGCCACCGAGGCGGCCGCGGACCTGCTGCGCCTGCTGGTCGCCGCGCACGGCGGGGTGATGATGCACCAGTCCGGCGGGTGCTGCGACGGTTCCGCACCGATGTGCTATCCGGTCGGGGAGTTCATCGTGGGGGACCGGGACATTCTCGTCGGGCTGCTCGACCTTCGGCTGCGGGTGGGGGAGCGGGCGGTGGACCTGCCGGACGCTGCCGACGCGGTACCGGTGTGGATCTCCGGGCCGCAGTTCGAGCTGTGGAAGCACACCCAGTTGGTGATCGACGCGGTCCCCGGCCGGGGCTCCGGGTTCAGTCTCGAATCGCCCGAGGGGCTGCGTTTCCTCAGCCGCGGACGCGCCTTCGCCGCGGCGGAGCTCGGGATGCTTGCCGTCGCCGACCCGATCACCGGTCAGCAGTGGGAGGCCGGACGGCGACCCGGGCCCGCGGTCGTCCCGCAGATCGTCGCGGAGGCCGCCGACGCCTGCCCCGTCCAACGCCGTCCGTGACGGCTGGGCGGCGGGTCACCGTCGGACCATGCGCACCAGATCGCCGCCGGGTCCCTCCAGTTGCCGGGGCGGGCGCCACACCGCGCGCAGGATCCGGTCGAGGTGCAGCTCCGCCACCTCGACGACCTTGAGGTCCCCGGCCGCCACCTGGTCGGCGACAGCGAGGGTGCTCAGCACCGCGGGGCCGACGCCGCCGAGCACGCTCGTCCGGATCGCTGCCGCGCTGCCGAGTTCCAGAAGTGGTGCGGCGCGGTCGTATTCGTGTAGCGCGACGTCGAGGGTGGTGCGGGTGCCCGATCCGGGTTCCCGGACCACGAGGGGGGTTCGTGCGAGTTCGCCGATCGTGAGCGGCTTCCTGCGCCGGGCCAACGGATGTCCGGGGTCGACCACGACCACCAGTCGGTCGCGGGCGACCGCGACGGTGTGCAGTCCGCGGGGCACCGTTGGCGACTCGACGAAGCCGACATCGCAGGCGCCGCCGATGACGTCGTCGAACACCAGGGTGGAGTTGCGAACCTGCAGGTGCACCGTGACGTCCGGGTTCTGCTGCCGGAACCGGCCGAGCCAGCCGGGCAGCAGGTGTTCGGCCACCGTCATGCTCGCGCTGATCGTCAGTTCAGCGGCACGTCTCTCCCGCATGCCCGCCGCGACGTCGATCAGGTGCCTCGCGTCGGCGAGCACCTTCCTCGACCAGTGCGCGAGCACGGTGCCCTCCGCGGTCAGCGTGGAACCGGTCGGCCTGCGGAGCAGGAGCGGCGCGCCAACCTGCGCCTCGAGACGCTTCATCGCCCGGCTCGCGTTCGGTTGCGCGACGCCAGCTACTTTTGCTGCCGCGCTGAGGCTCCCGTGATCGTCGACGCCAACCAGCAGTTCCAGGACGTCCAGGTCGGGCCACCGCATCTGCATATCGGAAGTGTATGCCCAGAGTGGGCTCCCATATCGAAGTGATATGTAGCCATGGCGGATCGAGGGCTACCGGAACGACCTGGCGTGCGCCAGTGTTCATGGCATGTCCAGCGATGTCGGTGCACCCCCCACCCCGCCCGCCGTCCCCTCGGCGAAACCCCGGTCCCGCGCCGTTGGCACGGTCGTCGGCGTCGCGGTGTGCGCGTTCGGTGCCGCGCTCGCGATGGGCATCGGCCGGCTGATCCCCGCGGTCAGCCCCCTCCTCATCGCGATCGTGGCGGGTGCCCTGCTGGCGAACCTGGTGGCGCTGCCCGCCAGGATTCGTCCCGGCCTCGACTTCTCCGCGAAGCGACTCCTCCGGGTGGGGGTGGCCCTGCTCGGCCTGCAACTGATGTTCAGCGACGTGGCCGACCTTGGCTGGGGGGTGATCGCGGTCGTGGTGGCGGTCGTCGCCGCCGGCATCGCGGGCACGATGTGGGTGGGTGCGCTGCTCGGGTTGTCGTGGACGCAGCGGATCCTGATCGCGTGCGGCTTCTCGATCTGTGGTGCCGCGGCGGTCGCCGCGACCGACGGCGTCGTCAACGCGAAGGAGGAGGAACTGCTCACCGCGGTGGCGCTCGTTGCGGTCTTCGGGACCGTGATGATCCCGGCGATCCCCCTCCTCGCGCGGATGCTCGGGCTCACCGACCGGCAGTCCGGGATGTGGGCGGGCGCGTCGATCCACGAAGTCGCGCAGGTCGTCGCCGCGGGCGGCGTCATCGGCGGTGGCGCGCTCGCCGTCGCGACCGTCGTCAAGCTGGCCCGGGTCCTGATGCTCGCGCCGGTCATGGCGTATCTCGGAGCCCGGCAGCGTCGAATGGTCACCGGCGGTCGAATGGCGAGGGGCGAAGGAACGCAGCCGCCGCTGGTGCCGATGTTCGTCGTCGGCTTCCTCGCATGCGTGACACTGCGCTCGACCGGACTGCTCCCGCAGCAGGTCCTCGACATCGCCGGGCCGGTGCAGACCGCGCTGCTGGCCGCCGCGATGTTCGCGCTCGGCCTCGGCGTTCGGCTGAGCCTGCTCAGGTCGATGGGCCCGCGCCCGGTCGTTCTCGCCGCGCTGTCCACGGTGTGGGTCGCCGTCGTCGCGCTGATCGGTGTGCTGGTGGTGGCGTGACGACGGCTTCCTCACCGGGCTGTAGCCCCGGGGTCGGGTCGGGTAGCTGCCGCCGCCGCGCCGGGACGCGAGATGATGAAGCCCCACCGCCGCGGCGAACGCGCGGCGACACGACAGAGGAGATGCGCAATGGCCTTCGCAGGCAACGTGGATGAGCTGGCCCTACTGCAGTCGGTGCGGCTCAAGGGCGCGGTGACGCCGCCGGTGCTCGCCGTGCAGCTTGGGGTGGGGGAGTCCTCCGCGCAGGCAGCGCTCACCGCCCTGGTCGAGATGGGCCGGGCCGTCGCCGACGACGCAGGCTCGGTCACCCTCACCGCGGAGGGAGTCACCGAGCTCGACACCCAGCTCGACGCCGAACGGGTGTCGATCGACGAGTTCCTGTTCGCGGAGGTCGTCGAGCGGTTCGAGCCGCTGGACGCCGAGTTCTCCGACGCGAGCGGCGACCCCGACAAGCTCGCGGACCTGGACCGCCGCGCCGCCGACGTGTTCGACGACGTCTCCGCCTACGTGCCGCGGCTCGCGCGCTACCAGGAACTGCTCGCCGACACCGTCGCCGACGCTGGCGCGTACGCGGTCGTGTGGTCGGAGCTGCGCACGGAGATCCTCAGCGCAGCGGGCCGCTGACCTAGACCGTGTGACGCGGCTCACCCCTCCCCCCTTTCGGGGGTGGTTCGGGGGTGAGCCGCGTCACTACCTTTCTCGCAACCCCGGCGATCTGAGCCGGGGACCCCGCACCGCGAGAAGAGGGCCCATGACCACAGTCTCGTCCGACCCGGCACCCCCGGGAGTGTCCGCCGACCCGGCACCTCCTGCGAAGCCCGCGACCGCGCCCGCGACGCGGACGAGCGTGCGCCGGGTGGCGGTCGCCAGCTGCATCGGCACGACCATCGAGTTCTACGACTTCTTCATCTACGGGACGGCAGCGGCACTCGTCTTCCCGACCGTGTTCTTCCCCGCGCTCGGATCCACCGCGGGAACCGTGGCCTCGTTCGCCACCTTCGCGGTCGCGTTCGTCGCGCGGCCGGTCGGTGCCATGCTGTTCGGGCACTACGGTGACCGGATCGGGCGCAAGAAGACCCTGGTTTCCACCCTGCTGTTGATGGGCATCTCCACGCTGCTGATCGGCGTGCTGCCCAGCGCGGCGACGATCGGTGTCGCGGCCCCGGTGATTCTGGTGCTGCTGCGCTTCGCGCAGGGGTTCGCCGTCGGCGGCGAATGGGCGGGCGCGACCCTGCTCACCGCCGAGTACGCGCCGCCCGGCAAACGCGGCCTGTACGCGATGTTCCCGCAACTGGGCCCCGCAATCGCGTTCATCCTCTCGTCGGGGACGTTCCTCGCCACCGGTGCGGTGCTCGGCGACACCAACGAGGCGTTCCTGACCTGGGGCTGGCGGGTGCCGTTCCTCTTCTCGATCGTGCTCGTCGGCATTGGCCTGTACATGCGGCTCGCGATCGAGGAGACGCCGGTGTTCCGGGCCAACCAGGCCAACCAGGCCAACCGGGTCGACACATCGAGCGCCCGGCTACCGTTCGCCGACGCCTGGCGGCATCAGAGCAAGGAGATCCTGCTGTCCGCGGGCGCCCTTGCCACCCTGTTTGCGTTCTTCTACATGGGCACCGCGTTCCTCACCAGTTACGGCACAACGACCCTCGGCTTCTCGCGACCGTTCGTGCTGTCGGTCGGCATCGCATCGGCGGTCGTATTCGGCGCCGCCATCGTGGTGTCCGCCCTGTACTCCGATCGGATCGGCCGCCGCAGGGTGATCATGGCGTCCTGTGTCGCCGCGTTCGTCTGGGCGTTGGCGCTGTTCCCGATCCTCGACTCGGGCAGCCCGGCGGCGTTCGCGATCGGCATGTTCGGAACCCTCGCGATCTTCGGGATCGCCTATGGTCCGTGCGGAGCGCTGCTCCCGGAGATGTTCGCGACCCGCTACCGCTACACCGGCGCCGGGCTCGGCTACAACCTGGCGGGGGTGCTCGGCGGCGCGATCCCGCCGCTGCTCGCGGCGCCGCTCGCGGCCTCGTTCGGGGGCATCGCGATCGGTGTGCTGCTTGCCGCGCTGGCGGTGCTCAGTTTCGTCTGCACCCGTGCGCTGGTCGAGACCAAGGACCTGGCGCTGTAGGACGACGTCCGTCGGGTCGGATGTCCTGTTCTCGGACAGTTGCCGGCAGCCGATCCGACGGACTATGTCGTGGATCACACCCATGCGAGTAGTTTCGATTGCACCCCGTCCGGCGGCCTCGGTGGCCGGACGTGAAGGAGGACCAGCAATGACCGGGACCGTGTCGGATGCCGCAGCAGTGGACGGGTCGGGCTCACCCACGCTGCCCAGTTACGCGTCGGGAGTGTGGGACGCCCCGATGCTGGGGGACACCATCGGCGACAACCTGGACCGGACCGTCGCCGCCCACGGCGACCGGGACGCGCTCGTCGACCACGCCGGCGGTCGCCGCTGGACGTACACGCAGTTCGCCGCCGACGTGGACGCCATTGCGGCGGGTCTGCTGGACCGCGGGGTCGCGAAGGGTGACCGGGTGGGGATCTGGGCGCCGAACTGCCCGGAATGGGCGATCGTGCAGTACGCGACGGCAAAGGTCGGCGCGATCCTGGTCACCATCAACCCCGCCTACCGGGCGCACGAACTGCGGTACGTCCTCGAACAGGCGGGCATCGTGATGCTGATCTCCGCGGCCCAGTTCCGAACCTCCGACTACGCGGCGATGATCGAGGAGGTGCGGCCGTCTTGCCCCGCCCTCGACTCGGTGATCCTGCTCGGCAGTCCCGACTGGCTGGCGCTGCTCGACGAGGGCCGGGCGTCGCACGCCGCCGACCCGTCCACACTGCGGACGGCCCAGGCCGGGTTGTCCGCGGACGATCCCATCAACATTCAGTACACCTCGGGGACAACGGGTTTCCCGAAGGGTGCGACACTCAGTCACCACAACATCCTGAACAATGGCTACTTCGTCGGCGAGCTCTGCCACTACACCGAACTGGACCGAGTGTGCATCCCGGTGCCGTTCTATCACTGCTTCGGGATGGTGATGGGCAACCTCGCCTGCACCAGTCACGGTGCGGCGATGGTGATCCCGGCGCCCGCCTTCGACCCGGCGGCGACGCTCGCCGCGGTGCAGGCCGAGCGTTGCACGTCGCTGTACGGGGTGCCGACGATGTTCATCGCGGAACTCGCCGACCCCGGCTTCGCCGACTACAACCTATCCAGCCTGCGCACCGGCATCATGGCGGGCTCGCCGTGCCCGGTCGAGGTGATGAAGCAGGTGATGGAACGGATGGGCATGACCGAGGTATCCATCTGCTACGGGATGACCGAGACCTCGCCGGTGTCGCTGCAGACCCGCGCCGACGACACCGTCGACCAGCGGGTGTCCACGGTCGGCCGGGTCGGACCGCACCTCGAGGTGAAGATCGTCGACCCGGCAACGGGATTGACGGCGGCCCGGGGTGAGCCCGGTGAGCTGTGCACCCGCGGGTACTCGGTGATGCTCGGGTACTGGAACGACCCGGAGAAGAGTGCCGAGGCGATTGACAGTGCCCGGTGGATGCACACGGGCGACGTCGGGGTGATGGACCCCGACGGGTACGTCGCGATCACCGGACGGATCAAGGACATGGTGATCCGCGGCGGTGAGAACATCTATCCCCGCGAGATCGAGGAGTTTCTCTACACCCACCCCGACGTCCTCGACGCGCAGGTGATCGGGGTCCCGGACATCAAGTACGGCGAGGAACTGATGGTGTGGGTGCGGATGCGGGACGGCGCAACCCCCCTCGACGCGGACACCCTGCGCGCCTACTGCACCGGGCAGCTCGCGCACTACAAGATTCCGCGGTACGTCCACGTCGTCGACGAATTCCCGATGACCGTCACCGGCAAGGTGCGCAAGATCGAGATGCGGGAAATGTCCGTCCGCCTGATCGGGCGGACGTAGGGGCCCGGCATGGGTGGCGTCGGTGGGTGCGGTGGTCCGGTGATTCGCCCGGAGATCGCCCTGTCGTGGAAGCGATCGGAACTCAGTGGTGTCGACCCGGCAGGAAGCTTCGACGCGCGTCCGTCCGGGGACGTCGACCCGGCGTCACGGCTGCTGCGGGCGGCGCGTCCCGTCCTCGACGAGATCGGGGTGCAGATCGCGGGCACCGAACTGTGCGTGCTGCTTGCCGACCCGGGCTGCCGGATCGTGGCCCGGGTCTTCGACAATCCCGCCGTCGAGCGCCAGCTGGAACTGCTGGGGGTGACCGTCGGGTCCCGATTCGGTGAGGATCATGCCGGCACCAACGCGCTCGGCACACCGCTGGAGGTGCGCCGCGGCGTCGTGGTCAACGGGCCGGAGCACTACCTGGAGCAGTTCAAGAACCTCAGCTGCTACGGGCACCCCATCATCCACCCGGTGACCAGGAGGGTCGAGGGCATTCTCGACCTGACGTGTATCGGGCCGCAGGTGAATTCGCTGTTCGCGCCGTTCCTGCAACGCGCGGCGGGCGACATCGAGCACCGGCTGCTCGAGGGGGCCCGCGCCTCGCAGCGCAGGCTGGTCGACGCCTTCCAACGGGTCTCGCCGCAGCGGCAGGTCGCGGTCGCCGCGGTCGCCGACGACCTGCTGCTGTCCAACCACGCGGCGCAGGAGATGCTCGACGCCGCCGACCACGCCGCCCTGCGGGGACTGGCGGCGGACCTGAGACCGGATCAGTCCCGTACGGCCCGTGTCGAACTCGCGTCGGGGGAGGCGGTGTCGGTGCGGGTGGAGCGGATCGCCGGAGCCGACGGCGGGACGCTGTTTCAGGTGGAGCCGGTGCACCGTGACACGATCCCGGTGCCACGGACCGCGACACCGACGGCGGGCGGTCGTATTCGCTCCGAGCTGGAGCGGGCCCGCAGACGCGACGTTCCGGTGGCGATCCTGGGTGAACCGGGGTCGGGCCGCACCTCCGCCGCCCGCGACGTGCTCGGCTCCGGGGATGCGCGGTGGTTCGACGCGTCGCGGATCGCGGTGCAGGGCGCCGAGTCCTGGATCGCTGGCCTCGCCCGGTGCCTGCAGGCAGGCACACCGGTGGTGATCGAGCAGGTGCAGTTGCTGCCGGAGTCGGCGCACCCGCTGGTCGCGGACGCCCTCACCGGGACCGGGCCCCGGGTGGTCGTCACCGCCTGCCCCGACGCCGACCTGCCCCGCCCGGTGGCCGCCCTGATTGCGCGTTGTCCCGAACGGATCACACTGCCGCCGTTACGGAACCGCCGCGCCGAGGTGCCGGACATCGCCCGGTCGATGCTCGCCGGGATCGCGTCAGGGAGCCAGCTGACGGCCTCGGCGCTCGCCGCCCTCGGCGCGGCGCCGTGGCCGGGGAACCTCGCCGAGTTGAGGGTCGTGCTGACCGCGGCAGCGGACCGGATGCCGCGTTCCGGTGGCCGAATCACGTTGTCGGACCTGCCGGAGCAGTACCGGTCATCCGGCCGGGTATCCCGACTCGGTGGGCGCGAGCGCGCCGAGCGGCAGGCGATCGTCGACGCCCTCGCCGAGTGCAGCGGAAACAAGGTGCACGCGGCCGCCCAGCTCGGGATCAGCCGGAGCACCCTCTACACCCGGATGCGCGCCCTCGAGATCACCACCTGACGCGGGCGCCGACTGTCCGAAGCCCGGACAGTTGCGGGCCGTCCGGACAGGGAAATGTGGTTTGCGGCACATCGTTTCCGTCCGAACGGCCCGCACCGCGGGCAGCTCGACCCCCTCGCACCGAAGGAGCTCCGATGACCGCGATCGCCGACCACCCCCTCGCCGCCCGGGTACGGGACTTCCTCGCAGGCGGCCCGAAAAGGCTCCTGATCGGAGGAGAATGGATCGAGGCGGCCTCGGGCCGTACGTTCGCCACCAACGACCCGGCGACCGGGAATCCGCTCACCGAGGTCGCGCACGGGCAGGCCGAGGACGTCGACCGGGCGGTGCGGGCGGCCCGTCGGGCCTTCGATGAGGGCCCGTGGGCGTCCATGAAACCCAATGAGCGCGAACGGTTGATCTGGCGGGTGGGTGACATTCTCACCGAACGGGCCGAGGAGTTCGGGCAGCTCGAGGCCCTCGACAACGGCAAGTCCGCCGCGATCGCGACCGCCGTCGACATGGCATGGGCGGCCGACGTGTTCCGGTACTACGCCGGGTGGGCCACCAAGATCGAGGGCAGCACGGTCAACGTGTCGATGCCGTTCGCCCCCGACGCGCAGTTCCATGCGTACACCCTGCGGGAGCCGGTCGGGGTGTGTGGACTGATCGTGCCGTGGAACTTTCCGCTGCTGATGGCATCGTGGAAGTTGGCGCCCGCACTCGCCGCGGGCAACACGGTGATCCTCAAGCCTGCGGAGCAGACACCGCTGACGGCGCTGCTGCTCGGCGAGGTGTTCCAGGAGGCCGGGTTCCCGCCCGGTGTGGTGAACATCGTCAGCGGCTTCGGTGATGCGGGCGCGGCGCTGGCCGCGCACGACGATGTCGACAAGGTCGCGTTCACCGGGTCGACGGAGGTCGGCAAGAAGATCGTCGACGCGTCGAGAGGCAACCTGAAGAAGGTGACCCTCGAACTCGGTGGCAAGAGCCCGAACATCGTGTTTGCCGACGCGGACTTCGATGCGGCGGTGCAGGGTTCGCTGAACGCCTGGCTGTTCAACCACGGCCAGTGCTGCGTCGCAGGAACCCGACTGTTCGTGGAGGACACCATCTTCGAGGAGTTCACCCAGGCGGTCGCGGACGCGGCCAGTCGGGTGACGATCGGTCCCGGCCTCGACCCGACCACCCAACTCGGACCGCTGGTGTCGCAGGAACAGTTTGACAAGGTCACCGGCTACCTCGCGGCGGGCCTCGCGGACGGGGCCCGCGCGCTCACCGGCGGCAAGCGGTGGGGCGAGACCGGCTACTTCGTCGAACCCACCGTCTTCGTCGACGTCAAGCCCGAGTTCTCCATCGTCCGCGAGGAGATCTTCGGCCCCGTCGTCGCTGCGCTCCCGTTCAACGCCGAGGACGGGGTCGCGGCCGCGGCCAACGACTCGATCTACGGGCTCGCGGCGGGCATCTGGACCAGGGACATCTCCAGGGCACACCGCACCGCGCGGCAGATCAAGGCCGGCTCGGTGTGGATCAACCAGTACAACGGCTTCGACACCGCGATGCCGTTCGGCGGCTACAAGCAGTCCGGGTGGGGACGCGAACTCGGCGCCGCCGGACTCGACGCCTACACGACCACCAAGTCCGTCAACGTCGCACTGTGACAGTACGACCCGACCCTCCCGCCCCCGACCGGTTCGCTCGCAGAAGGAGAATCAGATGAAGACCACCGCAGCAGTCCTGCTCGAGGCGGGCAGGCCGTTCGAGATCATGGAACTCGATCTGGACGGTCCCGGCCCCGGTGAGGTGCTGATCAAGTACACCGCGGCGGGCCTGTGCCATTCGGACCTGCATCTCACCGACGGTGACCTGCCGCCGCGGTACCCGATCGTCGGCGGCCACGAGGGCTCCGGGATCGTCGAGGAGGTCGGTCCCGGCGTCACCAAGGTCAAGCCCGGCGATCACGTGGTGTGCAGCTTCATCCCGAACTGCGGTACCTGCCGCTACTGCTCGACCGGCCGCCAGAACCTGTGCGACATGGGCGCCACCATCCTCGAAGGGTCGATGCCGGACGGTTCGTTCCGATTCCACGGCAGGGGAATGGATTTCGGTGCCATGTGCATGCTCGGCACCTTCGCCGAGCGCGCCACCATCTCCCAGCATTCGGTGGTCAAGGTCGACGACTGGCTGCCGCTGGAGACGGCCGTCCTCGTCGGCTGCGGCGTCCCGTCCGGGTGGGGGACCGCGGTCAACGCCGGCAACCTGCGGGCCGGGGACACCGCCGTCGTCTACGGGGTCGGCGGTCTCGGCATCAACGCCATCCAGGGTGCGGTGAGCGCGGGGTGCAAGTACGTGGTCGCGGTGGATCCGGTACCGCTTAAGCGGGAGACCGCGCTGAAATTCGGTGCCACCCATGCCTTCCCGGACGCCGCCTCCGCCGCAGCGAAGGTGTCGGAGCTGACCTGGGGGCAGGGCGCGGACGCCGCCCTGATCCTGGTCGGCACGGTGGACGAGGAGGTCGTCGGCGCGGCGACCGCGGTGGTCGGCAAGGGCGGAACCGTCGTCATCACCGGCCTGGCGAACCCGGAGAAGCTGACCGTCCACGTGTCGGGCTGCGACCTGACCCTGAACCAGAAGACGATCAAGGGTTCGCTGTTCGGTTCGATGAATCCGCAGTACGACATCGTCAAGCTGCTGCGCCTCTACGACGCCGGGCAGTTGAAGCTCGACGAGCTCGTCACCACCAGGTACCGCCTCGAGGACGTCAACCAGGGCTACGAGGACCTGCGGAACGGCAAGAACATTCGCGGCGTGATCGTCCACGGTTCCTGACCCGGGCGGGCGGCGCCGCACGGCCGGTCATCGGTCGTGCGGCGCCGTGCGTGGGGCTGTTAGGTTGACGCCGTCAACCAGAATGCCCATTCGGAGGTGCGATGACGTCGGCAGCGCGAACCAGTCCAATCGACCTGCTCGGCACGGACGTGGCCGCATGGAATGCGTATCGGTCCAGCGACGACGGAGCGGTCGACCTGGGCGATGCGGACCTCGCAGGCGCGATGCTGGCCGGCGCGAACCTGGCGGGGGTCGACCTCACCGGCGCGGACCTGTCGGGGGCCGTCCTCGTCGACGCCACCCTGGCGGGCGCGCGTCTCGTCTCCGCGGACCTCGTCGGTGCCGACCTGACGCGAGCCGATCTCAGCGGCGTGCGGGCGCACGACGCCAACCTCACCGGCGCGTACCTCACCCGGTCCCGACTCCGGGACGCCGACCTGACGATGGCGTATCTGACGTCGACCTACCTCGGGCACGCCGACCTGGCCGGTGCCGACCTGTCCGACGCCTATCTGACCGGCGCCTACCTCGGCGATGCCGACCTGACCGGCGTCATCCTGACCGGCGCCTACCTGGGGAAGGTCAACCTGACCGGGGCGGTCCTCGACGCGACCGACCTGACGGGTGCGGACCTGACCGACGCCGTCCTGCCGGACGGCACCACCGCGGACTGACGCGTCGTCGGCGCCGTTGCGCGGCAATGGGGTTCCGCTCGGCGTTGGACTGTGCCACCATCGAGGGGTTACAGACTTCTCGTCCCGCTCGGTGTCCGAGAGGAGAATCGCAATGTTCTGGAACATCGTCGGCACCATCGTCTTCGGTGCCGTGATCGGCGTGCTCGCCCGCCTGATCATCCCCGGTAAGCAGGCGATGGGGTGGATCATCACCGTGGTGCTCGGCATCGCAGGCGCTCTCATCGGATATTGGGTGTGGGACGGGTTGCTCGGCCAGGGCGACACCGGCGGCGTCGACTGGATCCGCTGGGTCATCAGCATCGCGGCAGCGGCCGTCCTCGCCCTCGGCTACCAGGCGATCGCTCGGGGAATGGACCATTCCGGTCCCGCCAGGCACGCGTAGTCCTTGGGGGGTGCCGCCCGGCGTCGCCCCGCGCCCGGTCAACGAGATCCTGGTGCTTCGCGCGGCGTTCGCGGCGCGGCTACCGGGGTGAGTACATGATGACGGCGACGCCGGCGAGGCAGATCAGCGCGCCGAGAAGGTCCCAGCGGTCGGGCCGGAATCCGTCGAGGGCCATCGCCCACACCAGCGATCCCGCGACGAACACGCCCCCGTACGCGGCGAGGATCCGGCCGAAGTTCGCGTCCGGTTGCAGTGTCGCGACGAACCCGTAGACGCCGAGGGCGAGCACCCCGAGACCGGCAACCAGCCAGCCACGGTGTTCCCGCACGCCCTGCCACACCAACCAGGCGCCGCCGATCTCAAACACGGCTGCGATGGCGAACAGGGCAATGGACTTGGCGACGGTCATGTCAGCACGGTATCGGGGGCGTGCTGCCTGGCCGCGACCTACGGTGGGGGTGTGTCCGCGTTCGGCGTCGACGATGGCGCGTGGAAACGTCCGCGCGCCTGGCGGGTCACGCGGTCAGACGCCGGGGGCGAGCGCCGCCGTCGTCATCCGGCGCAGCACGTCGCGGGTGTGGCTGGGGGTGGTCCGCGCCGCGCTGTGCGGCGTCGAGTTGATCAGGCCGAACGTCGCGTGCGCCTTGGTGCGGGCCTCCGTCTCGGTCAGCGCGGGGTCGGTCTCGCGCAGCACCTGAACCCACAGTTCGACGTACCGCCGCTGGAACTGTCGTACCTGCCGCCGCGCCGCGTCGGGCAGCGAGGCGAGGTCGCGGTCCTGCACCCGGATCAGGTCGGATTCGCCGAGCGCGAAGTCCAGGTGGAATTCGACCAGGCCCGCGAGCGCGGCGTCCGGGTCCCGCGCCCCCTCGACCACGTCGGTGCCGCCGTCGAACAGGCGCGCGCTGATGTCGACGAGCAGTTCGACCAGCAGGGCCTCCTTGTTCGGGAAGTGCCGGTACACGGCGGGACCGCTGATCCCGACCGCGGACCCGAGGTCCTCCAGGCGGACGCCCGCGTAGCCGCGTTCGGCGATCAGCCGTGCGGCCGCGTGCAGCAGTTGACGGCGGCGGTCGGCCTTGGCCTGGCTCCGCCGCGTCGGGGCGGACACGTCGTCCGTCACGCCGTCACCTCCTGTACTTCCCTGGGTATGGACAACTCAGTTAAGCACGGTTATCTTGAATTCGGTTATTGACCGTTAACCGAATTGACCGGACAGGTGGCGGAATGGGCTTCGACGGGGATCTGAACAGGGCCGAACACGAGCGGCTGGTGACGGAATTGCGTGAGCGCGTTGCCGCCGCCGCGCTCGGCGGCAGCGAGCGGTCCCGGCAACGGCACGTCGACCGGGGCAAGCTGCTCCCGCGGGACCGGGTGAACACCCTGCTCGATCCGGGCAGTCCGTTCCTCGAGTTCTCGCCCCTCGCGGCGAACGGCCTCTACGACGACGAATGCCCCGGCGCGGGCATGATCGCGGGCATCGGCCGGGTTGCGGGCCGGGAATGCGTGATCGTCGCCAATGACGCGACCGTCAAGGGCGGCACCTACTACCCGATGACGGTCAAGAAGCATCTCCGCGCGCAGGAGATTGCGCTGCAGAATCACCTGCCGTGCATCTACCTCGTCGATTCCGGTGGCGCGTTCCTGCCGAGGCAGGACGAGGTGTTCCCGGACCGCGAGCACTTCGGCCGCATCTTCTACAACCAGGCCACGATGAGCGCCAGGGGGATTGCGCAGATCGCCTCGGTGATGGGGTCGTGCACCGCGGGCGGTGCGTACGTGCCCGCGATGAGCGACGAGGCCGTCATCGTCCGCAACCAGGGCACCATCTTCCTCGGTGGCCCGCCGCTGGTGAAGGCCGCGACCGGGGAGGTCGTCACCGCGGAGGAGCTCGGCGGCGGGGACCTGCACTCGAAGGTCTCCGGGGTCACCGACCACCTCGCCGCCGACGACCAGGATGCGCTGCGCATCGTGCGCAACATCGTCGCCACGCTCGGCCCGCGCGGCCCGCGGCCATGGGAGGTCGCCGCGACCGTGGACCCGGACGCCGATCAGAACGAGCTCTACGACGTGGTCCCCACCGACCCGCGCACCCCGTACGACGTGCACGAGGTGATCGGCCGGATCGTGGACGGCGCCGCCGAGACCGACCACCGCGACGGCACCAGCTTCCAGGAGTTCAAGGCCGAATACGGCAAGACACTGGTCACCGGTTTCGCGCGGATCCACGGCCACCCGGTCGGCATCGTCGCCAACAACGGCGTCCTGTTCGCCGAATCCGCCATGAAGGGCGCGCATTTCATCGAGTTGTGCGACAAGCGGTCCATCCCGCTGGTGTTCCTGCAGAACATCGCCGGCTTCATGGTCGGCCGCGACTACGAGGCGGGCGGCATCGCCAAGCACGGCGCGAAGATGGTCACCGCCGTCGCCTGTGCGCGGGTACCGAAGCTGACCGTCGTGATCGGCGGCTCCTACGGCGCGGGCAACTACTCGATGTGTGGGCGGGCGTACTCGCCCCGGTTCCTGTGGATGTGGCCGAACGCGCGGATCTCGGTGATGGGCGGCGAGCAGGCGGCGTCGGTGCTCGGCACCGTCGGCTCCGGCAGCGACCCGGACGCGATTCGTGCCCAGTACGAGGCGCAGGGCAACCCCTACTACTCGACCGCCCGGCTGTGGGACGACGGCATCATCGACCCGGCCGACACCAGAACTGTTCTCGGACTGGCCCTGTCGGTGTGTGCGAACGCGCCGATCGAGCCCGTCTCCTACGGCGTCTTCCGGATGTGAGCGACATGACTGTGAGCGAAATGATGACGACGGCACCATCTTCCGACACCGCGGGCGCGTTCCGCACCGTCCTTGTCGCCAACCGCGGCGAGATCGCGGTCCGGGTGATCCGCACCCTGCGCGCGATGGGGATTCGCTCGGTCGCCGTCTACAGCGACGCCGACATCGACGCCAGGCACGTCCACGAGGCGGATACCGCGGTGCGGCTCGGCCCGGCGCAGGCCAGGGAGAGCTACCTCGACATCGGGAAGGTGGTCGACGCGGCGCTGCGGACCGGCGCGCAGGCCGTGCACCCGGGCTACGGATTTCTCTCCGAGAACGCGGCATTCGCGGCGGCACTGGAGCAGGCGGGCATCGCGTTCCTCGGACCGTCCGCGCACGCCATCGAGGTGATGGGCGACAAGATCACCGCCAAGAACGCGGTCGCCGCGTTCGATGTGCCCGTGGTGCCGGGCATCGCGAGGCCGGGCCTGACCGACTCCGAACTGATCGACGCCGCCGGCGAGGTCGGCTACCCGGTGCTGGTGAAACCGTCCGCGGGCGGCGGCGGCAAGGGCATGCGGCTGGTGGAGGATCCCGCGGACCTGCCCGCGGCGCTGGCCAGTGCGCGCCGGGAGGCGGCGTCCGCGTTCGGCGACGACACCCTATTCCTGGAACGATTCGTGCTGCGGCCAAGGCACATCGAGGTGCAGGTCCTCGCCGACATCCACGGGAACGTGATCCACCTCGGTGAACGCGAGTGCAGCCTGCAGCGCCGACACCAGAAGGTCATCGAGGAGGCGCCGTCACCGCTGCTGGACGCCGCGACCCGGGCCCGGATCGGCGCTGCGGCGTGCAACACGGCCCGCAGCGTCGACTACGCGGGCGTCGGCACCGTCGAGTTCATCGTCTCCGCGGACCGTCCGGACGAGTTCTTCTTCATGGAGATGAACACCCGGCTGCAGGTCGAGCACCCGGTCACCGAGATGGTCACCGGCGTCGACCTGGTCGAATGGCAGCTGCGGGTCGCGGCAGGGGAGAAGCTGACACTCGGCCAGGACGCCGTCACGATGACCGGGCACGCGATCGAGGCCCGCGTCTACGCCGAGGACCCGGCCCGCGGCTTCCTGCCGACCGGCGGCACCGTCGTCGACCTCGTCGAGCCGAGCGGCCCCGGGGTGCGGGTGGATTCCGGCCTGCGGGTCGGCACGGTGGTCGGCAGCGACTACGACCCGATGCTCTCGAAGGTGATCGTGCACGGCCCGGACCGTGCGACGGCGCTGCGCGGCCTCGACCGTGCCCTCGCGCGGACCGCGATCCTCGGTGTCGTCACCAACATCGACTTCGCCCGGTTCCTGCTCGCCGACCCCGACGTGCGCGCGGGCAACCTCGACACCGGCCTGCTCGACCGCAGGGTCGACGACTACCTCCCCCCCGACGCCACCGACGATCAGGTCGTCGCGGCCGGCGTGTACCGCTGGTTGACCCGGTGGCCGCAGGGCCCGGCCGACCCGTGGTCGGTGCCGACCGGATGGCGGGTCGGCGGCGCAGCGCCCACCGGCATCCGGCTCGCCACCGCAACGCGCACCGAGCACGTGCGCATCACCGGTCGCCCCGACCTCGCCGAGGTGTCGCTTGAGGACGGTGAAACCCGTTCCCTGACCGCATCGTTGGACGGCGGACTGCTGCGTGTGGTGGTGGACGGGCGCAGTGCGACGTACCGGGCTGCCGCCAACGACGGACACCTGTGGCTGGCGTCGTCGTCGGGGGTCGTGATGGTCCGCGAGGTCGCGGAGGTCAACGTCCGCACTGGCGACGCGCACGCCGGGGAGGCGGAGCTGACCAGCCCGATGCCCGGGGCCGTGATCGCGGTCGGCGTCGACTCCGGGGCCGCGGTCACCGCGGGAACCACGATCGTCGTTGTCGAGGCAATGAAGATGGAACACGCACTGACCGCACCGATCGACGGAACCGTCGAGGTGTTTGCTGCCGCGGGCGACCAGGTGAAGGTCGATCAACTGCTGGCACGAGTGATCCCGAATGCATTGAACGAGAAGGGTTGACGAGCAATGACCGACTACCTCTCCACCGGGTCGCTGCCCGACGAGTACGAGCAGCTCGCCAAGACCGTCCGCGACTTCGCGCAGACCGTCGTCGCGCCGGTCGCCGCCGAGCACGACGCCAACCACACCTTCCCGTACGAGGTGATCGACGGGATGGCGGACCTCGGCCTGTTCGGTCTGCCGTTCCCCGAGGAGTACGGCGGCCAGGGCGGCGACTACTTCGCGCTGTGCCTGGCGCTTGAGGAACTCGGCAAGGTCGACCAGTCGGTCGCCATCACCCTCGAGGCCGGGGTGTCGCTCGGCGCGATGCCGGTGTACCGGTTCGGCAACGACGCCCAGAAGCAGGAGTGGTTGCCGCAGTTGACGAGTGGCCGCAGCCTGGCCGCGTTCGGGTTGACCGAGCCCGGCGCAGGGAGCGACGCCGGCGGCACCCGCACCACCGCCCGCGAGGACGGCGACAGCTGGGTGATCAACGGCAACAAGCAGTTCATCACCAACTCCGGAACGGACATCACGACCCTGGTCACCGTCACCGCGGTCACCGGGGTGAAGGACAATGGCAAGAAGGAGATCTCGACGATCCTGGTGCCCGCCAACACGCCGGGGTTCACCGCCGAACCCGCCTACAACAAGGTCGGCTGGAACGCCTCCGACACCCACCCGCTGTCCTTCGACGACGTGCGGGTCCCGCGAGCGAACCTGCTCGGCGAACGCGGTCGCGGCTACGCCAACTTCCTGCGGATCCTCGACGAGGGCCGGATCGCGATCGCGGCGTTGTCCGTCGGCGCCGCGCAGGGCTGCGTCGACGAGTCGGTGAAGTACGCGAAGGAGCGGGAGGCGTTCGGGCACCCGATCGGGGCCAACCAGGCGATCGCGTTCAAGATCGCCCGGATGGAGGCCCGCGCACACACCGCCCGCACCGCCTACTACGACGCGGCCGCGTTGATGCTGTCCGGCAAGCCGTTCAAGAAGCAGGCGTCGATCGCGAAGCTGGTCGCCAGCGAGGCCGCGATGGACAACGCCCGCGATGCGACGCAGATCTTCGGCGGCTACGGCTTCATGAACGAGTACACCGTCGCCCGGCACTACCGGGACAGCAAGATCCTCGAGATCGGCGAGGGCACCACCGAGGTGCAGCTGATGCTGATCGCGCGGGAGGCGGGGCTGTGAGCGGCGCGCAGCCGCGCCGGG
Source organism: Rhodococcus sp. NPDC058505 (assembly GCF_042720095.1). NCBI lineage: Bacteria > Bacillati > Actinomycetota > Actinomycetes > Mycobacteriales > Nocardiaceae > Rhodococcus > Rhodococcus sp. NPDC058505. The sequence continues at coordinate 51,326 of NZ_JBHXNB010000025.1, forward strand.
TGGTCCAGCGCGGCCTGTGGTTCGAGGAGTTTGAGACCGGCGTCGTCTACGAGCACCGGCCCGGCCGGACCGTCACCGAGTCCGACAATGTCCTGTTCACCACGCTGACGATGAACACCCAGGCGCTGCACCTCGACGCCGCGTTCGCCGACGCGCTGCCGCCGTTCAACGCTCGACTGGTGAACTCGATGTTCACCCTGTCCACCCTCGTTGGCCTGTCGGTGGCGCAGCTGACGCAGGGCACCATCGTCGGCAACCTCGGGTTCTCCGAGGTCGCGTTCCCGATGCCGCTGTTCCACGGCGACACGATGTACGCGGAGACCGTGATCGTCGACAAGCGGGCGTCGAGGAGCAGGCCCGGTGAGGGCATCGTGACCTTCGCGCACACCGCCCGAAACCAGCACGGCGACGTCGTCGCCACCGCGGTCCGCACCACGATGGTCCGGATGCGCCCGGAGGGGGAGCAATGACGGAGTGGAGCCCCCCGGGGCCCGCCTGGCTGTTCTGCCCGGCCGACCGGCCGGAGCGGTTCGCGAAGGCCGCCGCCGCGGCGGACGTGGTGATCCTCGACCTCGAGGACGGCGTCGCGCCCGGTGACCGGGAGGCGGCCAGGCGTGCCCTGATCGACACCCCGCTCGACCCGCGGCGGACCGTCGTCCGGATCAACGCGCACGGCACCGACGACCAGCGGCTCGACCTGGAGGCGCTGCTATCGACGAACTATCCGCGGGTGATGCTCCCCAAGTGCGAGTCCGCGGACCAGGTGCGGTCGCTGGCGCCGAGGCAGGTGATCGCGCTGATCGAGTCCCCGCTCGGCGTGCTGACCGTCACCGAATCGGTGCAGGTCGCCAACGCGATCGGCGTGATGTGGGGCGCCGAGGACCTGGTCGCCGCGCTCGGCGGGAACTCCAGCCGCCGCGCCGACGGCACCTACCGGGACGTGGCACGGCACGCCAGGTCGGTGTCGCTGCTCGCCGCGAAGGCGCACGGCAGGCTCGCCCTCGATGCGGTGTACCTCGACATCGGTGATCTCACCGGCCTGCGGGCCGAGGCGGACGACGCCGTCGCGGTCGGGTTCGACGCCAAGGTGTCGATCCACCCGAGCCAGGTCCCGGTGGTGCGGCAGGCGTACGCGCCGACACGGGATGACCTCGACTGGGCGCGCAGGCTGCTCGCCGCTGCGGGTGCGGAGCGCGGCGTGTTCACCTTCGAGGGCAAGATGGTGGACGCCCCGGTGTTCCGGCACGCCGAGCGGATCGTGCGTCGGGCGGGTGATCAGGAGGTCGAGTGACGATGACGGGACCACACGCAGCGGGGGACCACTCGACGGGGCCGCAGTGGGTTCCGTCGGACGAGGACGTCGAGGGGGCACGCGTCACCGACTTCGCCTCGTGGGCGGAGGGACGATGGGGTGTCCGGTTGCCCGACTACCCGACCCTGTGGCGGTGGTCCGTCGACGACCTCGACGACTTCTGGCTCTCGGTGTGGGAGTACTTCGAGGTCCAGTCGCCGACGCAGCCCGGCCCGGCCCTCGTCGATGACACGATGCCCGGCGCCCGCTGGTTCCCGGACGTGCGGCTGAACTACACCCGGCAGGCGTTGCGGCACGAGACGCGGCGCAGGCCGGCGATCCGCTACTCCGGGGAGGGTGTCGCCGACACCTCGGTGTCCTGGGCGGAACTGCGGCGGCAGGTCGGTGCGCTGGCGGCCACGTTGAAGGCACACGGCGTCGGCCAGGGGGATCGGGTCGTCGGGTATCTGCCCAACATTCCGGAAGCGGTGATCGCGTTCCTCGCGACCGCGAGCCTGGGCGCGGTGTGGGCGGCGTGCGGTCAGGACTACTCCGCACCCGCCGCCCTGGCCCGGCTCGGGCAGCTGGACCCGGTCGCGTTGATCGTCGCGGACGGGTACCGGTTCGGCGGCACGGTGCACCGACGCGACGCCGAGGTCGCGGACCTCCGCGCCGGACTGCCGACGCTGCGCCTGACGGTCCGCACCCCGCACCTCGGCGGCGCGGCCGACGACGAGTCGGCGGAGCCCGCGGGCCCGCCGCCGCCGGGGGCCGTGCTGTGCTGGGCCGAGGCGACCGCCGGGGCGGCGCCGCTGGATCCGGTCGACGTCCCATTCGACCATCCGCTGTGGGTGGTGTTCTCCAGCGGCACCACCGGGCTGCCGAAGGGCATCGTGCACGGTCACGGTGGTGTGGTGCTCGAGCATCTGAAGTCATTGGCGCTGCAGAACGACATCGGCGCCGCCGACACCCTGTTCTGGTACACCAGCCCCAGCTGGATGATGTGGAACTTCCAGGTCGCGGCGCTGCTGGTCGGTGCGACCATCGTCTGTTACGACGGCAGCCCGTCGTACCCGGCGCCGGACGCGTTGTGGGAGTTGGCGTCCCGCACTCGTGCGACGATGCTCGGCACCAGTCCCGGCTATCTGCTCGGGTGCGCGAAGGCCGGTGTGGTGCCCCGGGACGCGCACGACCTGTCCGCGTTGCGGTCGGTGGGGATCACCGGCTCCGCGCTGCCGCCGTCGTCGTCGATGTGGCTGTCCGAGAACGTCGGCGAGACGGTGCCGGTGTTCTCGATCAGTGGTGGAACCGATGTGGTGACGGCGTTCGCCGGTGGCGTCCGGACGGTGCCGGTGTGGCCGGGTGAGCTGTCGGTGCCGTACCTCGGGGTCGCCCTCGACGCGTTCGACGAGAATGGGGGGTCGGTGCGGGGCGCGGTCGGGGAGCTGGTGGTGACCCGCCCGATGCCGTCGATGCCGGTGTCGTTCTGGAACGACGCCGACGGTGCGCGCTACCGGGACGCCTACTTCGCCGACTATCCGGGGGTGTGGCGGCACGGGGACTGGATCACGATCACCGACCGGGGCAGTGTCGTGGTACACGGACGTTCGGATTCCACATTGAACCGCAACGGTATTCGAATGGGCAGCGCCGACATCTATCAGGCCGTCGAGGGGCTGCCCGAGGTGGCGGAGGCGCTCGTACTCGGCGTCGAGGGGACCGACGGCGGATACTGGATGCCGCTGTTCGTCGTCCTCGCCGAGGGGGTGGAACTCGACGACGCGCTCCGCGAGCGGATCCGCGGCGCGGTGCGAGACCAGGTGTCGCCGCGGCACGTCCCCGACGAGGTCCTCGCCGCGCCCGGCATCCCGCACACCCGCACCGGGAAGAAGCTCGAGGTGCCGCTCAAGCGGATCCTGCAGGGCGGGGATCCGTCCCGGATCGTCGATCGCAGCGCCGTCGACGCACCCGACCTGATCGACTGGTACGCCGCCCGCAAGCGGTGACGCGACCGGACGGAAGGATCGGCCCCGGTAGGCGGGGTCGATCCTTCCCGATCAGGTGGTCCGGCCGAGCGCGCGGATCAGTGCGGCGTTGAGGGTGTCCGCGGGGGTCATCGGCAGGGTGTGGTGGGTGGCGCCGTCCAGGACCGTGACGTGGGCCCGCGGCATGGTCGTCGAGATCGTGGTCGCAAGTCGGCCGCTGCGGTGTGCCTTGCTGTCGGCCGCGAGGATCACGGTTGTGTCCACCGGGGACTCGGCGAGCGCGGCGCGGCGGGGCCGTTTCGGGACGATGGTCCTCGATGTCGGAAAGTGCTCGGCGCCGAGGGCGAGGAGGGTGAGCCAATCGTCGTCGATCGGCGCCGCGTCGGTCTCCCAGCGGATGAAGGCGCGTTCCCGGGTCTCGGTGGGGCGCAGCAGGATCGGTGCGGCGCGGGCGAGGTACCGGAAGCGGAATCCCGCGAAACACGACGTGGGGTCGAGCAGAACGAGGGTCGAGACCCGGTCCGGGCGGTGGAGCGCGAAGGCGAGTGCGATCATCGCGCCGTACGAATGCCCGACGAGGCGGAATGTGTCGAGGCCAAGTCCGGTGGTGACGGCGTGCAACCAGGACAGTAGGTCGTCGGCGGTGCGCATCGGGTCGCCGTGCGCGGTGCTGCATCCCGCGTCGCCGAGCAGGTCGAGCGCGTGGACCCGGTGGTTCTCGGCGAGAGCGGCCACGTTCGCGAACCACACCGTGGAGGTCGCGCCCGCACCGGGCAGCAACACGACGGGTGGGGCATCCGCGCGGCCACAGGAGTGCACCCGGGTGGTGCCGAACCGGGACTCCACGTCGGTGCTGGTCACCTCGACGGGCCACTTTCCGAGTACGCGGTCGTAGGCGCGCCGGAAGGCGGCGCCCTCGACGCTGGCGGTGAAGTCGGCGAACGTGCGCACGGCCACTCCTTAGATAGCTCGATGAATCGAGATACTTTGGTTGTCGAGATAGTAGGGTGTCGGCATCGAGTTGTCGACACCTGGAGTTGCGGATGGACACCGGCAGCAAGGCCGACGAGAACCCGGTGCGCGGTGAGGACCCGCTCGGCACCGTCCACCGACTGCGCGCGTTGATGGTCGAACTACACCTGATCGGTGCCGAGTTCGCGCGGGTGAACGGGTTGCACGCCACCGACGTCCGCGCCCTGATCTGCCTGCTCGATGCCCGCCGTGCCGGGCGGGCCGCGACCCCGACGTGGCTGCGCGAACAGCTGCACCTCAATTCGGCGTCGGTGACCGCACTGGTTGATCGGATGGAGCGGGCGGGGCTCGTGCGGAGGACCAGGGACGAGCGGGACCGGCGACGGGTCCGCGTCGACGTCACCCCGCATGCCGTGGAACTCGGCTGGTCGTTCTTCGGTCCGGTGATCGCCAACGCGACGGCCGTGATCGGTGGGTACAGCGTCGAGGACCGCGCGGTCGTCGACCGATTCCTTGCCGACATGACCCGAGCGGTCGAGGCACAGGCGGGCGGCGAGGAAGGCGGATAGCGTACGGCGCGGTTCGGAGGTGGCAAGGCCGCACCGCGGGGTTCGCGGCGGGCGCGCCGGTGGCGTCGTCGCTACGATCGGTGGCATGGCCCTTCTGTATGACGCAGAGTTGTCTCCCACCAAGATCGACCTGATCCGAAACTGGCTGCCGCGCGCGCACTTCGGTGTCGGTGCCGCGCCCGCCTTGGAGCGGGTTGGTGCATTCCGGTTTGACGATCCGGCGGGTGAAGTCGGTGTGGAGACGCACCTGGTGCGCGGCGCCGACGACGTCATCCATCAGGTACCGATGACCTATCGTTCGACGCCGCTGGTCGGCGCGCGGCTGATCGGGGAGATGGATCATTCGGTGCTCGGGCGCCGCTACGTCTATGACGCGACAACCGACCCTGTCTACGTGCAGCAACTGCTCGTCGTTGTCTACGGCGGTGGCCGCGAGGCCGAGCAGTACATCCACGTCGATGATGCTGAGCCGAGAAGGATCGCCAGCACGGTTCGTGTCCGGGGCAGCGGGGCCGGCGGAGCCGAGGCTCCCGCCGTCACGCGGGTCAGCGTCGCGGATCACGGTGGTAGCACCATCATCGGCGCGGGCAGGATCGAAGTCGTTGTGCACCATCAACCGGTGGATGCGGATCCGGACGGACCCACGCTGGTCGGCGAGTGGGACGGTGGTCGAGGTGTGCTGGCGTCGGTAAGGCAGTTGGACGCCTCCACACCGTGGTAGCGCACCGAAACGGACTTCCCGTGGTGCCGCACGCGCCGACCTGCGCTGGTGCGGCGTTCGGACGGGCAGCCGCCCAGGCCGCGACCTATCCGGTCGTGGCCTCGGCGGCTCCGTGGTTCTATTGTGTTTCAGGGTGTTTCAGGTGCTGAACAGCAACTGTCTTCGATTGTGTGCCGGGATGGGTTTCCGGTCGGGGTCGATCCAGTGTGGGGGTGTGAACCACGGATGGCCATCGTCTCCGATGTACACAGTCCATTTGCCTTTGTGGATATATCGGTGGTGAAAGCGGCAGAGCAGCACCAGGTTCGACAGTTTCGTTTCGCCTCCGTTGGCCCAGTGATGAATATGGTGGGCGTCGGTCCAGGCGGTGGGTCGGCCGCATCCTGGGTAGGCGCAGCCGCAGTCGCGGGCGTCGAGGGCGCGGCGGAGTCGGCGGGG